>NZ_JBIWKA010000004.1:22002-522993 GCF_044765445.1 Streptomyces sp. NPDC102467 | reverse complement strand
GGTTGATAGGCCAGATCTGGAAGCACCGTAAGGTGTGGAGGTGACTGGTACTAATAGGCCGAGGGCTTGTCCTCAGTTGCTCGCGTCCACTGTGTAGTTCCCAGACAACGAACAGTTTGTGCTGGCTGAACAGTTTCACTTATCAATTGAAAAGTGTGCTAGTTCGCCGCCCTGTTCTTATGTCCCTCGATGGGGGATGTCTGAAAGGGTTTCGGTGGTCATAGCGTGAGGGAAACGCCCGGTTACATTTCGAACCCGGAAGCTAAGCCTCACAGCGCCGATGGTACTGCAGGGGGGACCCTGTGGGAGAGTAGGACGCCGCCGAACTAATTTTGAGAGGACCTTTGGTCCCGGCACACACGCTGGGACCAAGGGTCCTTTTTGTATTTCCAGAACTCTTCTCGAAGCGCGCCGGTACCCCTGCTGCGAGAGAATGACTGCGGTACCAAAGACAGGAGTCACGCCGATGTCCACCAACTCTCCCGACGAGCGACCGGAGCGCGAGCAGCGCCGCCGGGACAGTGGTGACCGGGACGGCTCCCGCGGTGGCGCTCCGCGCCGCGACCGGCCGCAGGGTGACCGTGATCGTGGGCCGCGCCGTGACAGTGGCGACCGACCTCCGTTCCGTCGGGACGACCGGCGTGACGACAACCGTGGTGGCGACAACCGTGGTGGCGGCGGTGGCTTCCGGCGCGATGACAATCGCGGTGGCGACAACCGTGGCGGTGGCGGCGGTGGCTTCCGGCGTGACGACAACCGTGGTGGCGACAACCGCGGTGGTGGTGGGTTCCGGCGCGATGACAATCGCGGTGGTGACAGCCGTGGTGGTGGTGGTGGTTTCCGTGGCCGCGATGACCGTCCCTCCTATGGTGGTGGCGACCGCGACCGCGACCGTGATCGTGGGCCGCGCCGTGACAGTGGCGACCGACCTCCGTTCCGTCGGGACGACCGGCGTGACGACAACCGCGGTGGCGACAACCGTGGTGGTGGCGGTGGGTTCCGGCGTGACGACAATCGCGGTGGCGACAACCGCGGTGGTGGTGGCTTCCGTGGCCGCGACGATCGTCCCTCCTACGGTGGCGGCGACCGCGATCGTGGGCCGCGCCGCGACAGTGACCGTCCCCCCTTCCGCCGCGACGACCGACGTGACGACAACCGTGGTGGCGACAGCCGTGGCGGTGGTGGGTTCCGGCGTGACGACAATCGTGGTGGTGACAGCCGTGGTGGTGGCGGTGGCTTCCGTGGCCGCGATGACCGTCCCTCCTATGGTGGTGGCGACCGTGATCGCGGGCCGCGCCGTGACAGTGGCGACCGACCTCCGTTCCGTCGGGACGACCGGCGTGACGACAACCGCGGTGGCGACAACCGTGGTGGTGGCGGTGGGTTCCGACGTGACGACAATCGCGGTGGCGACAACCGCGGTGGTGGTGGCTTCCGTGGCCGCGACGATCGTCCCTCCTACGGTGGCGGCGACCGTGATCGTGGGCCGCGCCGTGACAGTGGTGACCGTCCCCCCTTCCGCCGCGACGACCGACGCGATGACAACCGCGGTGGCGGCGGTGGCTTCCGTGGCCGCGACGATCGTCCCTCCTACGGTGGCGGCGACCGCGACCGCGATCGTGGGCCGCGCCGCGACAGCGACCGTCCCCCCTTCCGGCGCGACGATGACCGGCGCGACGACAACCGTGGCGGTGGCTTCCGGCGTGACGACAGTCGTGGCGGCGGGTTCCGCGGGCGCGACGACCGGCGTGATGACCGGCGGGACGACCGCCGTGGTGGCGGGCGCTACCGCGACGAGCGGGAGCGGGATCGTGAGCCGATCAAGCGGCTGCCGATCCCCGAGGACGTTTCCGGCTTCGAGCTCGACAAGGACGTACAGCAGGAGCTGCAGTCCCTGCCGAAGGGGCTTGCGGAGGACGTCGCCAAGAACCTGGTGATGGTCGCCCGGCTGATCGATGACGACCCCGAGGGCGCTTACGGGTACGCGAAGGTGGCTCTGCGGCTCGCGTCCCGTGTGGCTGCCGTGCGCGAGGCTGCCGGATTCGCCGCCTACGCGAGTCAGAACTACAGCGAGGCACTCGCCGAGTTCCGGGCCGCGCGCCGCATGACAGGGCACGTAGAACTGTGGCCCGTGATGGCCGACTGTGAGCGTGGGCTCGGGCGGCCCGAGAAGGCGCTCGACATGGCCGGGGCGCCCGAGGTGCAGAAGCTCGACAAGGCCGGGCAGGTCGAGATGCGGCTCGTCGCCGCCGGTGCGCGGCGTGACCTGGACCAGTTGGACGCTGCCATCGTGACGCTGCAGAGTCCCGAGCTGGCCTCGAACTCCGTGCAGCCGTGGACCGCGCGGCTGCGGTACGCGTACGCCGACGCGCTGCTGGCCGCCGGGCGGGAGGACGAGGCGCGCGAGTGGTTCGCCAAGGCCGTGGAGTCCGACAAGGACGGCAGCACGGACGCGTCGGACCGGCTGGCCGAGCTGGACGGTGTCGAGTTCGTCGATGCCTTCGACGGTGACGGCGACGACGCCGATGAGGTCGCGGCGCCGGCCGGCAGCGAAGGCGAGCGCGAAGCCGACGACGACCGTGAGGGTGACGGTGTCGATGAAGGCGACGACGAGGGCGCTGACGAGAAGTAGCCGGCGCGGCCGGTGAGGTGAGATGACGGGCGGGTCCTTCGGGACCCGCCCGTCAGTCGTTCGTGAGCGTGCGAAGGACCAGGCCCGTGGCCGGCTTCGGGCCGAACGACGTCGACTTGCGAGGCATCGTCACCCCCTGGCGGGCCAGCTCGCGGACGACTTCCTCGCGGACCGGGTGCATGAGGACCGCCGTGCCACCGTCGCGCCGGGCCTTCTCCACCGTCGCCTCCGTGTCATGGATGTAGCTGACACAGGCGGGGGAGTCCTCGGGGATACCCCAGACATGGCCGAGGAGCGTGGCGTGCAGGACCGTCGCGTCCAGAGTGCGCCAGGCCTCCGGCCGGCCCGTCGGGATCGTCCGGTCGAGGAGGGCCCGGTCCGGCTGGTCGAGCAGGTGGTACCTGTCGTCGGCGCCGGTGAGGAGAAACGCGTTGCCGTGGTGCGCGGCCTCGGCGAGCGACTCCAGCGCCTGAGCGAGAGGGCCCGCGACTTCCCGTACGCGGAAGAAGGGGGCAGCCGTCGCCAGTGCCTGGTCGATCGGGAGGCGGTTGAGGAGACGGTGGATGGCACGGACGCGCAGGGGGTAGCGCACCGTGTCGACGAGGAGGACCAGACCGTGGTCCCACGGGGTGGGCGACGGATGTTCGGCGCGCAGCCGCAGGTAGGTCGCCCAGCGATGGTGGCCGTCGGCGATCAGGGCCTGGTGGTGGGCCAGATCGTCGCGGACCGCGCGGACGTCCGACGGGTCCGTGAGCGACCACAGGCGGTGGTTGTAGCCGTCCTCGGTGGTCGTGGAGAGGAGCGGCGGATGCTGGACCGTGCGTTCGATGACGGCGGTGGCGCCCGTCCCGTCGCCGTTGCCCCGATAGGTCAGCAGGAGGGGTTCGAAGTTCGCTGCTGTGGTGCGCATCAGGCCCGCGCGGTCCTCGACCACGTGCGGCATGACGTCCTCGTGCGGGAGAACCACGCCTTCGGAGGCTTCCGACAGGCGCAGGGCGCCGATGATGCCGCGCTGTAGTAGATCGCCGCTGCGCTGTTCGTATACGTAGAGGGCCGGTTCGGTGTCGGGGGCGAGGACGCCCTCGGCGAGCCAGCGGTGCAGGGTGGCGGCCGCCTGGTCGTTGCGCGACTGCGGGGACGTGGCCTGCGGGAGGATCAGACGGACGATGTTGTGCGGGTCCGCGCTCTCCAGGTGCAGCAGGCCGTCCGGGCGGACGACGACGTCGTACGGAGGTGAGGTGACGGCCGCCAGGCTGCCGATGCGCGCGGGGACGTAGCGCACCCCTCGGAAGGGGCGCAGATCCAAGCCGTCACCTGCAGTGTTCATCCGTGCATCGTACGAGTGTCAGTGGCTTGAGGGATGATCGGGGGAGAGGGACCGATGAAGGGCGATAGGGAATGAGCCAGAGTGCGAGTGGTACGGGTGACGGTGGGCCGCGGGTGGGGCCGGGGAGCAGTACGCGGGCGTTGAGCGAGGCGTACGACACCGCGCTGCTCGATCTGGACGGGGTCGTGTACGCGGGCGGGCATGCCATCGCGCACGCCGTCGACTCATTGGCCGATGCGCGCGACGGGGGCATGGGGCTCGCGTATGTCACCAACAACGCGCTGCGCACGCCTGACGCCGTCGCGGAGCACCTGACCGAGCTCGGAATTCCGACCGAGGCGGACGACGTCATCACGTCGGCGCAGGCCGTCTCGCGGCTCATCAGTGAGCAAGTTCCCGAGGGCGCGCGGGTGTTGGTGATCGGTGGGGAAGGGCTGCGGGTCGCGTTGCGGGAGCGGGGGCTGGAGCCGGTCGAGTCCGCCGACGACGAGCCCGTCGCGGTCGTACAGGGGTACGGCGGGCCCGACATGGCCTGGAAGCGGTTCTCCGAGGCCTGTTATGCCATTGCGGGGGGCGTTCCCTGGTTCGCCTCCAACACCGATCTGACCATTCCGAGCGCGCGGGGCATCGCTCCGGGGAACGGGGCGGCTGTCGAGGTCGTCCGGATCGCGACAGGGGCGGAGCCGCAGATCGCGGGCAAACCGCTGCCGCCGATGCACCGGGAGACGATTTTGCGGACCGGGGCGAAGACGCCGCTGGTTGTGGGGGACCGCCTCGACACGGATATCGAGGGCGCGTTCAACGGGGAGGTGGATTCGCTCCTCGTGCTGACCGGTGTGACGGACGGGGCGCAACTGCTGGCTGCGCCGCCGCAGCACCGGCCCACCTATGTGGACCGCGACCTGCGCGGAATGCTGACCGGGCAGCCTGAGGTGACCGAGGCGCAGGGCGCGTTCGAGTGCGGCGGGTGGACCGCCACGGCCGGGGACGAGCGCTTGGAGCTGGAGGGGGACGGGGACGCGATCGACGCCCTGCGGGCGCTGTGCGCTGCCGCTTGGACGGCGGCGGGGGACGGGGTGTGCGAGCTGGACTCGGCGAAGGTGTTGGCGCGGCTGGATCTGTAGCGGGGTGGGCAGGGGGGCGGGTGCCCAGCGGCGTCGCGGCGGGGTGCCCGGTAGAGGCAAGCGGTCAGGCGCTGTGCGGGCTGTTCAGGCCGCTTCGCCGGATTGGGCCAGGGCGTCCTCCGAAGTTCCCTGGCGCCAGTAGCCCGAGAACTTGACGCGTTTGCGGTCGAAGCCGCGTTCCGTCACCAGATGGCGGCGGACCGACTTCACCGAGGACGACTCGCCCACCACGAAGGCGTAGGGCGTGCCCTCGGGGAGCGTCGCCGCGCGGATCGCCTCGGGGGTGGTGCCGGAGGCGGTGAGCCAGGTGATGTCCGCGTCCGCATGCGTGGGAAGCGCCTGGCGGTCCTCCGGCGTGGGCACCTCGATCCAGGCGCGGACGGGGACGGAGCGGGGCAGGTGGGCCAGGATGTTGGCGATGGCCGGCAGCGCCGAGGGGTCCGCCGTCAGCAGGATCCAGTCGGTGTCGGCGGGCGGGCGGAACTCGAAGGCCAGGTTCTCCTCGACAACCGGGGCGAAGACGCCCACCCGGTCGCCGGGGCGCGCCCGCAGGGCCCACCGGGAGGCCGGGCCCTCGTCGCCGTGCGCCGCGAAGTCGACGGTCAACTCGCCTGCGGGGGCGTCCAGTTCGCGGATCGTGTACGTGCGCATGATGCCGCGTGTCGCGGGGTCGAGCGCCTGCCATGCGGCGTACCACTCGTCGTCGGCGCTGTCCGGGAGATGCGGGGCCTGCTGTCCCGCCGACGGCAGGAACAGTTTGATGCGCTGGTCGCGGCCGGCCGATGCCATGCGGGGCATGCCGGGGCCGCCGAAGACCACGCGGACCATGGACGGAGTGAGGCGTTCGGCCCGTAGGACGTGGAGGGCGAAGAGGTCGAAGGGAGCCGGAGCCGGAGCGGGAGCCGGGTCCGCGGCGGTGGCTCCGGCAGTCGTTCCGGTGGCGGTCGTGGCGGTGGCCGTGGTCGGGGCAGCTGTTTCTGTCATGTCGCGAGCCTCTTGGGATGGGTAATGCAGTGTGTTTGGAGTGTTTGGTGTGCTTGGGGTGTTTGCCGTTGCGGCATGTGGTGAGCAGAGCCGTGAGCAGCACGCACCGGGGGCGGCCCGTGACAGGGCAGGAGGTATGAGGGATGCTTCTCTCGGCACAGCAGAATGTGGCCAATTTGGAGGGTAGGCTAACCTAACCTCGTGTTGGTCGACAGCCCCCCAGAATCGAGCGCGGACACCGCTCCCGCGCCCCCCGGCCGCCGTGCGGCGATACGCACGGCCGGGCTTCTCGTCTCGGTCGTCGTGCTGGTCGCCGTCCTGGTGGCGAGCATCGCCGTCGGTGCCAAACCGCTTGCTCTGGATCAGGTCTGGCACGGGCTGTTCCACGACACGGGTACGTACGCGGACATCGTCGTCGGCGAGCGCGTCTCGCGGACGCTGCTCGGTCTGCTGGCCGGGCTCGCGCTCGGCCTCGCCGGCGCCGTGCTGCAGGCCCTGACCCGTAACCCGCTGGCCGACCCCGGCATCCTCGGTATCAACATGGGTGCGTCGGCCGCCGTCGTGACCGCCATCACCTTCTTCGGGGTGACCTCGTTCAGCGGCTACGTGTGGTTCGCCTTCTTCGGCTCCGCCGCGGTCGGTGTGCTCGTGTACGTCCTCGGCGGTACGCGCGGCGCGACCCCTGTGCGGCTCGCTCTCGCCGGAACCGCGATCAGCGCGGCGCTGTCCGGCTACCTGTACGCGGTGATGATCACCGACGACGTCGCGCTCAACCGCATGCGGTTCTGGCAGGTCGGCTCGCTGGCCAGCGCCAAGATGGACACGATCCAGCAGGTGCTGCCGTTCATCGTCGTCGGCGCCGTGCTCGCGCTCGGCCTCGCCCGGCCGCTCAACGCGATGGCCATGGGCGACGACACCGCCCGCGCCCTCGGCGCCCACCTCGGCCGCACCCGCGCCCTGAGCATGGCCGCCGCGACCCTGCTGTGCGGCGCCGCCACCGCGGCCTGCGGGCCCATCGTCTTCGTCGGCCTGATGGTGCCGCACATCGTGCGCTCGTTCACCGGACCCGACATGCGCTGGATCCTGCCGTACGCGGCGGTCCTGTCGCCCGTCCTGCTGCTCGGCGCCGACGTCGTGGGACGGCTCGTGGCGCGCCCCGCCGAACTGCAGGTCGGCATCGTCACGGCCGTCATCGGCGCGCCGGTCTTCATCGTTCTCGTACGCCGTCGGAAGTTGGCCCAGCTGTGAAGGCGATACGCACCCCGGGCGGGCTCTCCGTACGGCTCCACGTCCGTTCGGCCGTCGTCGTCGCGGTCCTGCTCGTGGCCGCGCTCGCCGCGAGCGTCGTGCTGATCGGCACCGGAGACTTCCCGATCCCGGCCCTCGACGTCCTGCGCACCCTCGCGGGCCACGGCGACGTCGGGCAGGAGTTCATCATCAACGACCTGCGCCTTCCGCGGGTCCTCGTCGGCCTCCTGGTCGGCGGCGCGCTCGGCCTGTCCGGCGCGCTCTTCCAGTCCATCTCACGCAACCCGCTGGGCAGCCCCGACGTGCTCGGCCTCGGGCAGGGCTCGACGGCGGGCGCGCTCGTGATGATCGTGATCTTCGGCGGCAGCGCCACGCAGGTCGCCCTCGGCGCGCTCGTCGGCGGACTCGTCACCGGTTTCGCGATCTACGTCCTCGCGTGGAAGCGGGGCGTGCACGGCTACCGGCTCGTCCTCGTCGGCATCGGTATCTCCGCGTTCGTCACCGCCATCAACGGCTATCTGCTCACCAAGGCCGACTTCGTGGACGCGGCCCGCGCCACCGTGTGGATGACCGGGTCCCTCAACGGGCGCGGCTGGGAACAGGTGTGGCCGCTGCTGATCCTGTTCGCGATCCTCGTCCCGGTCGTGGCCGCGTTCGGGCGTCCGCTGCGCATGCTGGAGATGGGCGACGACGCGGCCGGCGCCCTCGGCATCCGCGTCGAGCGCACCCGGCTGCTGCTGCTCACCGCCTCCGTCTTCCTCACCGCGGCCGCGACCGCCGCGGCGGGACCCGTGGTCTTCGTGGCGCTGACCGCCCCGCAGATCGCCCGGCGGCTGACCAAGTCGCCCGGACCGAACCTGCTGGCCGCCACCTGGATGGGCGCAACGCTGCTGATCGTCGCCGACCTGGTCTCGCAGCGGATGTTCGGCGCGGACCAGCTGCCCGTCGGCGTGGTGACCGGCGTCGTCGGCGGTGTCTACCTCCTGTGGCTCCTCGTCACGGAGCGCAAGGCAGGACGGATATGAGCGCGCGCCCGCACACCCCCTCCGCGGACGAGGACCAGCCGCACCGGAACCAAAGGAGCACCGCAGTGAACAGGCTGATAGCCGACGACGTGACCCTCGGATACGACCAGCGTGTCATCGCCGAGAAGCTGTCCGTGGAGATCCCCGACAACTCCTTCACGGTGATCGTCGGCCCGAACGCCTGTGGCAAGTCCACGCTGCTGCGCGCCCTGTCGCGGATGCTCAAGCCGAGCGCGGGCCGGGTCCTGCTCGACGGCGCCGCCATCCAGTCGATGCCCGCCAAGAAGGTCGCCAAGACGCTCGGTCTGCTGCCGCAGTCGTCGGTCGCGCCCGACGGCATCACCGTCGGCGACCTCGTCGCCCGCGGCCGCTACCCGCACCAGGGGCTGCTTCGCCAGTGGTCGCCGCAGGACGAGACGGTCGTACGGGAGTCCATGGAGTCCACCGGCGTCGCCGAACTCGCCGACCGTTACGTCGACGAACTCTCCGGCGGCCAGCGCCAGCGCGTGTGGATCGCCATGGCGCTCGCCCAGCAGACGCCGCTGCTGCTGCTCGACGAGCCGACGACCTTCCTGGACATCCAGCACCAGATCGACGTGCTCGACCTCTGCGCGGAGCTGCACGAGGAGCAGGGGTGCACGCTCGTCGCCGTCCTGCACGACCTCAACCACGCCGCCCGGTACGCCACCCACCTCATCGCGCTGCGCGACGGCGAGATCATCGCCGAGGGCGCCCCGAGGGACATCGTCACCGCCGACCTCGTCGAGCGGCTCTTCGGGATGAAGTGCCAGGTCATCGACGATCCGGAGACGGGGACCCCGCTGGTCGTGCCGGCGGCGCGCAAGGCCCGCAGGCCGGCGGCCCACGCGGAGCTCCCGGCCGTGGCTAAAGCAGCGTCCTGAGGCGCAGCAGGTCGCGGAACGAGGCCTCCAGCCTGACCCGTCCCGCCGCCCAGGCCTTCGCGAAGTTCAGCCGGCCGTTCACCATCGCCACCAGGTCGTCGCCCGACATCGAGAGGCGGATCTGCGCCTTCTCGGCGGGCGGCCCCTGGCGGGTGTCGAGCACCACGATCCGGCCGTCCTCCAGACGGCCGGAAAACGTCACGTCCAGATCCGTGATCCGGCAGCTCAGCGAGCGGTCGAGCGCCGCGGCGGCCCGGACGTCGCCACCCGCGCCCGCCATGTTGTCCGAGAGTTTGTCGAGCGCCGCCCGGCACTCCTCCGTAGTGGCCATCGTGATCGACGGTACACCGGGCTTCCGGGGTAGCGTCTGAGCATGAGTGAGACCCCCGCCGAAGCGGAAGCCGAGGCCGATGCCGTGACCGAGGCTCCGGTTCCCGGCGAACCGTCGTACGAGCCCGCGGCCCCCGCTCCCCTCGGCATCGAGCGCACCCCCACGGGCAACGCCGACGTGGACGCGCAGCTCGAGCGGCTCGGCGATGTGGACCACCTCGCGGCGGACGGACACGTCGAGGTGTACGAGGATGTACATCAGGGGCTGCGGACGGCGCTGACCGCGCTGGACGCCGCGCCCCGGCCGTCTTCCCCGGACGAGCCGTCTTCCCCGTATGAGCACAGGAGCTGAACCGACCGTGGCAGGTGTGGCACGTATCCGCCTCGACGCCGAACTCGTCCGCCGTGAGCTGGCCCGCTCGCGCGAGCACGCCAGCCAGCTGATCGCCGCGGGCCGGGTCTCCGTCGGCAAGATCGTCGCGACCAAGCCGGCGACGCAGGTGGAGAAGGCCGCGGCGATCGTCGTCGCGGCGGACGACGGCGACCCCGAGTACGTCTCGCGCGGCGGGCACAAGCTCGCGGGCGCGCTGGCCGCGTTCGCTCCGCAGGGGCTCGTGGTGGCGGGGCGGCGGGCGCTGGACGCCGGCGCGTCGACCGGCGGCTTCACCGACGTCCTGCTGCGGGCCGGTGTCGCGCACGTCGTCGCCGTCGACGTGGGGTACGGGCAGCTCGCCTGGTCCCTGCAGAGCGATGAACGCGTCACCGTCAAGGACCGTACGAACGTACGTGAGTTGACGCTGGAGGCGATCGACGGTGTGCCGGTGGACGTAGTGGTCGGGGATCTGTCCTTCATCCCGCTGAAGCTTGTGCTGCCCGCCCTGGCGCGGTGTGCGGCGCCGGACGCGGACCTCGTGCTGATGGTCAAGCCGCAGTTCGAGGTCGGCAAGGAGCGGCTCGGCAGCGGGGGCGTCGTGCGCAGCCCCGAACTACGGGCCGAGGCCGTGCGGGGCGTGGCCGCGCACGCGTTCAAGCTGGGGCTCGGCGTGCGGGGCGTCACCGCGAGCCCGCTGCCCGGGCCCTCCGGGAACGTCGAGTACTTTCTGTGGCTGCGAGCCGGGGCGCCCGAACTGGACCCGGCCGACGTCGATCGTGCAGTGGCGGAGGGGCCGCGTTGACACAGAGCCGAGCTCGTACTGTTTTCCTGCTCGCGCACACCGGGCGGCCGGCGGCCATCCGCAGCGCCGAGCTCGTGGTGCAGGGGCTGCTGAAGAACGGCCTCGGGGTGCGGGTGCTGGCCTCGGAGGCGGCCGATCTGCCGCTGCCGCCCTCCGTGGACCTGGTGAAGGAGGCCACACCGGCCTGCCTCGACGGATGCGAGCTGCTCATCGTCCTCGGCGGTGACGGGACGCTGCTGCGCGGCGCCGAGTTCTCGCGGGCGTCGGGGGTGCCGATGCTCGGCGTGAACCTGGGGCGCGTCGGATTCCTCGCGGAGGCCGAGCGCGACGACCTGGACCAGGTCGTCGAGCGGGTCGTCAGCAAGGAGTACGAGGTCGAGGAGCGCATGACGATCGACGTCGTCGTGCACCGCAACGGTGATGTCGTGCACCGCGACTGGGCGCTCAACGAGGCCGCCGTGCAGAAGACCGAGCCCGAGCGGATGCTCGAGGTCGTCCTGGAGATCGACGGGCGGCCCGTCACCGGGTTCGGCTGCGACGGGATCGTGTGCGCGACGCCGACCGGGTCGACGGCATACGCGTTCTCGGCGGGCGGGCCCGTGGTGTGGCCCGAGGTCGAGGCGCTGCTGATGGTGCCGATCAGCGCGCACGCCCTGTTCGCCAAGCCGCTGGTGACCTCGCCGAATTCGGTGCTCGCCGTCGAGGTGCAGCCGCACACACCGCACGGGGTGTTGTGGTGCGACGGGCGGCGGACCGTGGAACTGCCTGCGGGGGCGCGGGTGGAGGTGCGGCGGGGTGCTGTTCCGGTGCGGCTCGCCCGGCTGCACCATGCCGTTTTCACTGACCGTCTGGTGGCCAAGTTCGCGCTGCCGGTGGCTGGCTGGCGCGGGGCACCGCACTAGGGCCAGGCTCTCTCAGCCCCGCAGGACCCGTACCGCCTGTCCTCGCCTCGCCCACCGCACCGGTGCGGTGGGCGACGTGCCCGCCACCACCAGCGCCTCCCAGAACGCCCTCACGCGGATGTGACGGCGCTGGGAGCCGACCGGGCCGACGGGCGCCGAGACCACCCGGGCCGCCACCGCCGGCCGGGGCGGGGTCGGCCCCACCCCGACAGCCCGCCCCCGGGGCACTCGCGCGGGTGACAGACCCCGCCGCGGAGCCCGCGCGACCTGCCGATTCGGTCCCGTGGGCCGGGGCCCGTCGCACAGGTGGCCCCCGACCTCGTAAGGTCGTGTCCGTGTTGGAGGAGATGCGGATACGGTCGCTCGGAGTCATCGACGACGCGGTGGTCGAGCTGTCACCCGGATTCACGGCGGTGACCGGCGAGACCGGCGCGGGCAAGACGATGGTCGTCACGAGCCTCGGGCTGCTGCTCGGTGGGCGGGCCGACCCCGCGCTCGTGCGGATCGGTGCGAAGAACGCGGTGGTGGAGGGGCGCATCGCCGTGCCCGCCGGTTCGAACGCGCTGGCGCGCGCCGAGGAGGCCGGCGCCGAACTGGACGACGGGGTGCTGCTCGTCAGCCGTACCGTTTCGGCCGAGGGGCGCTCGCGGGCCCATCTGGGCGGGAGATCCGTGCCGGTGGGAGTCCTCGCCGAACTCGCCGACGAACTCGTCGCCGTGCACGGCCAGACCGACCAGCAGGGACTGTTGAAGCTCGGCAGACAGCGACAGGCGCTCGACCGGTACGCCGGGGACGCCGTCGCGGTGCCGCTCGCCAAGTACGCGACCGTGTACAAGCGCCTGAGAAGCGTCGGCGCCGAGCTGGACGAGATCACCACGCGCGCCCGGGAGCGGGCCCAGGAGGCGGATCTGCTGCGGTTCGGGCTCGACGAGATCGCCGCTGTCGAGCCGCGCGCCGGTGAGGACGTCGAGCTGGCCGATGAGGCCTCGCGGCTCGGGCACGCGGAGGCCCTCGCCTCGGCCGCCGCCACCGCGCACGCCGCGCTCGCCGGGAACCCCGAGGACCCGGAGGGGGTCGACGCCACGACCCTGGTCGGCGGCGCGAACCGGGCCCTCGACGCCGTACGGGCCCACGACCCGGCCCTGGCCACGCTCGCCGAGCGGATCGGCGAAGTGCAGATCCTGCTCACCGATGTCGCCGCCGAACTCGCCGGATACGCCGACGACCTGGACGCCGACCCGCTGCGGCTCTCGGCCGTCGAGGAGCGCCGCGCCGCGCTCACCCAGCTGACGCGCAAGTACGGCGAGGACGTCACGGCGGTGCTCGGCTGGGCCGAGGCGAGCGCCGCGCGGCTGCTCGAACTCGACGGCGACGACGAGCGGATCGACGAGCTGGCCGCCGAACGCGACGCGCTGAGCGCTGAACTCGGCGTGCTGGCGCAGGAGTTGACGAACGCCCGCACCGAGGCCGCCTCGCGGTTCGCGGCCGCGGTCACCGACGAGCTGGCCTCGCTCGCCATGCCGCACGCCCGGGTCTCCTTCGACATCCGGCAGAACGAGACGGACGCGGGCGACGGCGTCGAGATCGACGGCCGGAGCGTGGTCTGCGGGCCCAGCGGTGTCGACGAGGTCGAGCTGCTGCTCGCGCCGCACCCCGGGGCGCCGCCCCGCCCCATCGCCAAGGGCGCGTCCGGCGGTGAGCTGTCCCGGGTGATGCTCGCGGTGGAGGTCGTCTTCGCGGGCACCGACCCCGTGCCCACGTACCTCTTCGACGAGGTCGACGCGGGCGTCGGCGGCAAGGCGGCCGTCGAGATCGGCCGGCGCCTCGCCAAGCTCGCCAAGTCCGCGCAGGTCGTGGTCGTCACGCACCTGCCGCAGGTCGCGGCCTTCGCCGACCGGCAGCTGCTGGTCGAGAAGACGAACGACGGGATCGTGACGCGCTCCGGAGTCACCGTGCTCGAAGGCGAGGACCGCGTACGGGAGTTGTCGCGGATGCTCGCGGGCCAGGAGGACTCGGAGACGGCGCGGGCCCACGCGGAAGAGCTCCTCGAGACGGCCCGGGCCGATGCGTAGGCCTAGGGCCCTTCTGGCGGATTTCCGCGGCGTCCCGACGCCCGGCACGCCCCCTCACCGCACGGCGTGAAGGGACAGGTGGCTCCGCCACATGACCCTTCACGCCGCACTCCCCCAGCCTCCGGCCGGGGGGACCCCCAGGGCACGCTTCCCCAAGCTCTCAACTCCGTTCGAGCAGGGGAGACCCCACTACGCCGCTCCTTCTCCCACGGAGATCCGTCAGAAGGGCCCTAGGGTGACCGCATGATCGACGTCACCCGCATCCTCCGTTCCGCCGTGATCGCTGCGGGCGTCACCCACGCCGCCCGCACGGTCCTGCGCCGTACGAAGCCGGGCGGCGCCGACCTGTGGGACCGGAAGAACCACGCGGGCCGCCCGGTCGATCTGTGCTCCGGGCCCGCCGTCACGGTGGGCGTCGCGGCGGGCGCGCTCGCCGCGGATCCGGGCACGCGGGCCGCCGCCCTCGTCGCCACGTTCGCGGCCGGAGCCTGTGGCGCGTACGACGACGTGGCCGCGGTGGACGACCCGCGGCGCGGCTTCCGGGCGCACCTCGGAGCACTGCGGTCCGGTGAACTCAGCAGCGGCGCGGTGAAGTTGTTCGGCATCTCGGCGGCCGGGCTCGTCGCGGGCGCGCTGCTGAAGGAGCGCCCTGTCGACAAGGTGCTCGCCGGTGTCGTCGTCGCGGGTACCGCGCATGTCATCAACCTCGTGGACGTACGCCCCGGGCGGGCGGCCCAGGCCGCGCTCGCCCTGGGCGCCGCCGGGCTGCTGCGCGGGTCGATCGCGGCCGCGCCGATGGCGGCGGCCGCGGCCGTGCTCCCCGACGACCTGGCCGAGCGCGGCATGCTCGGCGACTCCGGCGCGCATGCCCTGGGCGCGGCGCTCGGCGTGGCGATCGTCGCGGGCAACGGGAGGGCCGGACTCGCCGCGCACGCCGCCGCTCTCGTGGCGGCGGCCGCGTGCGGGGAGCGCGTGAGCGCATGGGCCCGCAAGGATCTGCGGCAGGATTCAAACTGACACGTGCGGAATCATCCCTGTGGGTGGTCCGGTGCGCCGTGTTGCCCATGGTCGCCCGGTGGGGGACCGTGGCCGGTGCCGGAACGTGCGTACGGACTGGCATCCTTGGCCCGGACCACCCGAACCGACAACCCCTCAGGAGCCCCGCCGCGTGAGCCACGTGAGCAGCCACTCAGCGCATGGACAGTCGCCGCTGCGCACCGTGCAGGTGCTGGGTGGCGGCAGTGCGGGCAGCAGCGCCCATGTCCGTTCGCTGGCCGCCGGATTGGTGGCCCGTGGCGTGCGGGTCACCGTGTGCGCGCCGTCCGAGGCCGAGCGTGCGTACGGATTCGGCGACATCGGTGCCCACCATCTCGCGGTGCCCCGCAGCAGCGACCCGGCGTCCGTCGCCGCGCTCCGCGTGGCCTGCGCCGACGCCGACCTGGTGCACGCGCACGGACTGCACGCCGCGCTGCGCGCCTCCCTCGCGCTCAGCGGCCGCAGCGTCCCGCTCGTCGTCACCTGGCACACCCGCGGCTACGCCGAAGGGGCCCGCGTGCACCTGCTGCGGATACTGGAGCGGCGCGTCGCCAGGGCCGCGTCCGTGGTCCTCGGCACCTCCTCCGACCTGGTCGACCGGGCCAGAGCGCGCGGCGCCCGCGACGCCCGGCTCGCCGCGGTCTCCTTCCCGCCGCGCAGCACCGCGCGCATCGACGCCGACGCCGACGCCGACGACGCCGAGCGCACCCGCCTCAAGGTCCGGGCCGAACTCGGCGCTGCGGACCGCCCGTTGCTGATGGCCGTGGGCAGCCTGCGGCGGCACCGGGGCTACGAGGTACTGCTCGACGCCGCCCACGCCTGGCTCGACCTCGACCCCGCGCCGCTGCTCGTCATCGCCGGTGAAGGGCCCGAACGGGCCGCGCTCCAGCGGCGTATCGAGAGCGAGGGGCTGCCCGTGCGGCTCGTGGGCCGACGCGACGACATCACCGAACTGCTGCCCGCCGCCGACCTCGCGCTGCTCCCCAGTAGCTGGGAGTCGCGGTCGCTGCTCGCGCAGGAGGCGCTGCACGCCCGGGTGCCGCTCGTGGCGACCGATGTCGGCGGCATTCCCGAACTCGTCGGGGAAGGCGCCGAGTTGGTGCCGTACGGGGACGCCCCGGCGTTGGCGCGGGCCGTCGAGCGGCTGCTGTCCGACCCCGGCCGCCGCGCGGAGCTCAAGGACCGGGGCAGCGCGCAGGCCGCGTCCTGGCCGACCGAGGACGCCACCATCGCGCAAGTTCTCAGCGTGTACGACGAGTTGACCGGAGCCTTCTGAGCCGAGCCGAGCCGCGCTGAGCTCGGCCTACGGCACGTGGCGGCGGGCCCGCAGCGCCAGGCTCAGCGCGAGCACCGTCTGCGGATCGTCCAGATCGGTGCCGAGCAACTCCCCTATACGGGCCAGGCGGTTGTAGAGGGTCTGCCGGTTCAGATGCAGTTCGCGCGCGGTCTCCGCCTTGCGGCCCGCGTGCGCCAGATAGGTCTGGAGCGTGGGCAGCAGGGGCGGCTTCGAGCGCCTGTCATGGTCCCGCAGCGGCCCGATCGCCCGCTCCACGAACGCCGACAGAGCCCCTTCGTCATGGCAGTGCAGCCGCCACAGCAGCAGATCGATGTCCAGGCGCCGCGCGTCGTACCAGGCCCTGTCGTCGAGGCCCTGCGCCGCCGTGGCCGTCTCCGCCGCGTGCCGCAGACCCGCCGCCGCCGCGGCCCAGCTGCCCGCCCCGCCGACCACCACGACCGGCGGCTGCGTGCCCGCCCGCTGCATCCCGGCCCGCTCCACCCCGGTCCGCAGCGCCGTCGCGACCCGGTCCGCGACCGCCGTGCGCTCCGACTCCGAGCGCAGGCCGAGCAGCAGCGGCACCCGCCCCTCGACGGGCCGTACGCCCAGCAGGACCGGCACGCCGACCGAGGCCAGCTCCTCCGACACGGCCCGCGCGAGCACCGCCCAGCCGCCGCCGGGGGAGAGGCCCACCGACCCGGCCGACGCCTCCGGCAGCCGCATCACCACCGGGAGCAGCGGGCCCTGCCCGATGGGCTTGAAGCCGAGGACCCTGGCCTGCGCCGGGGCGTCCTCCGGGGTGATCCGGCCCTCCGCGAGATCGGTGAGGAAGTCGCCGCGCCCACGCGCCGCCAACTCCTCCTCCTGCCGGGCCTGCATCAGCACCACGGCCAGTGATCCGGCGGCCCGCTCGGCCGCGATCCGGTGCACCGGCGCGAGCGGCGCCGACACCGGCAGCAGCACGAGCCGCGCCCGCACCGAACCGGCCCCGGGACCGCCTCCGGGCACGTCCACGAGCACGGCCCCGCCGGGCGGTTCGTCCTTGTGGGTGGCGCGCATGCCCTCCCACACCTGGAGCGGATCGGCGACATCGGCCGCCACGCCGGCCGCGTACAGGAGCTGCCCGTCGGCGGTCTCCAGGAAGACCGGGTTGCCGCTGAACTCGGCCAGAATGCGCAGCACTTGAGGGACGCCACCGCCGTCGAGGAGGGCGTCGGTGCACCGCCGGTGCACTTCCTCGGCCCGCTGGAGCAGCGCGTAGTGCCCGTTGACGATCTCGGTGTGGATCTCCTCGGTGACCGTCACGAACGGCACCTCGCGGTGCAGCTGCACCAGCGGCAGGCCTGCCGTCCGCGCCGTCTCCACGAGCGCCGCGGGCAGCCGCGCGAACCGCTGCCCCAGCTCGATGACCAGCGCCGCGATGCCCCGGTCGGCCAGCTTGCGTACGAAGACGCGCTGTTCGGCGGGGCGGGTCCCGATGCCGTACCCCGTGGTCAGCAGCAGTTCACCGCCCTTGAGCAGCGACGCGATGTTGGGCACCTCGCCCGCGTGCACCCAGCGCACCGTCCGCCCCAGCCGGTCCGCGCCCGCCACCACCTCCGGCAGCCCGCTGCGCAGCCCCGGCAGCTCCAGGGCGCGCTGCACGGTGATGCCGCCGGGTGCGCTGTGGGGGGCCGAAGGGGGGAGGGAGCTGTCCATGGAGCGGACGGTACCGGCGGGTGGGCCCCGCCGGTATTCCGGGGTCAGCCGCTGTACGCCCCTGAGGAGGTGAGCCGCAGGGCCGTGTCGATCAGCGGCACGTGGCTGAACGCCTGCGGGAAGTTGCCGACCTGACGCTGCAGGTGCGGGTCCCACTCCTCGGCGAGCAGCCCCAGGTCGTTGCGGAGGGCGAGCAGCTTCTCGAAGAGCTTGCGGGCCTCGTCGACCCGGCCGATCATCGCGAGGTCGTCCGCCATCCAGAACGAGCAGGCGAGGAACGCGCCCTCGTCGCCCGGCAGCCCGTCGACGCCCGAGTCCTCGCCGTCCGTCGGGTACCGCAGGATGAACCCGTCGGTCGTCGACAGCTCGCGCTGGATCGCCTCGATGGTTCCGATGACCCGCTTGTCGTCCGGCGGCAGGAAGCCCATCTGCGGGATCAGCAGCAGCGACGCGTCGAGCTCCTTGCTGCCGTAGGACTGCGTGAAGGTGTTGCGCTCCGGGTCGTAGCCCCGCTCGCACACGTCCCGGTGGATGTCGTCGCGCAGCTCGCGCCACTTCTCCAGCGGGCCGTCCGCGTCACCGGACTCGATGAGCTTGATGGTGCGGTCCACCGCCACCCACGCCATGACCTTCGAGTGCACGAAGTGCCGGCGCGGCCCGCGGACCTCCCAGATGCCCTCGTCCGGCTCGTCCCAGTGGTCCTCCAGGTA
The DNA here is from genome assembly GCF_044765445.1 of Streptomyces sp. NPDC102467. Classification (NCBI taxonomy): domain Bacteria; kingdom Bacillati; phylum Actinomycetota; class Actinomycetes; order Kitasatosporales; family Streptomycetaceae; genus Streptomyces; species Streptomyces sp. NPDC102467. Next base: position 504,553 of record NZ_JBIWKA010000004.1, on the reverse strand, counting down.
CTGGATGAGCCGCAGTTGCAGCAGCGAGGCGTAGTCGTTGCGCGCGAGCCCCGTCATGTGCGCGAGGTGCAGCGCCTCGGTCACCTCGCCGTACACGTCGAGCTGGAGCTGGTGCGCCGCCCCGTTGCCGACCCGCACCGGCGTCGAGTTCTCGTAGCCGGGCAGCCAGTCGAGCTCCGCCTCGCCCAGCTCCCGCTCGCCCGCGATGCCGTACATGATCTGCAGGTTCTCCGGGTCGCCCGCCACGGCCCGCAGCAGCCACTCGCGCCAGGCGCGGGCCTCCTCGCGGTAGCCGGTGCGCAGCAGCGACGACAGCGTGATCGCCGCGTCCCGCAGCCACGTGTACCGGTAGTCCCAGTTGCGTACGCCGCCGATCTCCTCCGGCAGCGACGTGGTGGGCGCGGCGACGATGCCCCCGGTCGGCGCGTACGTCAGCGCCTTAAGGGTGATCAGCGAGCGCACCACGGCCTCGCGGTAGGGCCCGTGGTACGTACAGTGCTCGACCCACTCGCGCCAGAAGTCCTGCGTCGCCGTGAGGGCGCCCTGCGGGTCCGGCAGCGGCGGCTGGTCCTTGTGCGAGGGCTGCCACTGGATGGTGAACGCGACCTTCTCGCCGGGCGCCACCGTGAAGTCGGAGTACGTCGTCAGGTCCTTGCCGTACGTCTCGGCCTCGGAGTCCAGCCACACGGAGTCGGGACCGGCCACCGCGACCGTGCGCCCGTCCACCTTGTGCACCCACGGGGTGATACGCCCGTACGAGAACCGCATCCGCAGCGCCGAGCGCATCGGGACGCGCCCGCTGACGCCCTCCACGATCCGGGTCAGCTGGGGCGCGCCGTCACGCGGCGGCATGAAGTCGGTGACGCGGACCGTGCCGCGCGGGGTGTCCCACTCGGATTCGAGAATCAGCGAATCGCCGAGATAGGTGCGCCGCGCCGCGGTCGGCGGCTGCGCGTCGGCCGTATGCGCGGGGCCGAGGCGCCAGAAGCCGTGGTCCTCGGTGCCGAGCAGCCCGGCGAAAATGGCGTGCGAGTCGAAGCGGGGCAGGCACAGCCAGTCGACTGTGCCGTCCCGGCAGACCAGGGCAGCGGTCTGCATGTCTCCGATAAGTGCGTAATCCTCGATGCGCCCGGCCACGTGCATCTCCAGTCGAACGGCCACGTCCGCCCCTTGACTGCGACGGAGCGTCCAGGGGCGATCGCAAATGCGGTCTCAGCGGTCAACGGTCTTAGATCGGTCAACGATCAACGGTAAGGCAACGGTAACGAGGGTCGACGGGCGTCTTGCTACGCCGTCGGGATGGGTCGTTGTCAAACGAACTGACGAGCCGGTTGTTCCGGCAGAGACACCGGCGATCGGATTCTGTACTCCGGTGAACGGTCGGGAACGGACAGGGGTGGTGCCGTTGTGGTGCCGTTTTCCTGATGTGACTCGCCAGCCGCATTGTCCGAGCAGGATACGTCGCCCCCAAGTGATCCGCGTGCTGCTCCCGACAAAGCGCCTGCGCCGAACGGGTGAGTGCCGGGTGATGAAGTTGTGTGCTTGTGGCTACGCATGTGCGGAGCGTGGCCGGAAGCACCCTCGCCTCGTCGCTGATACCCTGGTAGCCCGTGAGCCGGTGGTCCCAGAACCCCCGAACCGCAGCGACGGCGCCTCCCCCGAAAGTCCGGAGAGTACGCCGGTACGCACCCCCAGACCGCGACCACGGGAGCCCCCTCTTGGCCATGACGCCCAAATCCACGACGACCAAGCACATCTTCGTCACCGGGGGTGTCGCTTCCTCCCTCGGCAAGGGCCTCACCGCCTCCAGCCTCGGGATGTTGCTCAAGGCACGGGGCCTCCGCGTCGTCATGCAGAAGCTCGACCCGTACCTGAACGTCGACCCCGGCACGATGAACCCCTTCCAGCACGGCGAGGTGTTCGTCACGAACGACGGCGCCGAGACCGACCTGGACATCGGCCACTACGAGCGCTTCCTCGACGTCGACCTCGACGGCTCGGCCAACGTCACCACCGGCCAGGTCTACTCGCAGGTCATCGCGAAGGAGCGGCGCGGTGAGTACCTCGGCGACACCGTCCAGGTCATCCCGCACATCACGAACGAGATCAAGCACCGCATCCGCCGGATGGCGACCGACGAGGTCGACGTCGTGATCACCGAGGTCGGCGGCACGGTCGGCGACATCGAGTCGCTGCCCTTCCTGGAGACCGTCCGCCAGGTCCGCCACGAGGTCGGCCGGGACAACGTGTTCGTGGTCCACATCTCGCTGCTGCCCTACATCGGCCCCTCCGGCGAGCTGAAGACCAAGCCCACCCAGCACTCGGTGGCCGCCCTGCGCAACATCGGTATCCAGCCGGACGCCATCGTGCTGCGCAGCGACCGCGAGGTGCCGACCGCCATCAAGCGCAAGATCAGCCTGATGTGCGACGTCGACGAGGACGCCGTCGTGGCCTGCCCCGACGCCCGCTCGATCTACGACATCCCGAAGGTCGTGCACACCGAGGGCCTGGACGCGTACGTCGTCCGCAAGCTGGACCTGCCGTTCCGCGACGTGGACTGGACGACCTGGGACGACCTGCTGGACCGCGTCCACAACCCCGACCACGAGATCGTCATGGCCCTGGTCGGCAAGTACATCGACCTGCCCGACGCCTATCTGTCGGTGACCGAGGCGCTGCGCGCCGGCGGCTTCGCCAACAAGGCCCGCGTCAAGATCAAGTGGGTCACGTCGGACGACTGCAAGACCCCGGCCGGCGCCGCGAAGCAGCTCGGCGACGTCGACGCGGTCTGCATCCCCGGCGGCTTCGGCGACCGCGGTGTGTCCGGCAAGGTCGGCGCGATCCAGTTCGCCCGCGAGAACAAGATCCCGCTGCTCGGCCTCTGCCTGGGCCTGCAGTGCATCGTGATCGAGGCCGCGCGGAACCTGGCCGACATCCCCGACGCCAACTCCACCGAGTTCGACGCCGCCACCGGCCACCCGGTGATCTCCACCATGGCCGAGCAGCTCGACATCGTCGCCGGTGACGGCGACATGGGCGGCACCATGCGGCTCGGCATGTACCCGGCCAAGCTCGCCGAGGGCTCCATCGCCCGTGAGGTGTACGACGGCAAGGAGTACGTCGAGGAGCGCCACCGTCACCGCTACGAGGTGAACAACGCGTACCGCGCCGAACTGGAGAAGCAGGCCGGTCTGCAGTTCTCCGGTCTCTCCCCGGACGGCAAGCTCGTCGAGTACGTCGAGTACCCGCGCGAGGTCCACCCGTACCTGGTCGCCACGCAGGCGCACCCGGAGCTGCGCTCGCGCCCGACGCGTCCGCACCCGCTCTTCGCCGGTCTCGTGAAGGCCGCCGTCGAGCGCAAGGTGGCGGCTGCCGCGGGCGCTGCGGGTTCCGGGGGGTCCGTGGGAGCGAAGAAGGCCAAGTAAGGCTTGTAACACAAGCGATGTACGGTTACCGGGGTGCGTGCCTTATGCGGCACGTGCCCCGGTTTCTTTTGTGTGCGTGGGAGGACGTGTCGACATGACGACGATCAAGGACACCGCCGAGAAGTGGGAGGTCCGGGCCACCGAGACCCCCTTCGTCGGGAACAAGACCTCCGTGCGCACGGACGACGTCGTCATGCCCGACGGGTCGGTGGCCCGCCGCGACTACCAGGTCCACCCCGGCTCCGTCGCCGTCCTCGCCCTCGACGACCAGGACCGCGTCCTCGTCCTGAAGCAGTACCGCCACCCCGTCTCCATGAAGCTCTGGGAGATCCCGGCCGGCCTCCTCGACATCCCCGGCGAGAACCCGCTGCACGCCGCGCAGCGCGAGCTGTACGAGGAGGCGTACGTCAAGGCCGAGGACTGGCGCGTGCTCACCGATGTCTACACGACGCCGGGCGGCTGCTCCGAGGCCGTCCGCATCTTCCTCGCACGGGACCTCTCCGAGGCGGAGGGCGCCCGCTTCGAGGTGGAGGACGAAGAAGCCGACATGGAGCTGGCGCGGGTGCCGTTGGCGGACCTGGTCCAGGGGGTGCTCGCCGGTGACCTGCACAACAACTGCCTTGTGGTCGGGGCGCTTTCGCTGAGCGCTGTGCTCGGGGGGAGTGGCGGCGGGATCGATGGGCTGCGGCCCGCCGAGGCGCCGTGGCCTGCGCGGCCGTTCGAGGCCTGATCCGCCTGTTCGTCTGCCCCGGTTTCTCGTCGGGCGAGTGCGGCGCCGTCGTGGCTGGTCGCGCAGTTCCCCGCGCCCCTGAGGCATGCGGCTTCGCCGCAGCCCCATGGGGCGCGTGATGCGCGCCCGCTGAAATGGCGCACGCAGTGCGCATTTCAGCGGGCACGGGGAACTGCGCGACCAGCCACGACGCACCTGCAGCCGCCCACGAACCTCACCTCGCCGCCCCCAATTGGCGCTAATGCGACCATCCGCTGATCCGATCAGGGGACTACGGCGCGCCGTCCGCCAAGGGTGCCCCCACCCCCTGAACTAGGCTCGGGACCGCCCCTGCCGACCCCCGGAGGGGATGGGTGAGACGGAGCGTGGCCCGTGACGGATCAGGCGGTCGAGTCGGACGACGAGACGACGGTCGAGACGTCCCGCAAGCGGCGTCGCGCCCGCCGGGGCCAGGACGTGGCGGACGGTCAGTTCCTGGGACGCAGGCGCGAGTTGAAGGAGTTGCGGTCCGACATCGAGCGGGCCGGGCTCGACACGCTGTCCGGCCGCAAGGCGCCCCGCGCCCGCGTCCTGCTGATCGCGGGCCGCCCCGGCACCGGCCGCACCGCTCTCGCCGAGGAGCTGCTCGACCAGGTCGCCGACCGCTACCCCGACGGCGCCCTGCGCACCCGGCTGACCGCCCCCGACGGCACTCCCGTGCCGACCGAGCGCGTCGCCCGTGACCTGCTGAACGCGCTCGAACTGCCCGCGCCCCCCGGCGAGTCGGCCGACGACCTGACCGAGCGCCTGCGCGAGGGCCTGTCCGTGCGCCGGGTCGTGCTGCTGCTCGACGACGCGGGCGACGCCGAGAGTGTCGACCCGCTGCTTCCCGACTCCCCGGACTGCCTGGTCGTGGCCGTCGCCGAGGGACCGCTCACCGGGATCCCGGACGTACGGCCCTGCACGCTCGGCGGACTCGACACCAAGTCCGCTCTCGAACTCCTCACCACGCACACCGGGTCCGTCCGGATCACCTGCGACCCGCGCTCCGCCGAGTCCCTGGTGGAGCTGTGCGGCGCCGAACCCGCCGCACTGGAGATCGCCGGCGGCTGGCTCGCCGAACGCCCCGAGGAGTCCGTGGCCGACCTGGCCAAGCAACTGCACTCCGTCGACGGCGCCGGTGAGGGGGGCGCCCTCGCACGGGTCTTCCGGCACTCCTACGCCTCACTGGCCGGGCCCGCCGCGCGGATACTGCGCTACTTGTCGCTGGCGCCCGAAGGCTACGTCGACCCGCACACCGCGTCGGCGCTCGCGGGCTGCTCCGTCTCCGCCGCCCGCACCACTCTGGACGACTTCGTCGCCCTCGGGCTCGTCCGCGCCGTCGACTCCGGGCTTCCGCAGTACGAGGTGCCCGGCTGTCTGATGCCGTTGCTCCGCGGGCTCACCGAGACGGCGGACCGGCCCGCCGAGGTGCAGCTGGCCCGCGCCCGGATGCTGGAACGGACCGTCCGGCTGCTGACATCCTGCCGCGCGATCACCGAGCCGGACGGGACCCCGGCCCGCAAGAAGCTCGCGGGGCTGCCCAGCGCCCTGCGGTTCGCGGACCCGGCGGCGGCCGCGGAGTGGCTGCGCGTACGGCAGCCCGCGCTGCTCGCCGCGGCCCGCCTCGCCGTGGCGGACGGCGAGCTGGACACGCTGGCCAGGCGGCTGATGGCCGCGCTGGTGCGGGCGATGGTGGCGCACCGGGGCACCGAGGCCGCCGCGCCCGAGCTGTACGGCATCCATCGGCTGGTTCTCGATGTCGCCGAGCGCAGGGACCTGCCGAGGGAGAAGGCCGCCGCGCTGCTGAACCTCGCCGACCTCGACGCCGAGACCGGCCGGACGCGGGAGGCCCTCGCCCGTTACCGGGCCGCGCTGGATGCCGGACGGGCCGCGCAGGACCCCTACGCGACCGGCCGCGCGATGGAATCCGTGGGCGGCGCCCACCAGGAGCTGGGGGACTGGCAGCGGGCCGCCGACTGGTACGGCCGGGCCCTCGCCCAGCGGCTCACCCGGGGCGAGCGGGCCGACGCCGCGCGCCTGCACGGCCGGATGGCCGCCGTCCACACGTACGCGGGGCGCTACGGCGAGGCGCTGCGGGGCTGGCGCTCGGCCGTCGCCGGATACCGCAAGGAAGGCGACGTGCCCGCCCAGGCGAGGGCCTTGAGCGAGCTGGCCCGGGTGCAGGAGTACGCGGGGCGGCCCGAGGAGTCGCTGCGCACCTGCCAGGAGGCGGTCGAATGGGCCCGGCAGGCCCAAGACGTACGGCTGCAGGCGGCGCTCCAGCTGCGGCTCGCGGACACGCTGGAGCGGCTCGGCGACCCCGCCGCGGCCAAGCTGCACCGCGGTGCGGCCGAGCGCATGCTGGGAGAGGAGATGCCTGGTGGCCCCACCCGCGGCGCCCCCACAAGCAAACCCTTCGGAACAAGCCACTAACACCTACGAAATCCGTAGTGCATCCTCAGAAGATTGATGCATCGAAAGGCTAGACAGCGAGAAGACCTTCATTAGACTGGCTCCGCCGCGTACTTCCGTGGCGTCTCCCGGTGTGTCCGTCGATGCACTGGTATGCAGTGCATTTTCCGAGATATCCCCTGAGCCAAGGACCGTGATCGACGATGAAGGTCGGCATCCCCCGCGAGGTCAAGAACAACGAGTTCCGGGTGGCCATCACCCCGGCCGGCGTGCATGAGCTCGCCCGCCACGGCCACCAGGTCTTCGTCGAGCGCAACGCCGGTGCGGGTTCCTCGATCGCGGACGCCGAGTACCTCGCGGCGGGCGCGCGGATCCTCGCCACCGCCGACGAGGTGTGGGCCACCGCCGACCTGCTCCTGAAGGTCAAGGAGCCGATCGCGGAGGAGTACCACCGCATCCGCAAGGACCAGACGCTCTTCACCTACCTGCACCTGGCCGCGTCCAGGGAGTGCACCGACGCGCTCCTGGACTCCGGCACGACCGCCATCGCCTACGAGACGGTCGAGACCGCGAGCCGCCAGCTGCCGCTGCTCGCCCCGATGTCCGAGGTCGCGGGCCGCCTCGCCCCGCAGGTCGGCGCCTACCACCTGATGGCCGCCAACGGCGGCCGTGGCGTGCTGCCCGGCGGGGTCCCCGGCGTCGCCGCCGGCAAGGCCGTCGTCATCGGCGGTGGCGTCTCCGGCTGGAACGCCGCGCAGATCGCCATCGGCATGGGCTTCCACGTGACCCTGCTCGACAAGGACATCAACAAGCTCAGGGAAGCCGACAAAGTCTTCGGCACGAAGATCCAGACCGTCGTCTCCAACGCCTTCGAGCTGGAGAAGGCCTGCCTCGACGCGGACCTCGTCATCGGTGCGGTGCTGATCCCCGGCGCCAAGGCCCCGAAGCTCGTCACCAACGAGCTCGTCTCGCGCATGAAGCCGGGAAGTGTCCTTGTCGACATCGCGATCGACCAGGGCGGCTGCTTCGAGGATTCGCACCCGACGACGCACGCCGAGCCGACCTTCCCGGTCCACAACTCGGTCTTCTACTGTGTCGCCAACATGCCCGGCGCCGTGCCCAATACGTCGACATTCGCGCTGACCAACGCCACGCTTCCGTACATCGTGGAACTGGCCGACCGCGGCTGGGCCGAGGCCCTGCGCCGCGACCCCGCGCTCGCTCTGGGACTCAACACCCATGACGGCAAGGTGGTTTACCGGCAGGTCGCGGAGGCACACGGTCTGGAGCACGTCGACATCGAGGCCCTGCTCGGCTGAGCCCCGCCCGCGACGACGTCAACAGAAGTCGTCAATCTCACGCCTGCGGCCGGACCTTGCGAGGGGTCCGGCCGTAAGCGCATGGGTACGGACTTGGTCAACTCGCCTTGAACGTAACCCTTTAACCGATTCGCACACCCATGAAACGCGCCGAAGAACCGTCGCACGCCCTTGACATGACGGTGTTCCTTTGCCGACACATCGAGCCGGGAACGGCGGATTGTGTTGCTGCGAAGCGGTGACACGCCATAGAGTCGCCAACCGTCGGCAAGGTGCCACGCTGACCTATCGATAAATGTTCCTGGTCACATCCAAGGAGGTAAGACGACTTGTGAATGAGTCGACATTTACTCCCGGAGGTGGCCAGCCAGGCGGACAGGGACCCGCGGGGCTTCAAGCTGTCGGCTCCGTAGCTGTGCGTACCTTCGCGGCCCACCAGAGCGGCTACCAGAGCAGCCCCCAGCAGAAGCCGACGCAGACAGCACACCAGAGCATGGATGGCCATCACGTGAACGCCATGGCCGGCGACCGAAGCGGCGACACACACAGCCACTTCGCCGACTACGACGAACTGTCCCCCGAGGGGCACTTCTACGACCCAGACGCCGAGTACGAGCCCGACCCCGAGTACGCGGCCACGCTTGCCCCGGACGCTGCCCGTCAGCGCCGTGAGCGCGTCGGTCCGACCGGGCGTCCGTTGCCGTACTTCCCGATTCCAGGACCACTGACCGATCACGGCCCCGCGAAGATCATCGCGATGTGCAACCAGAAGGGCGGCGTCGGCAAGACCACGTCGACCATCAACCTGGGTGCCGCGCTCGCCGAGTACGGCCGCAGGGTCCTGCTCGTCGACTTCGACCCGCAGGGCGCACTGTCGGTGGGCCTGGGTGTGAACCCGATGGAGCTCGATCTCACGGTCTACAACCTGCTCATGGAGCGGGGGATGTCCGCGGACGAGGTCCTTCTCAAGACCGCCGTTCCGAACATGGACCTGCTGCCGAGCAACATCGACCTGTCCGCTGCCGAAGTGCAGTTGGTCAGCGAGGTCGCGCGCGAGTCCACGCTGCAGCGGGCGCTGAAGCCGCTGATGGCCGACTACGACTACATCGTGATCGACTGTCAGCCTTCGCTCGGCCTGCTGACGGTGAACGCGCTGACGGCGGCGCACAAGGTGATCGTGCCGCTGGAGTGCGAGTTCTTCGCGCTGCGCGGTGTGGCCCTGCTGACCGAGACCATCGAGAAGGTTCAGGAGCGTCTGAACCCGGAGCTGGAGCTCGACGGCATCCTCGCCACGATGTACGACTCCCGAACGGTGCACAGCCGTGAGGTCCTGGCCCGCGTGGTCGAGGCCTTCGACGATCACGTGTACCACACGGTGATCGGGCGCACGGTCCGCTTCCCGGAGACCACGGTCGCCGGTGAGCCGATCACCACGTACGCCTCGAACTCGGTCGGTGCCGCGGCCTATCGTCAGCTCGCCAGGGAGGTGCTCGCCCGGTGTCCCGCCGAGTGAGTCTGCCGGGGGCCGACGAACTGTTCCGTACGACCGGGGGAATGGCACTGCAGTCGTCGTCGCCACGGCGTCCGGCCAACGGTGAGGCGCGGGTCCCGGGACCGGCAGGCGAGAGCGACGAGGCAGCCGCCTCGTCACCTGCCGCGGACCAGAGCGACTCCGACACGGCGTCCGCGCCCTCCGCGGAGCACACGGCCGCGGAGGCCGAGTCGGAGGCCGGCTCGCGCAGCCGGGCCGCCGCCGCGGAGGCCGGGGAGAAACCGCCCCGGCGTGCTTCCGTCGGCCCGCAGGAAGGTTCTGGCAGCGGGCGCAGCTCCACCGCGGCCGCCCGGCGCCGGTCGCGCGCCGCCAACCGGCGCCCCAGCGGGCGTGAGCGGCACGACGAGAAGATCACCGTGTACGTCTCCGCCGAGGAACTGATGGACCTCGAACACGCACGCCTTGTGCTGCGCGGTGAGCACGGACTCGCTGTCGACCGGGGCCGCATCGTGCGCGAGGCGGTCGCCGTGGTCCTGGCCGATCTGGAGTCCCGCGGGGACGCGAGCATTCTCGTACGCCGGCTGCGTGGCCGTTAGCGTCGTCGGCGGTAGCCTCCGGCAGTGATGCCCGTGAACGATTCCTCTCCTCTGCCCGGCCGGGGCGCCCGACGGCGTGCGCTGGGCCGCGGGCCGGTCGAGGCGGAGGCCGTGGAGCCGAGGCCGGAGCCGGAGATCGTGCCCGAGGCCGAGGTCGAGGAACCCGCGCCCGAGGTCGACGACGGGCGCTTCAAGGTACGGCTCGCCAACTTCGAGGGGCCGTTCGATCTGCTGCTTCAGCTGATCTCGAAGCACAAGCTCGACGTCACCGAGGTCGCGCTGTCGAAGGTCACCGACGAGTTCATGGCCCATATCCGGGCCATGGGGCCGGACTGGGACCTCGATCAGACCACCGAGTTCCTCGTCGTCGCGGCGACCCTGCTCGATCTGAAGGCCGCCCGGCTGCTGCCCACCGCAGAGGTGGAGGACGAGGCCGATCTCGCGCTCCTCGAAGCCCGTGACCTGCTGTTCGCGCGGCTGCTGCAGTATCGCGCGTACAAGCGGATCGCCGACATCTTCAGCGGGCGGCTCGACGACGAGGGGCGCCGGTACCCGCGGACGGTGGGCCTGGAGCCGCACTACGCGGAGCTGCTGCCGGACGTCGTCATCAGGATCGGCCCCGAGGGGTTCGCCGAGCTCGCCGTGAAGGCGATGCAGCCCAGGCCCGAGCCGCAGGTGTACATCGACCACATCCATGCCCCGCTGGTGAGCGTGCAGGAGCAGGCCGGGCTTGTGGTGGCCAGGCTGCGGGAGCTCGGCGAGGCCAGTTTCCGGGAGCTGGTCGCCGACACCGACGACACGTTGACCGTCGTGGCCCGGTTCCTGGCCCTCCTCGAGCTGTACCGCGAGAAAGTGGTCGCCCTGGACCAGGAGACCGCGCTCGGGGAGCTGCTCGTGCGCTGGACCGGCGGCGAGGACGAGGCGGAACCCGTGGTGACCGACGAGTTCGACCGGGCCCCCGATGCGCCCGGTGACCCCGGCGTCAACGACCGGCAGGAGGAGGGCACGGAGTGAACGTGGAGACCGTGAGTACTGACGGCGGTGTGGCCGGGCTCGCCCTCAAGCCCGCTCTCGAAGCCGTCCTGATGGTCGTCGACGAGCCCGCCACCGAGCAGCACCTCGCCAAGATCCTGCAGCGGCCCGAGCGGGTCGTCGCCGACGCGCTCCGTGAGCTGGCCGATGAGTACACCGTGCAGGGGCGCGGCTTCGAGCTGCGGCTCGTCGCCGGGGGCTGGCGGTTCTACACGCGGCCCGAGTACGCCGAGGCCGTCGAGGGGTTCGTGCTCGACGGGCAGGTCGCCCGGCTCACCCAGGCGGCCCTGGAGACCCTGGCGGTCGTCGCGTACCGCCAGCCGGTCAGCCGATCGCGGGTCTCCGCGGTGCGCGGAGTCAACTGTGACGGGGTCATGCGGACCCTGTTGCAGAGGGGTCTGGTGGAGGAGGCGGGCGCGGAACCCGAAACAGGTGCGATCCTGTACAGGACGACGAACTACTTTCTGGAGCGGATGGGCCTGCGAGGCCTGGACGAGCTGCCGGAACTCGCGCCCTTCCTCCCCGAGGCGGACGCGATCGAGGCCGAGACTCTCGAAGGGGTTCCGTCGTTCGACCCGGACGCACCCGATGCGCCGGGTTCCGAGTACACCGAGCACACAGCCGACTAGACGGAATTTTGATGCGAAGCAGCAGCGGCAGGAACAGCAGCGGAAACAACGGCGGGAGCCGTGGTGGCAACAGCGGCGGCCGCGGCGGTAGCGGCGGCCGGAGCGGCGGCGGCCGCCCCGGGGGCAGCGGTGGCGGCCCCCGCGGGAACAGCGGGAGCGGCGGTGGCGGCCCCCGCGGGAACGGCGGCAGCGGCGGTGGCGGGCCGCGTGGCAGCAGCGGCGGCCGCGGGGACTACCGCGGTGCCGGTAACGACCGCGACCGCGACGACAAGCAGCCCAGCCGTCCCAAGAGCCCGCGTCCCGAGGAGCGGCGTTACGACGTAGGCCCCGGCGGCACGCATGAGGGTCCGAAGTCGGGCCGTGGCGCCTCGGCGCGGGGCGGCGCCAAGGGCGGCCCCAAGCGCGGACAGCAGACCGGCGGCCGGACGGCCCCCTCGCGCTCCCGCGAGTACGAGACGCGGACCGAGGAGCGCAACCGCGACCGGTACGCGGGCAAGCCGGAGATCAAGACCCCGAAGACCTTCCCCGGCGCCGAGCAGGAGGGCGAGCGGCTGCAGAAGGTGCTGGCCCGTGCGGGCTACGGCTCGCGCCGTGCCTGTGAGGAGCTGGTCGACCAGTCCCGTGTCGAGGTCAACGGCGAGATCGTCGTCGAGCAGGGCATGCGCGTCGACACGGAGAAGGACGAGATCAAGGTCGACGGCCTGACCGTGGCCACGCAGTCGTACCAGTTCTTCGCCCTGAACAAGCCGGCCGGCGTCGTCTCCACCATGGAGGACAACGAAGGACGGCAGTGCCTCGGCGACTACACGAACAACCGTGAGACGCGGCTGTTCCACGTCGGGCGGCTCGACACCGAGACCGAGGGTGTCATCCTGCTCACCAACCACGGCGAGCTGGCGCACCGGCTGACCCACCCGAAGTACGGCGTGAAGAAGGTCTACCTCGCGCACATCGTCGGTCCGATCCCGCGCGACCTGGGCAAGCAGCTCAAGGACGGCATCCAGCTGGAGGACGGGTACGCGAAGGCGGACCACTTCCGCGTCGTCGAGCAGACCGGCAAGAACTACCTGGTCGAGGTCACCCTGCACGAGGGGCGCAAGCACATCGTGCGGCGGATGCTCGCCGAGGCCGGATTCCCCGTCGACAAGCTGGTCCGGGTCTCCTTCGGCCCGATCGCGCTCGGCGACCAGAAGTCGGGCTGGCTGCGGCGCCTGTCGAACACCGAGGTCGGCATGCTGATGGCGGAAGTCGACCTGTAAGACCCGCAGAACCCTTGTATACGGCAGCCCCCTCCCTTTAAAGTCGCTTAGACCAATAAGGGAGGGGGCTGCTGTATGCATCTACACGGCTACGACAAACACGCCTATGAGCCCTTCGCCGTCACCGTCGACCTCGCCGTCTTCACGCTCCGGGCCGGCCGGCTGCACATCCTGCTCGTCGAGCGCGGCCAGGACCCGTACGCGGGGCGCTGGGCACTTCCCGGCGGATTCCTGGAGCCCGACGAGTCCGCGGAGAGCGCGGCGCGGCGCGAGCTCGCCGAGGAGACCGGGCTCAGCGACGTGGCCGGGCTGCACCTGGAGCAGTTGCGCACCTACAGCGAACCGGACCGCGACCCCCGGATGCGGGTCGTCTCCGTCGCCTTCGCCGCGCTCGTCCCGGACGCCCCGCAGGCCCACGGGGGCGGGGACGCCGCCCGCGCCGCGTGGCTCCCGTACGAGCCCGGCGCCCGTGGCGCGTACGGGCCGCTCGCCTTCGACCACGGCCTGATCCTCGCCGACGCCCACAAGCGGATCGGCGGCAAGCTCGAGTACACCTGCCTGGCCACGGCGTTCTGCCCGCCCGAGTTCACGCTCGGCGAGCTCCGCCAGGTCTACGAGGTGGTGTGGGGCACGGATCTGGACCCCGCGAACTTCCGACGCAAAGTGCTCGCCACCCCCGGCTTCGTCGAGCAGGTGCCCGGCGCCTCCCGGCTGACCGGGGGCCGGGGAAAACCCGCGGCGCTGTACCGGGCCGGGGGCGCCGTGTCCCTGCTGCCGCCGCTGCTGCGACCCGCACCCGAATCGCCGGAAGGACCCCGCTCATGACCAAGAGGCCCGCGACCGGATCGCTGCTCGGGCTCGCGCTCGGAGACGCGCTCGGATTCCCGACCGAGTTCAACGATGTACCGGCGATCCTCGCCAAGTGCGGACCCTGGCGGGAGATGGAGCTGCCAGGACACCCCGTCGCGTACATCACGGACGACACGCAGATGGCGCTGGCCGTGTCGCGCGGGGTCGCCAGGGCCTCCGAGCGGTTGTGCGGGACCGAGCGGTTCGCGCACATCATGCGGCAGGAGTTCATCGCCTGGAACCGCTCGCCCGACAACAACCGCGCCCCCGGCAACACCTGCATCACCGCCTGCCGCCTCCTCGAGGACGAGCGGCGGGACTGGCGCGACGCCAGCCAGATGCAGTCGAAGGGCTGTGGCGCCAACATGCGGGTCACCCCCCTCGGCCTCATGCCCGGCCTGACCGACGAAGGGCGTGCCGCCGGTGCGCAGATCCAGGCGGCGCTCACCCATGGCCACCCGACCGCACTCGCCGCCTCCGACCTGACGGCGCATGCCGTACGGCTCCTCGCCCAGGGGGCCGAACCCACCGGCCTGGTCGGGCGGTTGCGCTCGTACGCCCTCGACAACCGCACCCGGTACTGGGAGAAGTGGCTCGGCGACCTGTGGCGGCGGAGCGGGCAGGACGCGCGTCCCGAGGCGTTCATCGCGCGGGGCTGGGACGACTGCCTCGCCGTGCTCGAACGACTGGAGGCGGCGCTGCGGGACGCCAACCCGGAGACCGACCCGTGCCTGGCCACCGGCGCGGGCTGGATCGCCGAAGAGGCGCTCGCCACCGGCCTGTTGTGCTTCCTGCTCTTCGTGGACGAACCGGTGCTCGCGTTGCGCCGCGCCGCCTGTACGTCCGGCGACTCGGACTCGATCGCGGCCTTGGCCGGCGCCTTCGCGGGCGCGCACCTCGGGGCGGACGCCTGGCCCGAGGAGTGGGTGGAGCGCATCGAGCACCGGGACGAGCTGATCGCGTTCGGGACGGAGTGGGACGAGCGATAGGGCCCTTGGGCGATAGGGGCCCAGGGTCCTTCTGGCGGGCGTCAGGAGGACGCAAGGGCCGAGGCGCGGCGGTTACGGGTCAGGAAGGCCTCGACACGGGCCCGGTCCGGTTCCGCCGGGAGCGCGGTGCGGGTCGCCGCGGCGTCCGCCTCGGCCGTCAGGCGCGCCATCCGGCGGTCGATCTCGGGCCACGACACCTCGCCGCGCTTGACCGCGAGCAGCGGCTCGCGCTGGTCGCCCACGTCGATCGTCAGCTCGCCGGTGCGCAGCAGATCGCGGCAGGACATCAGGAGGCGCAGCAGGTGCATGGCGTGCTTCCAGCGCGGGGCGCCGTGCAGGCGCACGTCGGCCTCCAGCTTCTTGCGCTGGCCGGCCGCGTAGCGCGCGAACGTGTCGTGGGCCCGGCGGGAGAGGAACGCGTCGCGCAGGGAGAGGAGTTCGCGGCCGGTCCCCGAGACGTGCTCGACGAGCGGTGAGTGCAGGCACTCCAGGACGTTCGGGTTGGCGCGCAGGGCCAGTTCGCAGAAGCGCTCCAGCTCCCAGGAGAACTGTTCCTCCGCCGGGCCCTCCACGTGGGCCGGCGGTTTGTCGAACCGCCAGAACAGCGGCGTCGGCGCCAGGTACACACCGCGCCGGTCCGTGTCGCTCGCGTCCGTGGCCAGGCCGAAGGCGCGCGAACCCATGACACAGGCGTAGATCGTGTGGTCGCGCACCAGGTCGGCGGGGAGCGGGTGTTCCGGTTCCATGCGGGGAGCGTAAGGCGTCGCCTCAGCCGAGCGTGATCGAATTTCCGGTGACCGTGATCTTCCGCGGCGGCAGTGGTCGGGGCGCGGGGCCGCCCGCCACCGAGGCGTCCGCGACCCGGTACTTCGAGCCGTGACACGGGCAGTTGATCGTGCCCCCGGACACGGAGCTGACCGTGCAGCCCTGATGCGTACAGATCGCGGAGAACGCCTTGAAGTCGCCCTGGACCGGCTGTGTCACCACGACCTTCTGGTCGGCGAAGATCGTGCCACCGCCCACCGGGATGTCCGAGGTCTTCGCCAACGCGTCCGGTGCGGGCGGCTGTTGAGCCGATTTCCCGGACGCGGGGGGAGTGGGGGAGGCCTCCGGCCGGGTGTCGCCGCCGGCGCCTTCGTCGCCGTACTTGCTGCAGCCGGCCGCGAGCGCCGCCGCACCCGCGACGAGTACGCTCCGCCGGGTCGCGACCGGTTTCATGCCGTCACCCCCACCGTCCGGAAGAACCACAGCGCCGACGTCAGCCAGAGCAGCGTCAGGACCGCGAAGACGAGACCGCCGACCACCGGCAGCAGCCAGCCGGGCAACCGCTCCGCGCGCAGCAGCAGCATCTTGGCGCTGAACGCGCCGAAGAAGAAGCAGCCGAGGAACGAGTGCCACATGACGCGGGTCGAGTACGTCTGGTAGCCGAGCGCGTAGAGACAGTGCACCGCGACCGGCACCGCCACCAGGAACGCGATCCGGCCCGACCAGCGGTGCAGCGCGGGCGCGTAGGACGGGCCGCGCAGCTTCCCGTAGACCATGAACGCCGACACGAGCTGCACAAGCGCGAAGGCGAACGCCACCGTCGCCAGCCAGGACTTCACCGCGCTGGTGCTGGAGAACCCGGCCAGGTTGAAGGCCGTGCCCGCCGGGTCGTGGGCCTTGCCGTACGCGCCGAGCGCCACGGCCACGACGGCCGCGACGACGGCGGGCAGCAGGTAGCGGGCCGGGCCGGGACGCCGGTGGCCGGGGTCGGGGCCCGGGAAGCTCTGGGTCGCGGCGTTCGGATCGACGGTCATGGTTATCCCTCGCGAAGGTCGGGAGGTCGACGGGGATCAGCAGGGGCGTCGGCCGGTCGGGGTGGCCGGGGCGGTCAGGGCGGTCAGGGGACGACGGGGCGAGCGGTCAGCCGCTCGCCGTCGACGCTGACGGCACCCGTCCCCGGGTCGATGCGGGGCGCGGCGGACGGCTGGTCGTCACGGCGGACGATGCCGACCTGGCGGCCACCGGGCAGCACGATCCAGCCGCCGTCGACCTTCGCGCCGCGCACCTCGGTGGTGGCGCGGTACAGGCCGGACGGCTTGACGGCCTTCTTCGCCGTGAAGCCGTACGGGCGGTCCTCGATCCGGACGGTGCCGCGGATCGAGGCGCCGGCCGGCTTTCCCACCAGCTCGGCGCCGTGGCTCCCGCTGAGCTTCATCGAGCCGTCGTCCTCGACGGTCCCCTTCAGCCATGACTCCTTGGTGCGGCCGTCGCAGAAGTAGGCCACGGCCTTGGTACCGCGTACGGAGATGGAGACGGCAGCGGTGTCGTCGTCGGTGCGGCCCGCGTAACCGGTCTTCCGGCCGGCCGTCCTGGACGGGCTCGGGCTCGCCGTCGTGCGGGTCGGTGAGGCCGACGGCGGTGGGCTCGTCGTGGCGGCGGGCGCACCGGCGTACGAGGAGCCGCTCTCGCCCGTCGTCGCGTTGAGCGACAGCATGACCACTGCCAGAGCCAGACCGGCGAACAGTGTGCCGAGAGGTCCTGCGCGCTTCATGACGAACCTCCCCCGAAGCGGGACAGTGCCGCCCTCCATGCAAGCAGTTCCGGATGAATGGCGACAGAGGATGGTTGGGGTGACATTGGGGTGTTCGGCGGCTGTCTCGACAGACGGGCGCCGTGCACCGGCGTGCGGCGCCCCAACTACGCTGGACACCGGCATACGTACGGACGTGATCAAGGAGTGACACCGTGGCGGTACGAGCGGTCCGGGGCGCCGTCCAACTCGAGCAGGACGAGTCCGGGCACATGAACGAGCAGGTCAGCGAGCTGCTCACCGCCGTCCTCGAGCGGAACCGGCTGAGCTGCGACGACCTGATCTCCATCTGGTTCACGGCCACGCCCGACCTGCACTCCGACTTCCCAGCAGCCGCCGCCCGCAAGCTGGGCATCACCGACGTACCGCTGATCTGCGCTCAGGAACTGGACATCGCGGGCGCCATGCCGCGCGTCGTCAGGATCCTCGCGCACGTCGAGACCGAGCTGCCCAGGTCCGAGGTCGCCCACGTCTACCTCGGCGCCGCGGCCACCCTGCGCAAGGACATCGCCCAGTGAGAACCGCACTCGTCATCGGCACCGGCCTCATCGGCACCTCCGCCGCCCTGGCCCTGGCCTCGCGCGGCGTCACCGTGCACCTCGCCGACCACGACACGGCGCAGGCCCGCACCGCGGCCGCGCTGGGCGCCGGGACGGACGAGCCGCCGCAGGCTCCGGTCGACCTGTGCGTCGTCGCCGTGCCGCCGGCCCACGTGGCCGCGACCCTGGCCGACGCGATGCGGCGGGCCACGGCCCGCGCCTACCTGGACGTCGCGAGTGTCAAGGGCGGCCCGCGCCGCGAGCTCGAAGCGCTCGGCCTCGACCTCACGGCGTACATCGGTACGCACCCGATGAGCGGCCGGGAGCGCAGCGGCCCGCTCGCCGCGACCGCCGACCTCTTCGAGGGCCGCCCGTGGGTGCTGACCCCGACCCGGGACACCGACACCGAGGTCCTCAACGTCGCCCTCGAACTCGTCGCCCTGTGCCGCGCGGTGCCCGTCGTGATGGACGCCGACGCCCACGACCGGGCCGTCGCGCTCGTCTCGCACATGCCCCACCTGGTCTCCAGCATGGTCGCGGCCCGCCTGGAGAACGCCGAGGAGAGCGCCGTACGGCTGTGCGGGCAGGGCATCCGGGACGTGACCCGGATCGCGGCCTCGGAGCCGGGCATGTGGATCGACATCCTCTCCGCGAACCCGGGTCCCGTCGCCGACCTCCTCGCCGCCGTCTCCGAGGACCTGGACGAGACGGTCCGTGCCCTGCGGTCGCTGCAGTCGAGCGACGACGCCAAGCGCCGCGAGGGCGCCGGCGGCGTCGAGACGATGCTGCGCAGGGGCAACGCGGGGCAGAGCCGGGTCCCCGGCAAGCACGGTGCGGCCCCGGCGGCGTACGAGATCGTGGCCGTTCTCATCTCCGACCAGCCGGGTGAGCTGGCCCGCATCTTCGCGGACGCGGGCGCCGCCGGCGTCAACGTCGAGGACGTCCGCATCGAGCACGCGACCGGTCAGCAGGCCGGTTTCGTGCAGCTCATGGTGCAGCCCGCCGCGGCAGCGAAGCTGGCGGCGTCGCTGCGCGAGCGCGGCTGGGCCATGCGGCAGTAAGAGGCGCCCGCAGGAGCCAGTAACCTTGTGCGGGGTGCTTTCGCGCCCCGCCCTCCTGCCCCGTGCACTCAGAAAGGTGTCCGTCACCGTGGAAACCGCCGCCCCGGCAGCCGTGATCGTCGCCATCGACGGACCCTCCGGCACGGGCAAGTCGAGCACCTCGAAGGCCGTCGCCGCCCAGCTCGGCCTGAGCTACCTCGACACCGGCGCCCAGTACCGCGCGATCACCTGGTGGATGGTGAACAACGGGATCGACCTGACCGACCCGTCCGCCGTCGCCGCGGTCGCGGGCAAGGCCGAGATCATCTCCGGCACGGACCCGTCCGCGCCCACCATCACCGTCGACGGCACGGACGTCGCGGGCCCGATCCGCACGAGCGAGGTCACGTCCAAGGTCAGCGCCGTCAGCGCGGTCCCCGAGGTGCGGGCCCGCATCACCGAGCTGCAGCGCTCCATCGCGGCCTCGGCAGCGGTGGACGGCGTGGGCATCGTCGTCGAGGGCCGTGACATCGGTACGACCGTGCTGCCCGACGCCGATCTCAAGGTCTTCCTCACCGCGTCGCCCGAGGCCCGCGCCGCCCGCCGCTCCGGCGAGCTGAAGGGCGCCGACGTCAAGGCCACGCAGGAGGCCCTGATCAAGCGGGACGCGGCCGACTCCAGCCGTAAGACGTCGCCGCTGGCCAAGGCCGGCGACGCCGTCGAGGTGGACACCACCGACCTCACGCTGCAGCAGGTCATCGAGTGCGTCGTCACCCTCGTCGAGGAGAAGCGGACGTCCGAGTGAGCCCTGTGAGTGCTTCGGAACGTGGGGCCGAGGTCGGCCGGCGGATCGGCGTCGGTCTGATGTACGGGCTGTGGAAGCCGCGCGTGCTCGGCGCGTGGCGGGTACCGGCGAGCGGCCCGGTCATCCTGGCCGTGAACCACTCGCACAACGTGGACGGCCCCATGGTCATGGGCGTCGCGCCGCGTCCCACGCACTTCCTGATCAAGCAGGAGGCGTTCGCCGGCCCGCTCGGCACCTTCCTCGAAGGCATCGGACAGGTGAAGGTCGACCGGACCGGCGCGGACCGGACGGCCGTCACGCGGGCGCTCGGCGTCCTCACCGACGGGGGAGTGCTCGGCATCTTTCCCGAGGGCACGCGCGGCGACGGCGATTTCGCGTCGCTGCGGGCCGGGCTCGCCTACTTCGCGGTGCGCAGTGGTGCGCCGATCGTCCCGGTCGCCGTACTGGGAAGCACGGAGAAGCGTGGACGGTTGATAAAGGGGCTGCCTCCACTGCGCAGCCGGGTCGACGTCGTCTTCGGGGACCCCTTCGAGGCGGGCGACGGCAGCGGGCGGCGTACGCGCACGGCGCTCGACGCGGCGACCGTGCGCATCCAGGGGCGGCTCACCGCGCACCTGCAGAATGCCAGGCGCCTGACCGGGCGCTGAGCGAGACTTTCAGTAGTGGACCGCGGTCCGCCGCGGAACACCGATCACCACGAATGAACGACGAGGTACGGACTTCATGAACGACCAGATCCAGCCCGAGGGCTCCCCGGAACACGAGCATGGGGCGCTCGGCGATGCCGAGTACGCGGAGTTCATGGAGCTCGCCGCCGAGGAGGGCTTCGACGTCGAGGACGTCGAAGGCGCGCTCGAGGAGGCGGGCCACGGCCCGCTGCCCGTGCTCGCCGTCGTCGGCCGTCCGAACGTCGGCAAGTCGACGCTGGTGAACCGCATCATCGGCCGCCGCGAGGCCGTCGTCGAGGACAAGCCGGGCGTCACCCGCGACCGTGTCACCTATGAGGCCGAGTGGGCGGGCCGCCGCTTCAAGCTCGTCGACACCGGTGGCTGGGAGCAGGACGTGCTCGGCATCGACGCGTCGGTCGCCGCACAGGCCGAGTACGCGATCGAGACCGCCGACGCGGTGGTCTTCGTGGTGGACTCCACGGTCGGCGTCACCGACACCGACGAGGCCGTCGTCCGGCTGCTCCGCAAGGCCAACAAGCCCGTGGTGCTCTGCGCCAACAAGGTCGACGGTCTGAGCGGCGAGGCCGACGCCACCGCCCTGTGGTCCCTCGGCATCGGCGAGCCGCACCCCGTGTCCTCGCTGCACGGCCGCGGCACGGGCGACATGCTGGACGCGGTCATCGAGGCGCTGCCCGACGCGCCCGCGCAGACCTTCGGGGTCGCGGTCGGCGGGCCGCGCCGGGTCGCCCTGATCGGCCGTCCGAACGTCGGCAAGTCCTCCCTCCTGAACCAGGTGGCCAACGAGGACCGCGTCGTCGTCAACGAGCTGGCGGGCACCACCCGTGACCCGGTCGACGAGCTCATCGAGCTCGGCGGCGTCACCTGGAAGTTCGTCGACACGGCGGGCATCCGCAAGCGCGTCCACCTCCAGCAGGGCGCCGACTACTACGCCTCGCTGCGCACGGCCGCCGCCGTCGAGAAGGCGGAGGTCGCGGTCATCCTGATCGACTCCTCCGAGTCGATCTCCGTGCAGGACCAGCGGATCGTGACGAGCGCGGTCGAGGCGGGCCGCGCGATCGTCGTCGCGTACAACAAGTGGGACACCCTCGACGAGGAGCGCCGCTACTACCTGGAGCGCGAGATCGAGACCGAGCTCGCGCAGATCGCCTGGGCGCCGCGGGTGAACGTGTCGGCGCGTACCGGCCGCCACATGGAGAAGCTGGTCCCGGCGATCGAGACCGCCCTGGCCGGCTGGGAGACCCGCGTCCCGACGGGCCGCCTGAACGCGTTCCTCGGTGAGATCGTCGCCTCCCACCCGCACCCGGTCCGCGGCGGCAAGCAGCCCCGCATCCTCTTCGGTACGCAGGCCGGCACCAAGCCGCCGCGGTTCGTGCTCTTCTCCTCCGGCTTCATCGAGCACGGGTACCGGCGCTTCGTGGAGCGGCGTCTGCGCGAGGAGTTCGGGTTCGAGGGGACGCCGATCCACATCTCGGTGCGGGTCCGGGAGAAGCGCGGCAAGAAGAAGTAGTCGTACGTACGTCTACGGGCGCTCAGCGCTCGCGGCGCGGACCGGGCGGCAGCGCGGCGGGGAGGAGACCTCCCTGTCCGTGCTGCCGCCCGTTCGGCTGCCAGGAGTGCTGTGGGGCAGCCGGATAGTGCGGGGTGTGGATCCGTGTCCCGTAGGGCGCCGTCCCGAAGGCCGTGAACCCCAGATCCTCCTCGCCGCTGCGGTCGCCGGGCAGGGTCCTGAAGGACCGCCGGTACTCCGCGAACAGGGCGTCGTAGATCGGCGTGGCCGAACGGCCGACCGAGTAGTCCTCCGCGGGACGCATGGACGGGATGTAGTTCTGGTACGGCTGGCGCCGTCCGGCGGAGGCGGATGAGGTGGGGTCGTATGGGTGCACGTATGTGCCAACGACCCGGGCCCCCGACGGATGCGCCCTTGGCCTCGGCTTTCGCGGGGCGTCAGCAGGGTGACCGGCGCATTCGTCGGGGGCCCGGGTACGGATCGGGCGTCGGCCAGGGCCTGTCTTCAAATTCCCTCCCAGCGGTAGCTGGGGGAGCGTGCCAGGCGTCGCGGGGCTGGCGGCACCTCCCGGCCGAAGGCTGGGGGAGGGAGTTTGAAGACAGGTTCTAGGTGCCCGCGAGCGGCATGGCGGCGGCGACCAGCCTCCCGTTCGCCGCGGCCTTGTCGAGGGCGTCGCGCAGCAGATCCTCGCGCGGCTGGCGGCCGATCGAGCCGACGGGGGCGGCGCAGACGAGCACCGTGTGCGTCTTGTTGGCAGCGGCCCGCCAGCCGTCGGTGACCTGGAGCGGCTGGTGCGCCTGCCACCAGGCGACCTGGGAGGGGGTGCCGCCGGTGCCGGGCTGCAGTACGGCGTGCAGCCGGCCCATGGCGAGCAGCACCGACCAGCCGGGCAGCACCCGCGGTGCCTCGGTCAGCTCGGTGACCGGCATGAAGCCCTGCTCGATCAGGAGCGGCAGGAAGTCGTCGCCCCCGTCGGGCTGGGTGCCGGGGCGGGCGATGGGTCCGGTCGGTTCGATGACGAGCGTGGGGTGCAGTTCGCCCGCGATCAGCAGCAGGCCGCTGGTCACGCCGAGCACGGCCTGCGCGGTGCCACCCTCCGGCGGGGCGGCGCCGCCGGCCGGCTCGGGGGAGCCGGAGACGGACCGGACGGCGCCCTGGAGCTGGTCCTCGGCGACCTGCACCACCTGCGACGGCAGGCAGCCCGCATGGGCGAAGGCGAGAACGGCGGTCTCGTCACCGACGAACAGGACGGTGCTGGTGCGTTCCTGCGCCGAGTCGCCGGGGGTACGGCAGGACGTGCAGTCGTAGCTGCCGGGGGTGTGGTCGCCGGTGAGCAGCCGGTCGGCTTCGTCGTCGCCGATCTCGGCGCGTACGTCGTTACTCACGTCGAGCAAGCGCGGCACGGGGGCTCCTCTGGTCGGATGCGTGCTTATGAAGGAACAACGGGCGATCTGTGGCAGGGGTCACGCCCGGAAGCGAACGGAATCCACCCATCCGAAGCACGCCGTGAAGAGACGCCCGGAATCTGTCACTCCATGTCAACTTCTAGGTAATCCAAGGAAGTTGAGAGAGTGAGCTGAGTCACAGATCGCCGGGTCGGCTGGTCGACAAATCCTGATATCAGCCAATGAAGTGGGTGGCCTGAACTCGTCGCTACTCCGAGTAACGGTGAACTGGCCTGGAGCGACGAGGCCGTGGTTGATGCGGGTCCCGTGCGCTGCCTAGATTCCAGCGCCGTCTGCACCTCGCAGTCCACGAGAGGGAATCTCATGTCCGTGCCGATACGTACGGCTCGAACGACAGCGGTGATCGCCGGGGCAGTTCTGCTCGCCCCCCTCGGCCTCCTCGCGACCGGTGGCTCCGCCCACGCGGCCGACTCCGGAGTCTGGGACCGCATCGCCCGTTGCGAGAGCGGCGGTAACTGGCACATCAATACCGGCAACGGTTACTACGGCGGGCTCCAGTTCTCCGCCGGGACGTGGCGCGCGTACGGCGGAGGGTCCTACGCGTCGACGGCCGACCGGGCCTCGAAGGGCCAGCAGATCGCCGTGGCCGCGAAGGTGCTGCGCGCGCAGGGCTGGGGCGCCTGGCCCGTCTGCTCGGGGCGGGCCGGCGCATACGGTGACGCCCCGTCGGCAGCGGCCGCGAAGCCCAAGGCCGCGAAGCCCAAGGCCGCGAAGCCCAAGCCCGCTGAGCCGAAGTCGGTGCGGCCCGAGTCGGTGGAGCTCAAGTCCGCCCCGGCGGAGCGCGCTTCGGCGACCGCCGACCGCGGCTCGGTCCGGCGCGGCGGCTACGTCGTCCAGGGCGGCGACACGCTGGGCGGCATCGCGGCGGCCTACGGCACCACCTGGGAGCGCCTGTACGCCGCCAACAAGGCGGCCATCGGCGCCGACCCGCACCTGATCGTGCCGGGCCAGCGGTTGCTGGTCGGGTAGCCCGGGTGGTGCCCCGCGGTTCCGGCCGGTGCGCCGACCGGGTGCGGCCGCGGCCATCGCGGCGCGGCAGCGGTGGTGCCCCCGCCCCCGCTGCTTAGCGTGCCGCATGCACCTGATGCCTACGAGGCCGACGCCGCCGAGGACGCACGGCTGGACGGCGGTCCTCCTGGGCGGACTGCTCGCTCTGGCCCCCGCGCCGGGCGCCGCGTCCGCCGCCCCGCCACTCGCGAGCAGCGGCGGGCCCGCCGTCTCCGCCGTATTCAGGCCTGACGACTGCGCGCGCGACCAGTGGCCGTGGTCCTGCCTCGCCGAGTGCGAGAGCGGCGGGCGCTGGAACGCCAACACCGGGAACTCCTTCTACGGTGGGCTCCAGTTCCGGCAGTCCACCTGGGAGGCGTACGGCGGCCTGAAGTACGCGCCGCGTGCCGACCTCGCGACCCGCGCCGAGCAGATCAAGGTCGCCGAGGAAGTGCTGCGGGGCCAGGGCTGGCGGGCCTGGCCCGTGTGCTCGAAGAAGTACCGGCTCGCCGGCCGCGTCCATGTGGTGCGGCGGGGTGAGACGCTGGCGTCGATCGCCCGCCGCTTCAAGGTCAAGGGCGGCTGGCAGGCGCTCTACAAGGCCGACCGGCAGATGATCGGGCCGAACCCGGACCGGCTCAACGCGGGCACGATGCTGCTCATCCCGACGCCGTAGCCTCCGCCGCCGTGCGAGGGCCCGCTCTACCGGATCCTGTCACTCTGGACGATGACATGGGCGGACGAGCGTTGACCTCCCGCACTGCTCCCACCAGCTGTTATGTGCCCCTGATGGACGAAACGGCCAAATGGTTCCGGAAAATGTCTACCAATTAGGCAACTGTTCTGGAACAACATGATGATGAAGAACAACCCTCCCCAGGGCATCCCTGTCTAACCATCCGGTAGGCGGAGCACCCGGGCTGTTCAGACTGATCAGACCGTCCGGACCGGCCGCGAGGAATGGTGGGATACGGGGACGCATGCAGATTTCTTTCTTGATTCACAATGCGTATGGGATCGGAGGGACGATCCGTACGACGTACAACCTCGCCAACACCCTGGCCGAGCAGCACGACGTGGAAGTCGTCTCCGTGTTCCGGCACCGTGACGAACCCGTCTTCGCGCCCGACCCCCGCGTACGGCTCCGTCACCTTGTCGACATTCGCAAAGACTCCGCCGGGTACGAGGGCGAGGACCCCGAGTTCAAGAAGGCCGCCTCGGTCTTCCCCCGGTCCGAGGGGCGCTACGAGCAGTACAGTGCGCTCACCGACCGGCGCATCGCCGAGCACCTGACCGCCGTCGAGGCGGACGTCGTCGTGGGCACCCGGCCCGGCCTCAACGTGCACCTCGCCCGGCAGACCAGGCGCGGCCCGCTGCGCGTCGGCCAGGAGCACCTCACGCTCGACACGCACCCCCTCGGCCTCCGCCGGGAGCTGCGCAGCGTCTATCCGCGGCTCGACGCGCTCACCACGACCACGGAGGCCGACGCCCGCGCCTACCGTGACCGGATGCGGCTGCCCGGCGTGCGCATAGAGGCCATGCCCAACCCGGTGCCCGCCCCCGGTGTCGCGCCGGCCGACGGCGATGGCAAGTGGGTCGTGGCCGCGGGCCGGCTCGCGCCCGTCAAGCGGTACGACCTGCTGATCAGGGCCTTCGACAAGGTGCGCGCCGAGCGCCCCGACTGGCGGCTGCGGATCTACGGCGGCGGCAAGCAGAAGGACAAGCTGCGCCACCTCATCGACGAGCTCGGCCTGTACAACCACGTCTTCCTCATGGGTACCGCCAACCCCATCGAACCGGAGTGGGCGAAGGGTTCCGTCGCCGCGGTGACGTCGACCTTCGAATCGTTCGGCATGACGATCGTCGAGGCGATGCGGTGCGGTCTGCCCGTTGTCGCCACCGACTGCCCGCACGGCCCCGGCGAGATCATCGACAACGGGGTCGACGGACGCCTCGTCGAGGTCGGCAACGTCGACGCGATCTCCGCCGGCCTGCTCGAACTCATCAACGACGACGCACTGCGCCGCCGGATGGCGGAGAAGGCGCTCGCCAACTCCGCCCGCTTCGACCCCGCGCGGATCGCCGAACGCTACGAGGACCTCTTCGGCTCGCTCACCGCCCGCGGCGGCTCCACCGGGATGCTGCACCGCGCGCGCGGATCCCTGATGGGCGGCGCCTACGCCGTACGGGACGCCCTCAAGTCGCAAGGAAAGGGACGCACCGTATGACGACGCCACTGGCCACGCCCAGACCCCTTCCTTCGTCCGACGACAGGACCGCCACCATGGCACCCCGCGCCGACTGCATCGCCGATTCCGCCGGCGGGCTCACCTTCGACGTCTCCGACCACGGGTCGCTCGTCCCGGCCCACCTCGTGCTGGTCGACCGGGCCGGCGGCGAGGAGGTACGGCTGCCGCTCACCCCGGTGGGCGACGGCCGCCTGCGCGCCTCGCTGCCGATCAGCGTCGGCCTCGCGGAGGGGCGCTGGGACACGTACGCGCAGGTCGCCGGGGAAGAGCCGGTGCGCCTTGTGCCGGGCCTGAACGATCTGCGCTCGCTGGTCGACCGCGCGCCCGGCGGATCGCGCGGCTACGTGGCCGTGCGCATCCCCTACGCGACCAAGCACGGCAACCTCACCGTGCGCAGCTGGCTGCGGACCCCGCACGCCGAAGCCGGTGAACTGCGCATCGAGGGCGGCGAGTTGACCGTCCGCGGGCGGGTCTACGGGGCGCAGTTCACGGCCAAGGCGCATGCCGAGATACGCTCCCGCGCGGCCGCAGGGCCGGTGCTGCGGGGCGAACTGACCGTGGACGGCGCCGAGTTCGCGTTGCGGATCGGGTACGACGAGCTCTCGGTAGGACGTTGGGACCTGTGGCTGCGGCCCGGCGGCGAGGACGGACCCGAGGTGCGGGTGGCCCGCCTCCTCGACGACATCGCCGACAAGAAGCCGATCTTCGCCTATCCCGCGACGCAGGTGACGGTCGCCGGGCGGGAGTTGTCCGCCGAGCCGTACTACACCGCCGACAACGACCTCGCGGTCGTGGTGAGCGCTGTGGCGTAGCTGTGGAGTAGCGGACCGTCATTCGCCGACGTGCGCCTCGGTGTCCGGGTTGTGTGCGCCCGGGGCGGCGTCCTCGTACGCCGCGAACTCCGGGTGGTGCAGGTCGAACGCCGGGGATTCCGAGCGGATCCTCGGCAGCGTCGTGAAGTTGTGCCGGGGCGGCGGGCATGAGGTGGCCCACTCCAGGGAGCGGCCGAAGCCCCAGGGGTCGTCGACCTCGACCTTTGTGCCGTACTTGGCCGTCCGCCAGATGTTGTAGAGGAACGGCAGGGTCGACAGGCCGAGCAGGAACGCGCCGATGGACGACAGGGCGTTGAGGGCCGTGAAGCCGTCCGCCGCGAGGTAGTCCGCGTACCGGCGCGGCATGCCCTCCGCGCCCAGCCAGTGCTGGACCAGGAACGTCGTGTGGAAGCCGACGAACAGGGTCCAGAAGTGAATCTTGCCGAGCCGTTCGTCGAGCATCTTCCCGGTCAGCTTCGGCCACCAGAAGTAGAACCCGGCGAACGTGGCGAAGACGACCGTGCCGAACACCACGTAGTGGAAGTGCGCCACGACGAAGTACGTGTCCGAGACGTGGAAGTCCATCGGCGGTGAGGCCAGGATGACGCCGGTCAGGCCGCCGAACAGGAACGTGACCAGGAAGCCGACCGACCACAGCATGGGCGTCTCGAAGGACAGGGAGCCCTTCAGCATCGTGCCGGTCCAGTTGAAGAACTTCACGCCGGTCGGCACCGCGATGAGGAAGGACATGAAGGAGAAGAACGGGAGCAGCACGCCGCCCGTCACGAACATGTGGTGCGCCCACACGACCACCGACAGGCCGGTGATCGCCATCGTCGCGCCGACCAGCATCGTGTAGCCCCAGATCGGCTTGCGGCTGAAGACCGGCAGGATCTCGCTGATGATGCCGAAGAACGGCAACGCGATGATGTAGACCTCGGGATGGCCGAAGAACCAGAAGAGGTGCTGCCACAGCAGCGCGCCTCCGTACTGGGCCTCGAAGACCACCGAGCCGAAGCGGCGGTCCGCCTCCAGGCAGAGCAGCGCGGCCGCCAGGACCGGGAACGCGAGCAGCACGAGGATCGACGTGAACAGCGTGTTCCACGTGAAGATCGGCATCCGGAACATCGTCATGCCGGGCGCCCGCATCCCGATGATCGTGGTCAGGAAGTTGACCGAGCCGAGGATCGTGCCGAACCCGGCAAGGGCGAGCCCCATGATCCACATGTCGGCGCCGATGCCGGGAGAGCGTTCCAGACTGTTCAGCGGCGCATACGCGAACCAGCCGAAGTCAGCGGCGCCGCCCGGCACCACGAGCGAGCCGAGCACGATCAGGCCGCCGAAGAGGAACAGCCAGTACGAGAGCATGTTCAGGCGCGGGAACGCGACGTCGGGCGAGCCGATCTGCAGCGGCATGATCTCGTTGGCGAAGCCGGCGAACGTCGGGGTCGCGAAGAGCAGCAGCATGATCGTGCCGTGCATCGTGAAGAGCTGGTTGTACTCCTCGTTGCTGATGATCTGCAGCCCGGGGCGGGCGAGTTCGGCCCGCATCACCAGGGCCATGAGCCCGCCGACCAGGAAGAAGGCGAACGCGGTGATCAGGTAGAGGTGCCCGATCTTCTTGTGGTCGGTGGTGGTCAGCCAGTCCACGATCAAGCGGCCCGGCTGCCGCTGCCTCGGCGGTCCCACCGCCGCAGGCCCGGCCTGTACACCGGTCGTTCCCATCGCTTGCCCCCTCGCTGCGCGCGCGCCTCGGGCCTGCTTCCGAACTCCCGCCATGATGCTCGCGTCGCTCCCGCCGCGACAGGGGGCGGGCTCCTCTTTCTGGCATGAACAGTCAATTCCCGGACGATCTCAACTTGCTTGCCACGCCGCCGGATTCGGAATACAGGGAGAATTGGCCAGGGTGGTTCTGGTAATGGACCGGGCCCCGTGCCACGGGATTCGTGCGGGCCTCAAGAATTCCGGAGGCCGGGGCCAGGGAAGCGTACGTAAGAAGTGCATGAGAAGTAAGGAACCGCCCGATCGTGTGAGGAAGTTCGACGGAAACAACCGTCGTGATCTTGTGACGAAAGCGTGACCGTACATAGTCACGGTGAGCCCGCGCGGGCGAGCCTGGCGCCGTCCCGTCGCACGGCCTACGGTGGCTGTATGGCACCCATTCCGACCCCGCCCACAGAGCCCCAGGACACCCCCGACGCCTACGTCGGACTCGCCGCCGAGCCGGCCGAGCGGCAGGCCCGCGGCCGTGGCTGGTCGACCGTGCGGCAGTTGCCGCCGGGGGCGATCATCACGATGGAGTACCGCGCGGGCCGGCTGAACTTCGAGGTCGACGACGGCACGGTGACGCGCTGCTGGAAGGGCTGACGTACGCGAAGGGCCCCGGAACCTCTGGGAGGTTCCGGGGCCCTTCGCCGTGCGGGCTGGTTGTGCGTACCGGGCCCGCTGTCCTGGGGGACGCGCAGTGGAGGCGGTGTCCTACGCCCTCTGCGGGTCCGTCGTGGCGGTCCGTGCGGTTCCCCGCGCCACCGCGGGACGTCTGCTGCCCGCAGGGCTGACCGGTGTGCGCTCGCCGCGCGGCGTGTGCGGCCCCGGCGCGAGCAGCGCCGAGGGGCGGGCGGGGGAGCGGCCGGCGCCGACCGGCTCGCGGGTCCGGATCCCGTCCTCGGCGGGCGCCGCGGTGCGCGGCGGGACCGTCGCCGGGGCCGGAGCCGGGGCGGGGGTCGGCGCGGTGACACCGGCGCGGCGCTCGCGCAGGCGGGCGCGGACCGAGAAGACCAGGGCCTCGGCCCGCGCGGTCAGCGGCTCGCACCAGGGCAGCGCCAGCAGGACCAGCAGACCGGCGGCCCAGCCGAGAAGGACGTCGCTCAGCCAGTGCGTACCGAGGTAGACGGTGGTCAGGCCGACGCTCAGGGAGATCACCGCGGAGACCGCGGAGAGCCAGCGGCGGGCGCGCGGGGTCGAAGCCAGGTAGGCGAGGATGCCCCAGGTCACCACCGCGTTCGCCGTGTGGCCGGAAGGGAATATATCGCCGTTCTTCCACATCTCGTTCGAGCCGATGAGGGTGGCGTAGTGCGGACCGGCGCGGCCCATGCCGTACTTGGCGGCGCCCACCGTGGCGTTGAGCAGGAGCAGCGCGGCACCGAACATCAGCAGCGGGCGCAGCGTGTGCTGCCGCCACGAGCGCCAGCCCAGCCATGCCATCACCATGACGGCGGTCGGGCCGCGCTGGCCCAGGACCACCCAGTAGTCGAGGAAGGCGTGGATCTCGGGCCACTGCTGGTAGGGCCGGAAGAACATGACCTGCCAGTCGAAGGCGACCAGCCACGTGGTGGCCAGCACCGCCACCACGATGGCGAGGTAGAAGGACAGGGTCAGCCCGAGGAGCACGACCCGGTGCCGGCTCATCCTGGGCATGTCCAGGTTGGCCGGCCGTTCGGGCTCGCGGTCGAGCCGCGCGAAGACCCGCTCCAGGCGGCGGGTCAGGTTTCGTTCGGTACGCACCCAATCGACGCTACAGCGGGCGCACGGTGGACCAGGACGGAACAGTGGCTTTGTGATGACGATGTGATGTGGGATTGATCTCAGGGCGCCATCTATTCCGGGTAATCCGGTAACCGGGAAGGTAAGTCGGTGCGAATTCAATGATCGTTTCCGGGGGCCCGTTATAGCGCGCTTATATATGCGTTCACCAGGTGCTGGTGCGCAATTCTCCGTCCGCTCATCAGGCCCGTCCGAGCCGATCAAGGTCGCTCAGGTTCGATCAAGGTCGATCAGGGGCGGTCGGGGCCGGTCACGGCGGACCCGAGCCGTTGAGCCAGAACGCCCCGTAGACCGCCGAGGCCGACGCCAGCACGCCGAGCAACCACGCCGACCTGCTGAAACGCCACCGGGCCAGCGCCACCGCGATCGGCAGCAGCAGCGGGAAGGCGGGCAGCAGCAACCGCGGCTTGGACCCGAAGTACCCCGCAGCACAGAGGGCGAGCACGACGACGATGCCGGTGTAGACGAGCAGCGGCACCGGCTGCCGCTGCCGCACCCCGGCCACGTACAGCCAGATCACCAGAGCCACCCCGACGATCAGCCCGATCCCGGCGAGCGCGCCCAGCGGCGAGGTGAACTTGTCGGCGACGAAGCGGGCGAAGGCGGCGCCCCCGTCGAACCCGTTGCCCCACTGCCCCTGCACGTCGAGATAGCCGAAGAGCCCGCCGCCGGTCCGGTGCCCGACCCACAGCACGTACGCCGCCGCGCCCACCGGGGCGAGCAGCACGCCGAGCACCAGCCGCCAGGGGGCCCGGTGCTCGCGCACGATCCACAGCGCGGCCGCCACCCACACCGCCGCCACGACGGCCGCGCCGATCGGCCGGGTCAGCCCCGCGAGCGAGGCCAGCAGGCCCGCCACCACCCAGTGCCGCCGTACGACCGCGTACAGACCCCACGCCGCGAGGGCGGTGAACAGGGCTTCGCTGTACGCCATCGACGCCACGATCCCGACGGGCAGCGCGCCCCAGAGGACGGCCAGACAGATCCCCGCCCGGCGCCCGTACAGATGATCTCCGACGGCGAAGATCCCCCAGGCCGCCGCGAGCGAGGCGAGCCAGCTCACCACCAGGCCCGCATCGGCGTACGAGAGCGGACCGATCGCGGCCCCGAGACGCTCCAGCCACGGCAGCAGCGGGAAGAACGCGAGGTTCGAATGGACGCTGCCGTCCGGCAGCGTCACCGACCAGCCGTACCCCTGCCCGGCCACCCGGGTGTACCAGAGGGAGTCCCAGCGCGCGGTCAGCAGCGTGTGCGGGCTCTTGCCCGCGGCCGCGCTCCACAGGGCCAGCGCGAGCAGACCGAGCGCGCGCACCCCCGCGTAACCGAGCAGAGCGGGCAGGGCCCGCCGCGGGGAGGGCCGCTCTTGAAGATCGACGTCGTTCACGGCCCCGATTATCGGCGCAGGCCCTGGTGGATCCGTACGCCGCCCCCACCGCGCGAGTGGCGCACACCACATGGGTGTGAGGGCATCATGAGAGGTCCGCCACGTGTCACTGGCCTGAACTCGCGTACTCTGACGGCTTACTCGCCTTTCGTAGCGGGGCCGGGAGAACCGCTCCTCCCGAGCCGAGACCATGGGCATCCCCAGCCCTCGGATCCGCCGGACGCGAGGACCACTGGGAGGTACGCACATGTCGCGGACGAGCACGGCCGCCGGGCGGCTGCGTCATCGGCTGGCCGCCACGGGAGTCCGTACGAACCGCTGGGTCGTCCTGGTGGTCCTGTGCACAAGCCTGCTTCTGGTCGCTCTCGACTCGACCATCCTGTACGTCGCTCTGCCCTCGGTCACCGAGGAGCTGCGGCCCACCTCGGTCGAGCTTCTCTGGATCGGCGACGCCTACCCCCTGATCTGCGCCTCGCTCCTGATCCTCTTCGGCACCCTCGGCGACCGCGTCGGCCGCAGACGGATCCTGCTGCTCGGCTACGCCCTGTTCGGCGCGGCCTCCGCGCTCGCCGTGTTCGCCGACTCCGCCCAGGTGCTGATCCTGGCCCGCGCGCTGCTCGGCATCGGCGGCGCGATGATCATGCCCGCGACCCTGTCGATCCTGCGCGACGTCTTCCCCGACCGGAACGAGCGGGCCGTCGCCATCGGCGTATGGACCGCCGTCGCCGCGATCGGCGCCGCCACCGGACCCGTCCTCGGCGGCTTCCTCGTCGAGCACTTCTGGTGGGGCTCCGTCTTCCTCATCAACATCCCGCTGATGGCGGTCATGCTGCCGCTGTGCCGGATCCTCGTGCGCGAGTCCAAGGGGCGCGCGGACGGCCCCTGGGACCTGTTCGGCGCGCTGCTCGCCGCGCTCGGCGTACTCGGCGTCGTCTACGGCATCAAGGAACTGGGCATCGACCGCGATCTGCTCGACGCGGGCGCCGTGCTGCCGTTCGTCGCGGGCCTGGCGCTCCTCGTGCTGTTCGTCCGCCGCCAGCGCCGCCGCGAGCACCCGCTGATCGACATGCGGCTCTTCTCCCGCGCCGCGTTCTCCACGTCCGTCGGCTGCATCGTCATCGCGATGCTGGCCCTGGTCGGCCTCGAACTGATCGCTGTGCAGTACCTGCAGCTGGTGCTTGAGATGAGCCCGCTGGAGACCGGTCTGCGGATGCTGCCGCTGACCTTCGCGGCGATGGTCGCGGGCGTCATCGGCTCCGCGATGCTGCGGCGGTTCGGGCCGCGCGCCATGGTCAGCTGCGGCTTCGCGCTCACCGCCTGCGCCGTCCTGCTGCTCTGCCTGATGGGCGAGCAGGACCGGCCGATGCTGCTCGGCGCCGGATTCATACTGCTCGGCTTCGGCTTCCAGAGCACGCTGTTCGGGGCCTACGAATCGATGCTGACCGAGGCGCCGGCCGATGACTCCGGCGGCGCGGCCGCGATCGGCGAGACCTCGTACCAGCTCGGCGCGGGCATGGGCATCGCGCTGCTCGGCTCCGTGATGAACGCGGCCTACGCGCCCGGGCTCACCCACGTGAGCGGGGTCTCCGGCACGGCGAGCGGCGCGGCCGGGCACTCGCTGGGGGAGGCGTACCAGATCGCCGCGCGGCTCGGCGGCGGAGCGGGGGACGCGCTGCGGGATGCCGCGCGGGCCGCCTTCGTGCACGGGCTGCACGTGACGCTGATCGTCAGCGCCGTGCTGCTGCTGCTCGGCGCGGTGGCCGCGCTGCGGTTGCCGCGGCGGATGGAGTGCGACGCGCCTCCGGCGGACGACCCGGAAGAGGCCGCGCCCCGGCGGTCCTCCCGCACGGAGTCGTCGGTCGCCTGATCGCCGGTGGGGTGTGCCCCGGTCGGCGGCCGGCGTGTTCACCCTCCCACCCACGGGCAGGGGCGCCGGCCGAGCGCACCACCCGGAACGGGTCCCGTTCCGAGCGGAGCGCTTCAGCTCTGGTTGAAGAAACCATCCGGCTGGTTCCTCGCCTCGCGGCCCGAGACGATCTGGGTGTCCGCGGGGGTCAGCAGGAACACCCGGTTGGCGACCCGGTCGATCGAGCCGCGCAGACCGAAGATGAGCCCTGCCGCGAAGTCGACGACGCGCTTGGCGTCGGACGGCTCCATCGCCGTGAGGTTCATGATGACCGGGACACCGTCCCGGAACATCTCGCCGATCCGCCGCGCGTCCCGGAAGCTGTCCGGGGTCACGGTGCCGATGCGGCGGTCCTGCTCCTCGGCCTCCTCCGCGGCGACCTTCACGCGCGGGTCCGTCACCCAGGCGGCTGCGCCTGCGGCGGGCTCGGGCCCCTCGTCGTAGTCGTCGTCGTAGTAACGCTCGTCATCGTTGTCGTCGACGAGGCCAAGCCAGGCACTCGCCTTGCGTACCGATCCCATGGACGCCTCCTCTCACACCGGTTCCTCTGCGTTCCGTATCCCTATCGTCGTCCATCATGCTGATGCGGCGCCAAGTGGATAGTCGCCGCGCGGGGTTTTCGTGACGGTACTGGTGCACAGTCAACACGGTGTTGTCCCCGTGTTCCCAAGGGCTGTACGGGGTACGGCTGCTGACAGTGAGTGAAATATGATTCTTCACGGCGTTTGGGTGATCTACGGTCCGTACGGGTGAACGAAGGGCGTCGCGGCGGCTCGGTACCATGCCGGGGTTCCTGGTCCATGCGGTATTGACGCGGCGTGTCGCCTTGTTGACGGACCGTCATCCGGCGTACGGGGGAGTCGCCTTGTTCGGAATAGTCCGGCCCTGCAGTCATCGGCTCGGTGAGGGCCTGAAGGCCCAGTGGATGGCCCATCTCTGCGGCCTCTGCCTGGCCCTGCGCGGCGATCACGGGCAGTTCGCCCGGGTCGTCACGAACTACGACGGTCTGCTGGTCTCGGTCCTGACGGAGGCTCAGTCCGAGCGCTCCGACAGTCGGCGCAGACAGGCCGGGCCCTGCCCGCTGCGCGGGATGCGCACCGCGTCCGTCGCGCGGGGCGAGGGCGCCCGGCTCGCCGCCGCCGTCTCCCTGGTCCTCGCGTCGGCGAAGGTGCGCGACCATGTCGACGACCGGGACGGCCTGTTCGCCCGCAGGCCGGTGGCGCTCGCCGCGCGGAAGGTTGCCGCGAGCTGGGACCTGGCCGGGGCGCGTACCGGATCCGACATCGGATTCGACACGGCGGTGCTCGTCGACGCCGTGGAACGGCAGGCCGGGATCGAGTCGCTGGCCGGTCCCGGCACCTCCGTGCTGACCATTACCGAGCCGACCGGGACGGCGACCGCGGCCGCGTTCGCGCACACCGCCCATCTCGCGGGGCGACCGCACAACGCCGAACCGCTCGCCGAGGCGGGGCGTCTTTTCGGGCGGCTCGCGCACCTCCTGGACGCCGTGGAGGACCGCGACATCGATGCCGCCGCCGGCGCCTGGAACCCGCTGACCGCCACCGGAACCGGCCTCGTCGAGGCGCGACGGCTCGCCGACGACGCCGTGCACGGCATCCGGCTCGCGCTGCGCGAGGTCGACTTCGTGGACGGGAAGCTGGCGCATCTGCTGCTCGCGCACGAGGTGGGGCGCTCGGTGGACCGGGCGTTCGGGACGGATCGCTGCGCCACCGGCCATGCCTCGCACGACGGTGACGCCCCGCACTCCGGCCCGGCCGCGCACTCCAGTTCCGCGTCCACGCCTCAGCAGGGTGGCGGGCAGGGCGGCTGGCTGCCGACCGGAGCGCCCGGCAGTCCGTACGGGCCGACCGGCTCGGGCGCGTACGCCTCCAAC
Organism: Streptomyces sp. NPDC102467; assembly: GCF_044765445.1. Lineage (NCBI taxonomy): Bacteria > Bacillati > Actinomycetota > Actinomycetes > Kitasatosporales > Streptomycetaceae > Streptomyces > Streptomyces sp. NPDC102467. The sequence continues at coordinate 468,404 of NZ_JBIWKA010000004.1, read as the reverse complement.
AATCCCTACGGGGGCGGCAACCCGGGCGGCCCCGGCGGTCCCGGCGGGCCCGGTGGCTTCGGGGGCGGGCCGTCCTTCCAGCCGCCCAAGCCCGGCAAGCGGGGGCTGCTCGCGGGGTGTGCCGTCGCGCTCGGGCTGTGCTGCACCTGCAAGGTGTGCTGCGCCGACGAGTTCGAGGGCCCCTGGTCACGGAAGAAGCGCGAAGGTGCCTGCCGCAACTGGGACTGTGGCGACTGCTCGTGCTGCGAGGCGTGCGAGTGCTGTGAATGCTGCTCGTGCTGCGACTGCGGACTGTGAAGCACTCCGTACGGGGGCGGGCGTAGGCGCCCGCCCCCGGTGGCGTGTCAGTCCTTGATCTCGGGCGGTGAGATCCGGGACGTGTCCACCGCCGACGGGGTCGTGCCCCACTTCTTCAGGATCTTCGCGTACGTGCCGTTCGCGATCAGCTTGTTCACCGCGGCCTGGAACGCGGGGGCCAAGGGCGTGCCCTTCTTGAAGGCGAAGCCGACGTCGAGGCGGTGGAACTCGTTGAGGAACCTCAGCCCCTCCTGCTGTGACACCGCGTAGCGCAGGCCGTTGATCGTGCTCATCACCACGTCGGAGCGGCCCTGCTGGAGGGAGGACCAGACGGCGCTCGACTCGGAGTACGTCTTGACGTCGTACGCCTTCTTGCCGGCCTCTTTGCAGATCCCCTTGTTCTCCTCCAGCGTCGCCTCGAAGGTCGTGCCCGCGCCCGTCGCCACGTTCAGCCCGCACAGCTGCTTGAGGTCGGTGACCTTCTTCAGGTCGCTGTCCCCCCGGACGGCGAAGCCCTGGCCGTCGTTGATGTAGGTGACGAAGTCGATCGTCTTGCGGCGCTCGTCCGTGACACCGAAGTTGCCCGTGCCCAGGTCGTACTTGCCGCTGTCCAGGGCCGGCAGGATCGCCTCGAAACCGGCGACCTCCTGGTTCAGCTTGATCCCGAGCACCTTGCCGACCGCGTTCGCGAAGTCGATGTCCTGGCCGACGACGGTCTTTCCGTCGGGTAGATACGTCGAGTTGGGCGGGGAGCCGCCGACACTCACCGCGATCTTGAGACTGCCGTTCTTGCGGACCTCCGCGGGCAGCAGCTTCGCCGCCGCGGGGTCTTTCGTGACGGCCGACACCACGTCCTTCGTCGGGATCGTGGCGTTCTTCGCGGCGGCGGGTGCCGCGTCGTCGGCGTCGGAGCCGCCGCCGGATCCGCAGGCGGTCAGGCCCAGCGCGGCGACGGTGATCAATGCGAACGTCGAGGTCAGGGATGTGGTGCGCATGGGGTGGGGTTCTGCCCTTCGGGGTGGCCGGCATGCAGGGTGGAGCGGGGCGGGGCGAGGGGAGGGCGCAGCAGGGTGAAGGCGCGGGCGGATACGCGGAACTGCGCGTACCAGGACGCGTGGAAAAGAGATGAGGAAGCGACAGGAAGTCGCGAGAAGAGAGAAGAGTGACGCGCGCAGAAGGCGTCAGAAGGGCATCAACAGGACGCGGACCACACTCGACCGAAGTCGATGTGGGAGCGCGTGACCAGCCACTGCTGCGGATGCATGGGCACAAGTGGAACAGGCATCCGTTTCGGCGTCAACTCATCTGAGACGTACGGCTCACACTCTGGACACCCTTGACAACGCACGCGAACCGCCCCGTAATCTCAAGGGCGGTACCGCTGCTGAGGGGCTCCGGTGCCGAGTGCGTCCGTATGCCGGACGTACGGACAACAGGCGTACGAGCACGCAGGTGTGAAGGCAAGACCGGGCTGGACGTCCAGCCCCACGGAGCCTTCTCATGTCCTCAGACACCCTCGCCAAAATCCCGCCCGCGGCCCCGCCCGCCGAGAACGCCGTGCCGCGCATCGTCCCGCAGCGCCGCACCGGTCAATGGGTCGCCGCGGCCGTCGTCCTCGTCCTGCTCGGCCTCGCCGTGAACTCCGTCGTGCGCAACGAGGCGTTCCAGTGGGACGTCGTCGCGGAGTACTTCACGACGACGTCCGTGCTGCGCGGGCTCGGACTCACCCTGTGGCTGACCGCGCTCGTCATGGCGCTCGGCTTCGCCATCGGCACCCTGCTCGCCGTCATGCGGCTCTCCGCCAACCCCGTTCTACGGGCCGCGAGTTGGGGGTACGTATGGCTGTTCCGGTCGATGCCGATCCTGGTGCAGCTGCTGTTCTGGTTCAACATCGGCGCCCTGTACCCGACGGTCCTCGGCGTGAAGACGGTGGACCTGTTCGGGCCCGTCACCGTCGCCATCATCGGGCTGACCCTGCACGAGGCCGCGTACGCCGCCGAGGTCGTGCGCGGCGGCATCCTCTCCGTCGAGCGCGGCCAGATCGAGGCCGCCCAGGCGCTCGGGCTCAGCCGCCTCAGGCGCTGGCGCCGCATCGTGCTCCCGCAGGCCATGCGCTCCATCGTGCCGCCGGCCGGGAACATGCTGATCGGCACGCTCAAGGGCACCTCCATCGTGAGCGTCATCGCCGTGCAGGACCTGCTGTACTCGGTGCAGCTCGTCTACCACCGGACGTACCAGGTCATTCCGCTGCTCCTCGTCGCGACCATCTGGTACATCGTCGTCACCTCGCTGCTCGGCGTCGGCCAGTACTACATCGAGCGGCACTACGCACGCGGGACGACGCGATGAGTGCGGCACGGTCCGTGCGCCAGTCGCTGGTGATCGTGGGCGCCGGACCGCGGGGGACCGGTGTCCTGGAACGCATCGCCGCCAACACCCGTGACAATGCGGGGCGGTTGGATCTCGACGTGCACCTCGTCGACCCGTACCCGGCGGGACCCGGACGCATCTGGCGGCGCGAGCAGTCGCCGCTGCTGTGGATGAACTCGCAGGCCCAGGACGTCACCATGTTCACCGACGACACCGTGCAGCTCGACGGGCCCGTCCTGGAAGGTCCCGCGCTGCACGAGTGGGCCGGGATCGACGGGCGGGTCTTCGCCGACCGGCGCAGCCAGGGCGGCTATCTGCGGTGGGTGTACGAGAAGGCCGTCGCGGGCCTGCCCGACGGGGTCGTCGTCCACCATCACGCACGCAAGGCGCTCCGGCTCTGCGGGCCGCGCCACGGCCGCCAGCAGGTATGGCTCGAAGACCGCCCGAGGCCGCTGCTCGCCGATGTCGTCATTCTCGCCCAAGGGCACCTCGACGCCGAACTCGACGACGAACAAAGGGCGTTGAGCGCGTACGCCGAGCGGCACGGCCTGCTGCACCTGCCGCCGGACTTCACCGCCGACTCCGACCTGAGCGCGCTCGCGCCGGGCCAGGACGTCCTCGTCCGCGGCTTCGGACTCGCCTTCGTCGACCTGATGGTGCTCCTCACGGAGGGGCGCGGCGGACGCTACGAGGGGGACCGCTACGTCCCCTCAGGTCGCGAGCCCGTGCTGCACGTCGGGTCACGGCGCGGCGTGCCGTACCGCTCGAAGATCGGTTACGACTGGGACGCGGCGGCGGGCGGGCGGCCACCGCTGCCGCGCTTCCTCGGCCCCGCGCAGATCGACGAACTCCTCGCCCGGCAGCACGGGTTCGACTTCCGTGCCGACGTGTGGCCGCTCATCGACAAGGAGCTCGGCTTCGCGCACTACCACCGCCTCTTCACCGCCCGCCCCGAGCGCACCACCATGGCCTGGACCGACTTCGAGGAGAAGTACGCCGCCGCCACCCCGCTCGGCGCCGAGCTCCGGGCCCTCGTCGCGTCCGCCGTGCCCGACCCCGCCGACCGGCTCGACCTCGCCGCCCTCGACCGTCCCCTGGACGGCGTCCGGCACACCTCGTACGAGGAGCTCCAGGAAGCGCTGCGCGGTCACATCACCGCCGACCTGGAGCGCCGGCACAACCCCGCGCACAGCCCCGACCTCGCCGTCTTCCTCGGGCTGCTCTCCGTGTACGGGCAGGTCGTGCGGCTCGGCGACATCGGCAACTGGTGGCACGGCTTCTTCAGCTACCTGGCGTCCGGGCCGCCCGGACCGCGGCTGCGCCGGCTGCTCGCGCTCTCCCGCGCGGGCGTCGTGAAGTTCCTCGGCGCCGACCTGAGGATCAGCGCCGAGGACGGGGTCTTCCGGGCCACCGGCGCCACCGTGGTGGGCCATGTCGTCGAGGCCCGCGCCCTGGTCGAGGCCCGCCTGCCGGAGCCCACCCTCGCCCGCACCCGCGACCGGCTGCTGCGCGAGCTGTACGAGGAGGGAGCCCTGTCGACTCCCGCGGGGCTGCTGGCCGTCGACCCGGACGACGGGCGCGTCCTGTACCGCGACGGCAGCGCCCACCCGCGCCGCTTCGCCCTCGGCCCGCACACCAACGCGCGCGGTGCCGGAGCCTTCACCCGGCCGCGCACCAACAGCCCCACGTTCCGGCAGAACGACGCCACCGCGCGAGCCGTCCTCGCGTTCCTGCGCGACCTCTCCTGTCGCGCCACCGCCGCCTGACGCGCCCGTCCCCGCATCCCTCGTGAACTTTTCACCTCTTGAGGTACCCCCATGCCACTGACCAGTGATCCACCCGTCGAGAAGAGCGACGAAGCCGTCGCGGCGCCGCCCGCCACCGACTACGCCCAACTCAAGGTCGTCCCCGTACGCCATCCCTGGCGCTGGATCGCCATCGCCGCGACGGCCGTGCTGCTCGCCCAGTTCGTCCACGGCCTGGTCACCAACTCCGGCTGGGAATGGGAGGTGTTCGGGGAGTTCTTCACCGCGGACGTCATCCTCAAGGCCGTCTGGACCACCCTTCAACTCACCTTCTACGGCACGGCGCTCGGCTTCGCGCTCGGTATCGTCCTGGCCTTCATGCGGCTGTCGCAGAGCCGGTTCCTGAGGACGGTCGCCTTCGGCTACATCTGGGCGTTCCGCTCGATTCCGCTGATCGTGCAGCTGCTCTTCTGGTTCAACCTGGCCTATCTGTACAAGGAGTTGCAGTTCGGCATCCCCTTCGGGCCCGGCTTCCTCTCCTTCGACACGATGGGCCTGGTCGGCGCGATGAGCGCGGCCGTCCTCGGGCTCGCCCTGCACCAGGCCGCGTACGCCGCCGAGATCGTGCGCGGTGGCGTACTCGCCGTCGACAGCGGCCAGTTGGAGGCCGCGGCCGCGCTCGGCATCCCGCGCCTTCGGCAGATCCGCCGGATCGTGCTCCCGCAGGCGATGCGCTCGATCCTGCCGAACGCGGCCAACGAGGTCATCTCCCTCTTCAAAGGCACCTCGATCGTCTCCGTCATGGCGATCGGCGAACTCTTCTACCAGGTGCAGGTCATCTACGGCCGCAACGGCCGCGTGGTCCCCCTCCTCATGGTCGCCACCGCCTGGTACATCCTCCTGACCAGCGCGCTCTCCGTACTCCAGTACTACGTGGAGCGCCACTTCGCGAAAGGCACGACCCGATGAGCGCCCCCGCCATGGTGGAAGTGAAGTCCGTCCGCAAGAGCTTCGGAACCCTGGAGGTGCTGCGCGGCATCGACCTCGACGTGCGGGCGGGCGAGGTGACCGTCGTGCTCGGCCCGTCCGGCTCCGGCAAGTCGACGCTGCTGCGCACCATCAACCACCTGGAGAAGGTCGACACCGGCTGGATCAGCGTCGACGGAGCCCTCGTCGGCTACCGCCGCTCCGGGGACAAGCTGTACGAGCTGCGCGAACGCGAGGTCCTCAAGCAGCGCACCCACATCGGCTTCGTCTTCCAGAACTTCAACCTCTTTCCGCACCTCACGGTCCTGGAGAACGTCGTCGAGGCGCCTGTCGCCGCGCTCAAGCGGCCCCGCGCCGAGGCGACCGAGAGCGCCCGCAAACTCCTCGGCCGGGTCGGGCTCGCCGACAAGGCCGACTCCTACCCCCGCCAGCTCTCCGGCGGCCAGCAGCAGCGCGTCGCCATCGCCCGGGCCCTCGCCCTGGAGCCGAAGCTGCTGCTCTTCGACGAGCCGACGTCCGCGCTCGACCCGGAGCTGGTCGGCGAGGTCCTCGACGTCATCAAGGGCCTGGCGCACCAGGGCACCACGATGATCGTCGTCACGCACGAGATCGGCTTCGCGCGCGAGGTCGCCGACACCGTCGTCTTCATGGACGAGGGCCGCATCGTCGAGCGGGGCGCCCCGCGTGACGTACTGGACGCCCCGCGCGAGGAGCGCACCAAGGCGTTCCTGTCGAAAGTCCTCTGAGCCGGATCCTCCGAGCCGGATCCTCTGAGCTTCACCCCGTCCACTCGCCTGTGCAGCAACCTCTTGAGGAGTACGCCCATGCTGTCCCGCCGCGCTCTCACCGCCTCCGTCGCCGCTCTCGCCGTCGCCCCGCTGCTCGCCGCCTGCGGAGGTGACAGTGACGCCTCCACGAGCGCCGGCAGCGGCGGCACCAAGAAGGTCGGCAACATCAACATCGGCCCCGACCAGAACCGCATCCGAGGCAAGAAGGTCGACAAGATCGCGGCCCTGGTGCCCGCGGCGGTCCGCGAGCGCGGCACGCTGCGGCTCGGCGGCAGCGCCGACGCCTCACCACCGCTCGGTTTCTTCGCCACCGACGACAGGACACGGATCGGCTCCGAACTCGACATCGCCACGCTCGTCGCCGACACGCTCGGGCTCAAGCCCCAGCAGGAGCAGGTGAGTTGGGAGAACCTCTTCGTCGGGCTCGACAGCGGAAAGTTCGACGCGGTGTTCTCCAACGTGACGGTCACCGAGGAGCGCAAGGAGAAGTACGACTTCGCGACGTACCGGCTCGACAACATCGCCTTCGAGGCGAAGAAGGGCACGAGCTGGCGGGTGAAGGGGCCGAAGGACGTCGCCGGCAAGACCATCGCCGTCTCCTCCGGCACCAACCAGGAGAAGATCCTCGTCGACTGGAGCAAGCAGGACGAGAAGGCCGGTCTGAAGCCCGTCACCATCAAGTACTTCCAGAAGGACACGGACTACTACCTGGCGCTCCAGTCCGGCCGCATCGACGGCTACCTGGGCCCGAGCCCGGCCTCCGCCTACCACGTGGCGTCCGCAGGTCAGTCGCAGATCATCGGCACCGTCTCGGGCGGCGGCGACCTGGTGCAGGGCAAGATCGCGGCGACCACGAAGAAGGGCAGCGGGCTCGTCGACGCCTACGCCGCCGCACTGAATCACGTGATCGAGGACGGGTCGTACGGGCGCGTGCTGAAGCGCTGGGGCCTGTCGAGCGAGGCCGTGCCGAAGTCCGAGATCAACCCCAAGGGCCTGCCCAAGCCGTAACGGGCCGCCGGGCTCCCGCGCCCGCCGACTCCCCTGTCCTGCCGAAAGGTTCACCTACTCATGACCAGTAAACCCGGCCGGGGCCTGCTGCACCTCGCCGCGGCCGTCGATCTGCCCGGCACGTACGACGCCGAGCCCTACCTCCAACTCGCCCGGTTCGCCGAACACGGCGCTCTCGACTTCGTCACGCTCCACGACAGCTTCGGTGCGGCGGGCCTCGACAGCCTCTCGGTGCTGTCCAGGGTCGTCCCGCGGACCTCCCGCATCGGACTCGTGCCGACCGTCACCACCACCCACACCGAGCCCTTCCACGTGCAGGCCGCCGTCGCCACGCTCGACTGGGTGAGCCGCGGCCGGGCCGGCTGGCGCCCCGATGTCTCGCTCGGCGACGACGAGGCACGGCTCTTCGGGCGCAAGCACGCCGCCGCGCCCGCCGACCTGTGGCAGGAAGCCGGTGAAGTCGTCGACGCCGCACGGCACCTGTGGGACAGCTGGGAGGACGACGCCGAGATCAGGGACGCCGCCACCGGACGGTTCGTCGACCGCGACAAGCTGCACCACGTCGATTTCGAAGGGCGCACGTTCTCCGTGCGAGGCCCGTCCATCGTGCCGCGCCCGCCGCAGGGCAACCCCGTCGTCGTGGTCGACGCCACCCGGCCGTACGCGTACGACGTCGCGGCCCGGCACGCCGACGTCGCCCTCGTCGGCGTCGCCGACCCCGCCCAACTGGCCGATGTGCGCGCCGGGTTGCGGCGCCGGGCCGTCGAGCACGGCCGCGACCCCGACACCCTGCGCGTCCTCGCCGCGCTGCGGATCGACCTCGGCGGCGGTGAGCACGCCGCCCAGCCGGGGCACGGCGGCGGCCCGCTGCCCACCGAGGACGGTCCGCTGTACCGCGGCGGCCCTGTGGACCTCGCCGAACTCATCACCGACTGGCACCGCTCCGGCACCGCCGACGGCTTCCACCTGACGCCGCTCGACCCGCGCCGCGACCTGGAGCGCCTGGTCAACGGGACGGTGCCGCTGCTCCAGCACCGCGCCCTGTTCCGCACGTTCTACCCGGGCAGCACGCTCAGGGAGCACCTGGGCCTGGCCCGGCCCACCAACCGGTTCGCAGCCCTCGCGGGGGAGTCGACATGACCTCAACTTCATTGCCACGCAAGCAGATTCATCTCGCCGCGCATTTCCCCGGCGTCAACAACACGACCGTCTGGGCCGATCCCGCGTCGAAGTCCCAGATCGACTTCGCCTCCTTCGAACACCTCGCCCGCACCGCCGAACGCGGTCTCTTCGACTTCTTCTTCCTCGCGGAGGGGCTGCGGCTGCGCGAGCACAAGGGGCGCATCCACGACCTGGACGTGGTCGGCCGGCCCGAGTCGCTCACCCTCCTCGACGCGCTCGCCGCCGTCACCGACCGGCTCGGGCTCGCCGCCACCGTCAACGCGACCTTCAACGAGCCGTACGAGGTCGCCCGCCGCTTCGCCTCCCTCGACCACCTCAGCGGCGGCCGCGCGGCCTGGAACGTGGTGACCTCCTCCGACGCCTTCACCGGCGAGAACTTCCGCCGCGGCGGCTACCTCGACCGCGCGGACCGGTATACCCGAGCCGCCGAATTCGTCGACGTGGCACGGGAGTTGTGGGACGCGGGCACCGAGCGTCCGTTCCGGCACGACGGGCAGCACTTCACCGTCGAAGGGGAGTTCACCGTCCCGCGCCCGCCACAGGGGCACCCCGTCGTCATCCAGGCGGGGGACTCCGACGAGGGCCGGGAGTTCGCCGCGTCCGCCGCCGACGTCATCTTCACCCGGCACGGCACCTTGGAGGCCGGACAGGCCTTCTACGCCGATGTGAAGGCGCGGCTCGCGAAGTACGGGCGCGAGGCCGACGACCTCAAGATCATGCCGGGCGTGACGGTCGTGCTCGGAGACACCGCCGCCGAAGCACAGGAGAAGGCGTCGGAGATCCGCCGCCAACAGGTCTCGCCGCAGAACGCGATCCTCGCCCTGGAACAGATCTGGGGCGTCGACCTGTCCTCGTACGACCCGGACGGACCGCTGCCCGACGTCGACCCGGTCGTCGACTCCGGCCTGACCCAGGGGCGTACGCACCGCGGCGACGTGCTCGCCCTCGCCGGGAAGTGGCGCGCCCTGTCCCGCGCCAAGGGTCTTTCCATCCGGCAGACCGTGATCGAGACGAGCAGCCGGCAGTCGTTCGTCGGGACACCGGGAACGGTCGCCGCCGAGCTCGACGCCTTCGTGCGGGGGGACGCCGCCGACGGGTTCATCCTCGTACCGCATCTGACACCTGGCGGCCTCGACGAGTTCGTCGACGACGTCGTGCCGCTGCTCCAGGAGCGCGGCGCGTTCCGCACGGAATACGAGGGCGTCACGCTGCGCTCGCACCTGGGACTGCGCACGCCCGCACCGCATCACGAAAGGACCCCGGCATGAGTGACGCCGCCGACCTCTGGAAGAAGTGGCACGAGGAGCGGACCGCCGCCGTCTCCGCGCCTTACGGGCCCCTCTCCCTCGCGGGCACGCACTGGCTCGACGACCATCCGGAGGGCCGACTTCCGGCCATCCCCGGACAGTGGCGCGCGGACGGCGACGCGCTCGTCCTCACCGCGAGCGCGGCAGAGGGGCTCGCGGTGGAAGGACAGCAGGTCGACGGGGTGGTACGGGTCGCCGCCGACGCCACCGTGACGCTCGGCGCGCGGCATCTCGTCGTCATCGCGCGCGAAGGCCTGTGGGCTGTACGGGATTTCGACCCGGTCGCCCCCACCCGCACGGCCTTCCGGGGCATCGACGTCACTCCCCATGACCCGCGCTGGTCGGTCGAGGGCCACTTCACTCCGTACGAGAGCGCGCGGGAGGTCCGTGTCGAGAACGCCGACGGCAAGGAGCGTGGACTCGGGCTCGCCGGAGAGCTGTCGTTCGAGCTCGCCGGGCGGCGGCAGACGCTGCGGGTGGCGCGGCAGGGGGACGGCCGGCTGTGGGCCGTGTTCGCCGACGCCACCAGCGGGACCAGCACCTTCCGGTTCCGCTTCCTGTATCCGCAGGCGCCCGACGCACAGGGCAGGACCACCGTCGACCTCAACCGCGCGGTGCTCCCCAACTGTGCCTTCGCCGACCACTTCATCTGCCCCTTCCCGCCCCCCGGCAACACCCTTGCCGTCGGTGTCGAGGCGGGCGAACGGAACCTGACGGCCCCGGTTTCCGTCTGACCGGAGGAGCCGAGCCCCGACGGCGTACGGACCGTACGAGAGAAGCCGTCGGGGCATGCCGTCGTGTACGCGCAGATGTGGCCGAAGTCTGAAAGGCGCCCTTGCGTCGATCAGTTGACTCGCCGAATACTCCCGAACAGCGCTTGTCAGGGGCACGGCGTGTCCGGAATCCGGGCTCCCGCCGTTCCGCCTGGCTGCGCCTCACGGGCCCCGACCCCACGCGGGCCCCCGACTTCCCCTCGGGAGGAACGAGCAGTGAGGATCAAGCGCACCACCCCTCGCAGTGGCATAGCAAGACGGACCCGGCTGATCGCCGCGGGTACCGGCTTCCTTGCCGCGGCCGCCTTCGCCGCACCCACGGCGCACGCCGCCGAAGCTCCCCAGGCCTTCAGCGCCGCCGAACTCACCCAGACCAGTGACGCGGTGCGTGGCGCCGACATCGCCGGTACGGCGTGGACCGTCGACGCGAAGACCAAGCAGGTCGTCGTGACCGTGGACAGCACGGTCTCGCAGGCCGAGATCAACAAGATCGAGAAGGAGGCCGGAGCCACCGCGGGAGCGCTCAAGATCGAGCACACGGCCGGCACCTTCAAGAAGCTGATCTCCGGCGGCGACGCCATCTATGCGAGTAGCTGGCGCTGCTCGCTCGGCTTCAACGTCCAGGACAGCAGCGGGGCTTACTACTTCCTGACCGCCGGTCACTGCACCGACGGCGCGGGCACCTGGTGGTCCAACTCGGGCCACACGACGACCCTGGGCACCACCTCGGGGTCCAGCTTCCCGGGCAACGACTACGGTCTTGTGAAGTACACCAACAGCTCCGTCGCCAAGTCCGGCGCGGTCGGCAGCCAGGACATCACCAGCGCGGCCACGCCGTCCGTGGGCACGACCGTCACCCGGCGCGGTTCCACCACCGGCATCCACAGCGGTAAGGTCACCGCGCTGAACGCCACCGTCAACTACGGCGGCGGCGATGTCGTGTCCGGCCTCATCCAGACCACCGTGTGTGCCGAGCCCGGCGACTCCGGCGGTCCGCTGTACGGCGGGACGAAGGCGTACGGCCTGACCTCCGGCGGCAGTGGCGACTGCACGTCCGGCGGGACGACCTTCTTCCAGCCGGTCACCGAGGCGCTCAGCGCGTACGGGGTGCACGTCTTCTGACCCCGTCGTCCGTGATCCCTCACGTACGATCCTGAACCGCAGCCAGCAGCACGGGCCCCCGCCGGTCGATCCGACCGGCGGGGGCTTCTGCTCGTCACCGGAGTCTCCCGCCCTGCCCCTGGCGGGGCTACCGTCGAAGCAGAGGCCTGTTGCGCCCACTTCGGACCCTGGGGGGCCGTGCGATGGTCGAGGAACTGGTGGCGGCGGGAGTGGCCGTCGTCTGCGCCACAGCGGTGTACGGAATGGCGGCGGCGCGGGTCGTCAGGCAGTACGAGCGGGGGGTGGTGTTCCGTCTCGGCCGGCTCAAACCGGCGGTGCGGGGGCCCGGATTCACGATGATCGTGCCGTTCGTGGACAAGATCCGCAAGGTCAACATGCAGATCGTGACGATGCCCGTGCCCGCGCAGGACGGCATCACGCGGGACAACGTCACGGTGCGGGTCGACGCGGTCATCTACTTCAAGGTCGTCGACGCCTCCGAGGCCGTGGTGCAGGTGGAGGACTACCGGTTCGCCGTCTCGCAGATGGCGCAGACCTCGCTGCGTTCGATCATCGGCAAGAGCGACCTCGACGATCTGCTGTCGAACCGCGAAAAGCTCAACCAGGGCCTCGAGTTGATGATCGACAGCCCGGCCATCGGGTGGGGCGTGCAGATCGACCGGGTCGAGATCAAGGACGTGTCGCTGCCGGAGACCATGAAGCGGTCGATGGCCCGGCAGGCCGAGGCGGACCGGGAGCGGCGGGCCCGCGTCATCAACGCCGACGCCGAACTGCAGGCGTCGAAGAAGCTCGCCGAGGCCGCCGGGGTGATGTCCGACCAGCCTGCCGCGCTCCAACTCCGCCTGCTGCAGACAGTGGTGGCGGTCGCCGCCGAGAAGAACTCGACGCTGGTCCTGCCGTTCCCCGTGGAGCTGCTGCGGTTCCTGGAGCGGGCCACTCCCGGCGACTCGGGGCGCGCCGCGCAGGCGGCGGTTGAGCAACCGGCCGAGCCGGCCGGGGGCGGGGACGCGCCGTAGGCACCCTTTCACACCGTCGATTTTCGGACAGGACTAGGCCTTACCCTCCGACAGGCGCTCTGTGCACAGGGTGTTTGCATTGGGGACCGACGTGGGCGGGGCAGGGGCGCTCAAGTGGTGAGGGGCGCACAGGAGTTCCCGCATGCGCGTCCTGAAGTCGACCTTGTGTGCTCCCTGTGACGCTCGGGATAGTGGGCGCGTCAGCCTCACGGAACCGGTCCACCCCCACATCGGGCCTGTTCCCAACCCCCCACAGGAGGCAGTGAGTTGAAGCACCGACGCATACCCAAGCGGCGCGTAGCCGTGGCCGGAGCGGGCATCGCCGCCCTGGCCGCCGCGGGCATCACCTTCCAGACTGCGAACGCGAGCACCGAAACGCCGAACATGGCGCCCCGGACGCTCTCCGTCGCGAAGGCCGGAAATCTCGCCTCGACCCTGACGAAGGACCTCGGCGCGGACTCGGCGGGCAGCTACTACGACGCCAAGGCCAAGCACCTCGTCGTCAACGTGCTGAACCAGGACGCCGCGCAGGCCGTCCAAGCGGCCGGCGCCCGGGCGAGAGTCGTGGAGAACTCCCTCTCCGCGCTCAAGAGCGCCCACGCGACCCTCAAGAGCGACGCCACCATCCCGGGCACCTCCTGGGCCACCGACCCCGCCACCAACAAGGTCGTCGTCACCGCCGACCGCACGGTCAAGGGCGCGGCCCTCGACAAGCTGAGCAAGGTCGTCGACGACCTCGGCGGCAAGGCCGAACTCCAGCGCACCCAGGGCGAGTTCAAGCCCTTCGTGTCGGGTGGCGACGCCATCAGCGGTGGGGGCGGTCGCTGCTCCCTCGGCTTCAACGTGGTCAAGGGCGGCCAGCCGTACTTCATCACGGCGGGCCACTGCACCGAGGCCATCTCCACCTGGTCCGACTCCAGCGGCCAGGAGATCGGCACGAACGAGCAGTCCAGCTTCCCGGACAACGACTTCGGCCTCGTGAAGTACACGGCCGACGTTCCGCACCCCAGCGAGGTGAACCTCTACAACGGCTCCGCGCAGCAGATCACCAAGGCCGGTGACGCGACCGTCGGTCAGAAGGTGACCCGCTCCGGGTCCACCACCCAGGTCCACGACGGCACGGTGACCGGCCTGGACGCCACCGTGAACTACGGCAACGGCGACATCGTCAACGGCCTCATCCAGACCGACGTCTGCGCCGAACCCGGTGACAGCGGCGGTTCCCTCTTCGCCGGCGACACGGCGCTCGGTCTCACCTCGGGCGGCAGCGGCGACTGCACGTCGGGCGGTGAGACGTTCTTCCAGCCGGTACCGGAGGCGCTCTCCACGTTCGGTGCGGAAATCGGCTGATCCCCGGCTGAGCTTCGGCTTCGGCTGAACCGCGTCAAAGGGCACCCCGTATGCACGGGGTGCCCTTTGTTCACGAGGCGACGCCGACGTGCGTCGACCCGCCCTCCGCCCTTCCGCTGCGCCCGGCGCCGCTCCGCCGCTTCTCGCGCAGGCCCGGCAGCAGCAGCGTCACCACGACGCCGACCACCGCCCACGCCGAGAGGACCAGCAGGGACTTCGTGACGGCATTGCCGTCGAAGTACGCGATCGAACGCGCCGCCCAGGTGCCCGCGCCCGGCGGCAGCCAGGGACCGATCGCCTGCCAGAACGGCGGCAGCATCGGCAGCGGGAACGCGCCGCCCGCGCTCGGGTTGCCCGCGACGACGATCAGCAGCACGGCCAGGCCGATGCCGACGATGCCGGTCAGCTCCTCAAGGGCGAGCGTGATCGCGCCGACCGCGAAGGTGACGAGTGCGCCGAGCCCGGCCAGCGCCCAGAAGGAGCCGGGCAGCGCGCCGAGGATCGAGTCGCCGATGATGAGCGAGCCGCCGATGCCGCCGACGATCGAGACGAGCGCCATGGTGCCGAGCCGGATCGCCGCGCGCTGCGGGTTCGCGGCCTTCGATCCGGCGCTGATCGACATGATCGAGGCGCACAGATAGCCGCCGACGCACCAGCCGACGACGAGATAGAAGGACGAGAGTCCGTCGAAGTCCTGGGTGGAGGCCGGTGCCACGTCGACCGTGCGCACGGTCCGCCGCTCCGCGCCGTCGACCTTGGTGGCGAGCGTCTCCAGGGCGTTCGCCAGGACGGTGCCGCCGCCGGACGCGACGAGCAGGGTGTCCTTGCTGCCCCGCGGGTCGAGGACCAGGGCGCCGTCGATCTTCCTGTCCATGATCTGCTGCCGCGCCGTCTTCTCGTCGGCGACCACCCGCGGGTCCAGCGGGGAGCCCGGCAGTTTCGCCAGCCGCTGCTCGGTCTGTTGCGCGGCCGCCTTCGCCGGAGCGGCGACGCCGAACGGCACGTCCTTCGGCTTCGGATTGTGCAGCGCCCCCACGTACGAGGCGATGAACAGCAGCTGCAGGGCGAGTACGCCGATGACGAGCAGCGCGGCGCGGGGAGTGACGGCGTTCCTGAACTCATCGGCGAACTTCATGCCCCCACGCTCCGGTGGGGGGCCGCGTCGTGCAGGCGGGGTGGGCCGAACGGGTGCCGCCCGCCCGCTGTCGTACAAACGTTCGATAGTTGGTCTATGGTGGAGGTGGGGAAGGTGAGATCCGATCGGCTCGAGGTGTGCTGGAGGTGCGTGTGCCGGGCTTCACGCATCTGCACACCGTGTCCGGGTTCTCCGTGCGCTACGGCGCCACGCACCCGGAGCGGTTGGCCGAGCGCGCCGCCGAGCGGGGCATGGACGCCGTCGCCCTCACCGACCGAGACACTGTCGCAGGCGCCGTCCGGTTCGCCAAGGCGTGCGCGCGGCACGGGGTGCGGCCGCTGTTCGGTACGGAACTCGCGGTGGGAGCCCCTGAGCGCGGCGACCGGCGCAGGCCGCCCGTGCGCGGCGGCGCCTTCATCGACGAGTCGACACCCCGGGTCACCTTTCTCGCCCGGGACGGGGCGCACGGCTGGGCAGGGCTCTGCCGCCTGATCACCGCCGCGCACGCCGGGGGCGCTCGGGACGCCCGGCTGCCGTGGGAGGAGAACCACGGGACGGGCCTCACCGTGCTGCTCGGGCCCGACTCCGACGTGGGCCGCGCGCTCGCCGCGGGCCGCCCCGACAAGGCGGCCGGGCTGCTCGCCGCCTGGCGCGACATCTACGGCGACGACCTGCGCCTCGAAGCCGTCCACCACGGGCGGCAGGGGACAGGACCCGGCTCGCTGCGCCTCGCCGCCCGCACCGTCGGTTTCGCCGCCGAGCAGGGGGTGCGCCCCGTCCTCAGCAACGACGTCCGCTACGCCGACCCGGGCGCGGGACCCGTCGCCGACGTGCTGGACGCCGCGCGCCGCCTCGTCCCCGTCGACCCGACCAAGGAACTCGACAGTGGCGAACGGTGGCTGAAAGGTGCCGACGCCATGCTGCGTGAGGCCGAGCGGGTCGTGGAAGCGGCCGGCTTCCGTCGCGACACCGCGCACCGGCTGCTCGAACAGACCCAGGACACGGCCGCCGCCTGCCTCGTCGACCCCGAGGGCGACCTCGGTATCGGCTCCGTGCGCTTCCCCGAACCGCACCTCGTGGGCGCCGGACGGCGCACCGCGCACCGCGTCCTCACCTCGCGCGCCACCGCCGGCCTGGTCCGCCTCGGCCACGCGGAGAGCCGCGCCTACTGGGAACGGCTCCACCGCGAGCTGGACATCATCGCGCACCACGACTTCGCCACCTACTTCCTGACGGTCGCTCAAGTCGTGGACGACGTACGGGACATGGGGATCCGGGTCGCGGCGCGCGGGTCGGGCGCCGGGTCGCTGGTCACCTACTCGCTCGGCATCGCGAACGCCGACCCCGTCGAGCACGGGCTGCTGATGGAGCGCTTCCTGTCCGAGCGGCGCTACGTGCTGCCCGACATCGACATCGACGTCGAGTCCGCGCGCCGCCTGGAGGTCTACCGCGCGATCCTCGACCGGTTCGGCGCCGAGCGCGTCGCCACCGTCGCGATGCCGGAGACCTACCGGGTGCGGCATGCGATACGCGATGTCGGCGCGGCCCTGTCCATGGACCCCGCCGACATCGACCGCATCGCCAAGGCGTTCCCGCACGTCCGGGCGCGCGATGCCCGCTCGGCGATGGCGGAACTGCCCGAACTCAAGGAAATCGCCGGGGAGTTCGGGGGCAGGGCCCGGCTGTGGGAGCTGGTCGAGGCGCTCGACGCGCTGCCCCGCGGGGTCGCCATGCATCCGTGCGGGGTGCTGCTCTCCGACGCCTCCCTGCTCGCCCGCACGCCCGTTGTACCGACCAGCGGCGAGGGCCTGCCCATGGCGCAGTTCGACAAGGAGGACGTGGAGGACCTGGGGCTGCTCAAGCTGGATGTGCTCGGGGTGCGGATGCAGTCGGCGCTCGCGCATGCCACGGGGGAGATCGAGCGGGCGACCGGCGCCCCCGTGGACATCGACTCGATACCGCAGGGGGACCCTGCGACGTATCGACTCATCAAGTCCACCGAGACGTTGGGCTGCTTCCAGATCGAGTCGCCGGGGCAGCGGGATCTGGTGGGGCGGTTGCAGCCCGCCACCTTCCACGACCTGGTCGTGGACATCTCCCTGTTCCGCCCCGGGCCCGTCGCCGCCGACATGGTGCGGCCGTTCATCGAGGCGCGACACGGTCGGGCGCCGGTCCGCTACCCGCACCCGGACCTGGCGGAGGCGCTGGAGGAGACGTACGGCGTCGTCGTCTTCCACGAGCAGATCATCAAAATCGTCGACATCATGACGGGGTGCGGGCGCGGCGAGGCCGACCGGGTGCGACGCGGTCTGTCCGACCCCGCGTCGCAGGAGCGGATCCGGTGGTGGTTCGCGCAGCACGCGGCGGTGCGCGGCTATGACGCCGAGACCATCGCGCGGACCTGGGAGATCGTGGAGGCGTTCGGTTCGTACGGGTTCTGCAAGGCGCACGCCGTGGCCTTCGCCGTCCCCACGTATCAGTCGGCGTGGCTGAAAACCCACCACCCGGCCGCGTTCTACGCGGGGCTGCTCACGCACGACCCGGGGATGTACCCGAAGCGCCTGCTGCTCGCCGACGCGCGACGGCGGGGAGTCCCGGTGCTCCCGCTGGACGTGAACCGGTCCGCGGTCGCTCACCGTATCGAACTGGTGTCCGGTTCCCAGGGTGATCCCGGCAGCGTGTGGGGCGTGCGACTCGCGCTGTCCGACGTGTACGGGATCAGCGCCGCGGAGGCCGCCCGGATCGAGGAGGGGCAGCCGTACGCCTCGCTGCTCGACTTCTGGGAGCGGGCCCGCCCGAGCCGCCCGCTCGCCACCCGGCTCGCCCAGGTCGGTGCGCTCGACGCGTTCGGCGCCAACCGCCGTGATCTGCAACTGCATCTGACGGAGCTTCAGCGATCGGGGCAGGGTGCGCGCGGCGAACAGCTGCCCCTGACCGGCGGCCGCCGCACCGCATCGGCCGGGCTGCCCGACCTCGGCGACACGGAACGGATCAGCGCCGAGCTCGGCGTGCTCGGCATGGACGCGTCGCGGCACCTCATGGGCGACTACGAGCAGTTCCTGCGGGAGCTGGGTGTCGTGTCGGCACGGCGGCTGCGGGAGGCCGAGCACGGCCGGACCGTGCTCGTGGCCGGTGCCAAGGCGGCCACCCAGACCCCGCCGATCCGCTCCGGGAAGCGAGTCGTCTTCACGACCCTCGACGACGGCACGGGCCTGGTCGACCTCGCGTTCTTCGACGACGCGCACGCCGCGTGCGCGCATACCGTCTTCCATTCCTGGCTGCTGCTGGTGCGCGGCACGGTGCAGCGGCGCGGGCCGCGCAGTCTCAGCGTCGTGGGCGAAGCGGCATGGAATCTCGCGGAGTTGACAGAGGTGTACCGGGAGAGGGGGCTCGACGAGGTGGCGCGGTGGATGGCCGCGCCGGGTCCCGAGGAGGAGGCGGCCGCCCCGGACGGGTCCGGGCGCCGGATCCGGCTGTCCAACGGGTACGAGATGCATCCGTGGGCCGACCTCAAGCCGGCCGGTGACGGAGTACAGGGAAGCCGGCGCAAGTTGTGGCACCAGAGCTCAGGAAGCGCGGGGTGAGTGCGGTGGAAGGTGAACGCGAAGGGCTGGGCGGCGAGTTGAGGGGTGAGCGGGGCGGTGTGCTGTGCGTGCGGTTCCTGCTGCCGCCCGCGGACGAGGCGACCCTGCCCCGACTCCTCGCGCTGCTTGCCGAGTTCAGCCCGGCCGTCGAGGCGCTGCCGCCCGACTCGGCCCTGGTCGACCTGCGCGGCGCCGTACGGTACTTCGGGCGGGACGCGCGGCAGATCGCGTCCGTGATCCGGGTGCGGGCCGTCGCCCTGCACGGCGTGGAGTGCGTGATCGGGGCCGGGCCCGGGCCGATGCTCGCGCGGATGGCCGCGCGCGGGGCCGCGACCGGGGTGACCGAAGTGGTGGGGGACGTGCGGGAGTTCCTCTCGGGGCGGCCCGTCGGCGCACTGCCCGGGGTCGGCTCCGCCACCGCGCGGACGCTCTGCGAATACGGGCTCGACACGGTCGGCCGGCTCGCCGCCGCACCGCTGTCCACCCTGCAGCGCCTCACCACGGCACGCGCCGGACGCGAGCTGTACGACAAGGCGCGCGGCATCGACCGCACCCGGGTCGTCCCGAACGCCACCGCACGCTCGATCGCCGCCGAACGCTCCTTTGCGCGCGACGAGTTGGACCCCTACCGGCACCGGCGCGCCCTGCTGGCCGCCGCCGACGAGCTGGGCGCCCGGATGCGGGACGAGAAGCAGGTGTGCCGCTCGCTGACCCTGACGGTGCGCTACGCCGACCGGTCCTCGACCGTGCGCAGCAGGGTGCTCGCCGAGCCGACCGCCCACTCCGTCGCGCTGGCCGGGGCCGCGTACCGGATGTACGAGGCCCTGGGGCTGCAGCGGGCGCGGGTGCGCGGTGTCTCCTTGCGGGCGGAGGGGCTCGGGCCCGTCGAAGGGGCCTCGCGGCAGCTGACCTTCGATCCGGTGGACGAGCGGGCCCGGGTCCTGGAGGCGGTGGCCGACCGGGCCAGGGCGCGCTTCGGACCCGGCGCGATCGTCCCGGCCTCGCTGGCCGCGTGAGACTTCAGACGTTCGCCCAGGGCGGCGTGATGCGCGTACCGTCCGCCAGCTCAGCCGTGAGGCCCACCGACGTGGTCACCCACATGGTCGCCACGGTGTCCGTCGGGTTCTCGACTCCGAGAGTCGTACCCGCGTTCACGATCGCCGTGTCGCCCGGAACGAGGGTGTGGACGGCGCCGTCGAGCGTGAGGCGCAGGGAACCGGTCAGCAGGTGGAGGATCTCCTCGCGCGAGACCCCGTGCGCGGGCGCTTTCGTGCCCGCCGGGATCTCGGCCCGCCAGGCCGCCAGCTCCTCGCTGCCGGTGCCGGGGGTGGCGTACGAGACGAACCGGGCTCCGTGCAGTTCATGGACGACGGCCTCGGCGGCGCGGATCACGGGCATGGGTACTCCTCGAAAAGATCATGCGGATTATGGTCAACCAGCTTGACCATATAGTCAGGTGGCTTGACCATCTCGTCAAGGGTGTTTCAATGCATCCGTGCAGAACTCCGAAGCCATGGCCCTGTCCGCCGCGCTGCTCGCCGCGGCGGGCGAACTGACGCAACGCATCCATGAAGGCGTTCTGGCCAGGGGTTTCGAGGGGATTCGGCCCGCGCACGGCTTCGCGTTCGCGCGGCTGGCTGCCGGTGACGCCACCGCCACCGACCTCGCCGGGCATCTCGGCGTGACCAAGCAGGCCGCCAGCCAGCTCGTCGACGAGCTGGTGCGCAAGGGGTATGCCGAGCGGCGGCCGCACCCGGTGGACGCGCGGGCCCGGCTCGTCGTGCTGACCGAGCGCGGATGGGCCTGCACCCGGGCGGCGGAGGAGGCCGCGGCCGACGCGGTGCGGCCCTGGGTGGAGCACCTGGGAGAGGGTGAGGCCCGCGCACTGCGCGCGTGGCTGACGGCCATAGCGCCCAACGGGCCTATACGTCCGACCTGGTGACACCCCGTCAGGCCGTGTGTCCGCAACCGTGTCGAGAATGTTTTACCGACGCGTAACTTCACGCCTCTACTACTCGCGCGTAACTTGACGTGAGCACGGCATGCGTTCGCAACTCCTCTGAGCCGCAAGGAGATTCACGATGCTGCCCACATACCTGCTGCCCAAGAACAGATGGAGGCGGGCGCTGCGCGCCGTGACCGTCGCCGCCGCACTGTTCGCCGCCACCGCCACGCCCCTCACCGCCGCGCACGCGGCCGCCGCGCCCAGCAGCGGCTGGAACAACTACTCCTGCAAGCCGTCGGCCGCACATCCGCGGCCCGTCGTCCTCGTCCACGGCACGTTCGGCAACTCCGTCGACAACTGGCTCGTCCTCGCGCCCTACCTGGTCAAGCGCGGCTACTGCGTCTTCTCGCTCGACTACGGGCAACTGCCCGGGGTGCCCCTCTTCAACGGGCTCGGGCCGATCGCGAAATCCGCCGAGCAGCTGAACACCTTCGTCGACAAGGTGCGCGGGGCCACCGGCGTCGCCAAGGTCGACCTCGTCGGGCACTCGCAGGGCGGCATGATGCCGCGGTACTACCTGAAATTCCTGGGTGGCGCCGCCGAGGTGAACGCGCTCGTCGGGATCGCGCCCGACAACCACGGCACCACCCTGAGCGGCCTGACCAAGCTGCTCCCCTACTTCCCGGGCGTGGAGCCGCTGTTGACCCTCGCCACGCCCGGCCTCGCCGACCAGATCGCCGGATCGGACTTCATCAAGAAGCTCAACGCGGGCGGCGACACCGTGCCCGGAGTCCGCTACACCGTCATCGCCACCAAGTACGACGAGGTTGTCACCCCCTACCGGACCCAGTTCCTCGACGGGCCCGACGTGCGCAACGTCGTGGTCCAGGACCTCTGTGCCGTCGACCTCTCCGAGCACGTGACGATCGGCACCGTCGACCTCGTCGCCTACCACGAGGTCGCGAACGCCCTCGACCCCGCGCACGCCACCAGGACCGACTGCATCAACTGACTTTTTCGCAGCCACAGTTGAGGGCCGCCGCCTCCCGCAGGTCAGGGAGACGGCGGCCCCGTATTGGAGGGCGGGTCAGCGGGTGTGCCGGCCGCCCGTCACCGCGCGGCGGCGCACCGAGGCGAACAGGCCCGCGGCGCCGACCGCAAGGGCCGCCGCGCCGCCCATCGCGATGTACGGAGTGGTGGAGTCGCCGCCGGTCTCGGCGAGGTTCTCCGTGGTGCCCTGCGCGGCGAGCTGCTCGCCCGAACCGCCGCCCGTACCGGCGTCGTCACCGGCCGCGGCACCCGCCGCCGGGGACGCCGAGTCGTGGGCCTCGTGCGTCGCGGTGTCGTCGCCGCTCATGTCCATGCCGCTGTGGTCGACCGTCGACTTGTCGGCGTCCTGCGCGATCTGGTCGTCGGACGGCGCGGACGCCGCCGGAGCCGAGCCCGAGGTGGTCGAGCCACTGCCGTCGTACGCCACGTCCGAGCAGGAGTAGAACGCCTCCGGGCTGTCCGACCGCTGCCAGATGCCGTAGATCAGCTGGCGGCCCGTGCGCTCGGGCAGCTTGCCGGAGAACGTGTAGAAGCCGCCGTCGGCCGTCGGGTCCGTGCTCGTCGCGACCGGGTTCTGCAGATCCAGGTCGGACCAGGCCAGCGGCTTGGAGGCGTCGTAGCTCTGCTTCGTCATGTAGAGGTTGAAGGTGCCCTTGTGCTGGGCGGTCACCTTGTACTTGAAGGTGTACGAACCCGCCGAGACCTTCGTCGCGGGCCAGTCGGCGCGGGCCAGGTCCAGGCCCTTGAACTCGTCGGAGTTCGCCGAGCACAGCTTGCCGTCCGGGATGCGCTCCTGGGACTTGCCGCCGGCCTCGCCGTCCCGGATGCCGTTCCAGTCGTACAGGGCCTGCGAACCGCCCGCGGCGACCGCCGCCTTGCACGCCGCCGACGTGGGGTTCTCGGCCCCCTCGGCGTAGCAGGCCGCGACCCGGCTGGCCGGGTCGCCGAGCGTGCCGTGCGCGGCCGCCGGCGTGGCGGACAGGGCGGTCAGAGCGAGCGGGACGACGCCGGTGGCGGCGAGGGCGGCGACCTTGCGGCGGCGTGCGGACATGGGGGAACTCCTTGATCGGCGGCACAGGGGTGGGGGGAGGCGCCGTTCGCTGCTGCGCCGAACGGACCCCGCTGACAACGAAGTTAGCCCCGGAAATCGCGCGGATCAGCCCTTCAGGCGCCCCTGAGTGGATCTTTATGGCGCACTTAAGGCCGGGCTCAGACAGGGCTCAGACTGGGCCAGGTCCGGGCCCGGACCGGCTCAGGCAGTCCACCGGTACCGGCGCTCGGGCCGCCCCGTGCCCCCGTAGCGCAGCGACACCCGCGCCCGGCCCGTGACGGCGAAGAACTCCAGATACCGGCGGGCGCTCACCCGGGACAAGGAGCCCGCCTCCACAGCGCATTCCGTGGCCGACAAGCCCTCCGGGTGGGCGCGCAGGGTGCGCTCCACCAGGTCCGCGGTGTGCGCGGCAAGCCCCTTCGGGAGCTCCCGTGAGCCCGGCGGACGCGTCCCGAAGATCTGGTCGACATCCTCCTGACGCGCCTCGTCGAGGCCGTCGAGCCGCGCCCGCACCGCCGCCACGTGCCGCAACTGCTCCTGCAGAGCGGCCCGGTCGAACGGCTTGATGAGGTAATGCAGCGCCCCGGCGCGCAACGCCGCCCGCACGATCCGCGCGTCCCGCGCCGCCGTGATGAAGAGCGCGTCCACCGGCGCACGCGAAGGGTCCCGCTCCTCCGCCGCCCGCAGCTCCCGCAGCACGTCGATGCCGTCCATGTCCGGCAGATACACGTCGAGGAGCACCAGATCGGGACGTACCGCCTCGGCGGCGCGCAACGCCTCCGCGCCGCTGTGCGCCACCCCGGCCACCACGAATCCGTCCAGCGCGGACACGTACCGGCTGTGCAGCTTGGCGACCATGAAGTCGTCGTCCACGACCAGCACCTTTGTCACTGGCGCAGGGTAGGTGCGCGACCACAAGGACCACAACGTTCCTTAGCTGCGGAAGGCAGACAGCCCGGCAGCGCATGGGCAACATGTGGGCCACCTCACAACGTCCCGTCCCGCGCAACTCGTCTCTCGACAGGTGGTGGCACCCGTGCGCCTGCGCACACCCCTCGCCCTGCTCGGGGCCGCGGTCCTCGTCCTGGTGGGGCCGCCGCTGCTCACCACGGGCAGCGGCGCCGACACCGGCACGCAGATCCCCGGCCTGCGCCTCATGGTCCCCAACACACCCGGCGGCGGCTACGACATCACCGCGCGCACCGCCGCCAAGAACGCCGAGGACGCCGGCCTCACCCACAACATCGAGGTGTTCAACCTGCCGGGCGCCGGCGGCACCGTCGGCCTGACCCGGCTCGTCGGCGAACACGGCAACGGCAAGCTCGCGATGTCCATGGGCCTCGGCGTCGTCGGCGCTGCCCGCTCCAACCACGCGCCGAAGACGCTCGCCGACACCACACCCATCGCCCGCCTCACCGAAGAGGCGGACGTCGTCGTGGTCGCCAAGAACTCCCCGTACAAGGACATCGGGCAACTCGTCGACGCCTGGAAGAAGGACCCGGGCAAACTGCCCGTCGGCGGCGGCTCGTCACCCGGCGGCCCCGACCACCTCGCCCCGATGCTGATGGCACGGGCCGCAGGCATCGCCCCCAAGAAGGTCAACTACATCCCCTTCGACGGCGGCGGCGAACTCCTCGCCTCCATCCTCGGCAACAAGGTCGCCTTCGGCGTCTCCGGCGTCGGCGAATACCTCGACCAGATCAAGAGCGGCGAACTGCGCCTCCTCGCCGTCACGGGACCCGAGCGCGTCCCCGGCCTCGACGGGCCCACGCTCAAGGAATCCGGCTACGACGTCGACTTCACCAACTGGCGCGGCATCGTCGCCCCGCCCGGCCTCTCCGACACCCAACGATCCAAACTCACGTCCCTGGTACGGAAGTTGCACGCGTCGCAGGAATGGAAGCAGTCCCTGAAGAAGAACGGCTGGGACGACGCGTTCCTCGTCGGCGACGACTTCGGGACCTTCCTCGCCGCCCAGGACAAGAACGTGGTGTCCGTACTGAAGGAGCTGGGGCTGTGACCCTCACCGAACCCCGCGAGACGCGCGGGTCACGGCGCGCCTGGCTGCGCGACCACTCCGAACTCGGCGTCTGCGTCCTCCTGTCGGCGCTCGGCGCGCTCGTCCTCACCGACGCGCTCACCATGGACGCCGACCTCACCCAGCGCGGACCCGTCGGCCCCAGGACGGTGCCGGTCGTCGTCGGCATCGGCCTGCTCGTCGTCGCCGTCCTGCTCGCCGTCGACGTACTGCGCGGCGGCCGCGGCGAGGCCGAGGGCGGCGAGGACATCGACCTGTCCGAACCCGCCGACTGGCGCACGGTCCTGCTCCTCGCCGGGGTCTTCCTCGCCACCGCCGTGCTCATCGAGCCGCTGGGCTTCCCGATCGCGGGCGCGCTGCTCTTCTGGGGCGCCGCGTACGCACTCGGCAGCCGGCACCTCCAGCGCGACCCGCTGATCGCCGCCGGTCTCTCCCTGCTCACCTACGCCGTCTTCAACAACCTGCTCGGCGTCCCCCTGCCGGGCGGCCCCCTGATGGGAGCGCTGTGACGCGATGAACGCCCTCAACTCCCTCATGGACGGCTTCGGTACCGCCCTCACCCCCATCAACCTCCTCTGGGCCGCGATCGGCGTCCTGCTCGGCACGGCCATCGGCGTGCTGCCCGGCATCGGCCCCGCCATGGCGGTCGCGCTGCTGCTCCCGGTGACGTACGGACTCGAACCCACCGGCGCGTTCATCATGTTCGCCGGCATCTACTACGGCGCCATGTTCGGCGGCTCGACGACCTCCATCCTGCTCAACACCCCGGGGGAGAGCGCCGCCGTCGTCGCCGCCATGGAGGGCAACCCCATGGCGAAGGCCGGACGCGGGGCACAAGCCCTCGCGGCCGCCGCCATCGGGCACTTCGCCGGCGGCATGATCGGCACCATCCTGCTCGTCGCGCTCGCGCCCAAGGTCGCCGCGCTCGCCGTCGACATCGGCGCACCCGACTACTTCGCCATCATGGTCCTCGCGTTCATCGCCGTGACGTCCGTGCTCGGCTCCTCGCGCGTACGCGGCCTCGCCTCGCTGCTCATCGGGCTCACCATCGGCCTGGTCGGCCTTGACCAGATGACCGGCCAACAGCGGCTCACCTTCGGCTCGTTGCAGCTCGCCGACGGCGTCGACGTCGTCATCGTCGCGGTCGGTCTCTTCGCCATCGGCGAAGCCCTGTGGGTCGCCGCGCACCTGCGCCGCACGAGCAATGAGAGGGGCGGCGCGAAGCGCCTCGTTGCAGGGGCGGCGGCGGGAGACGGGCGGGTCATCCCCGTCGGCCGCCCCTGGCTCGGCAAGGCGGATCTGCGGCGCACCTGGAAGTCCTGGCTGCGCGGCCCGCTCATCGGCTTCCCGTTCGGCGCGATCCCCGCGGGCGGCGCCGAAATCCCCACGTTCCTCTCCTACGTCACCGAAAAGCGCCTCTCCAAGCACAAGGACGAATGGGGCAAGGGCGCCATCGAAGGCGTCGCGGGCCCCGAGTCCGCGTCCTCGGCGTCGGCGGCCGGCACCCTGGTCTCCATGCTCACGCTCGGCCTGCCGACGACAGCCGTCGCCGCCGTCATGCTGGCCGCGTTCCAGCAGTACGGCATCCAGCCGGGACCGCTCCTCTTCGAACGCGAACCGGACCTGGTCTGGGGCCTGATCGCATCCCTCTTCGTGGGAATGGTGCTGCTCCTGGCCCTCAACCTGCCCCTCGCCCCCGTCTGGGCGAAGCTGCTGCGCATCCCGCGCCCCTACCTCTACGCCGGGATCCTCTTCTTCGCGGCGGTCGGCGCGTACGCGGTCGGCGGCGAGTCCCTCGACCTCGTCATCCTCCTCGTCATCGGTCTCATCGGCTTCGGCATGCGCCGCTACGGACTGCCCGTCCTGCCCGCCGTCATCGGCGTCATCCTCGGCCCGAACGCGGAACAACAACTGCGCCGCGCCCTGCAGATCAGCGACGGGAGCGTCAGCGGCCTCGTGGACACGCCGTTCTCCGTGACGGTGTACGCGCTCGTCCTGCTCATCGTGGCCTGGCCACTGGCGAAGACGCTGGTGAAGAAGCTGGTGGTGCGGGGGAGGGGAAGTGACGTAGACAAGGCGGCATGAGCAGCGAACCCCATGCGATCCGCCGCGCCACCGCCGCCGACGTGCCGGCCGTCAAAGCCGTCACCGACGCGGCGTACCACCCCTACATCGCCCGCATCGGCGTCGTCCCCCAGCCCATGGAGGCCGACCACGCGGCGAACGTGGCCGCCGGCCTGGTGCACGTCACAGGGAACCCGCAGGTGATCGGCCTGGTCGTCGTCGAGGCGCGCAGGGACCACCTCTTCCTCGACAGCATCGCGGTCCACCCCGACGCCCACGGGCAGGGGGTGGGCCGCGTCCTGCTCACCTTCGTCGACGAGCACGCACGCGCCCTCGGGCTGCCCGAAGTGCGGCTCTACACCAACGCGTTGATGGTGGAGAACCAGAAGCTCTATCCGCGGTACGGATACGACGTCGTGGAGCGCCGGGCCGACGGCCCCTACGACCGCATCCACTACCGCAAACGTCTAGCTCGCATGTGACCGTCCCGCCTACTCGTCGGGCCACCACGTCTTGCGTACATCCTTACGGACCTCCGGGCGCTCGCGCGCCGTTTCGGTCGCCTCTTCCCGCAGCCGGCGCGTGATGGTGCTCGCTCCGGTGGGCTTGTGCATGGTCACTCGGCGCATGGTGCCTCCTGTACCTACACGCGTTCCAACGTGCTGCCGTTGTAGACCTGTTCCCGGCCCGTTGCTCATCGAAGCGCAATTGTCAGTGGCGGTTGTCACGATGTGGGGATGACGCACTCACCGAGAAGCACCGAATGGGACGCGGCGGCGGCCGATTTCGACGAGGAACCCGACCACGGCATGCGGGACCCCGAGGTCCGCGCCGCCTGGGCGGAGCGCTGCGCGGACTGGCTTCCCGAGATCCCCGGCGACGTGCTGGACCTCGGCTGCGGCACGGGTTCCGTGTCGCTCCTCGCGGCCGAGCGGGGACACCGTGTGACCGGTGTGGACTTCGCGCCGAACATGGTGGAGCGGGCCCGCCGGAAGCTGGCCGGTCATGACGCGGAGTTCCTGGTAGGGGACGCGGCGTCGCCACCGGTACCCGCAGCCTCGTACGACGTGGTTCTCGTCCGGCATGTGCTGTGGGCACTGCCCGCCCCGGCGGCCGCCCTGCGGCACTGGGTGACGCTGCTGCGGCCCGGTGGGCGGCTCGTGCTGATCGAGGGGGTGTGGGGAGAGGTGAGTCCCGCCGGCATACCGGCGACCCGGCTGATCGGCCTGCTGCGGGAGCTCGCCGACGACGTGCGGCACGAGGAACTGTCGGCCGACTCACGCCTGTGGGGCAAGGAGGTGCGCGACGAGCGGTACGCGGTGATCGCGACGGGACGCTGACCGGCGGGCGGCAGCTCAGCGCAGCAGCGCGGTGAACTTCCCGCTACGGGCGAGGAGTTCGAGCTCGTCCAGGGCCCGTGTCGCCGCCTCGGCGGCGGCCGGGTCCTGCCCGGCCAGGCCGCTCTGCGCGAACTCGTCCTCGTCCAGGCGGATCACCTGTGTGCCGTCGGCGGACACCCACAGGTCGAGGTCCAGGTCCACGGAGACGATATCGCCGCCGACGTCGCGGACCGCGGGGCGTGTGATGTCGCAGTACCACCCCTTGAGCGTGCCGTCGCCCGACCTGACCTCCTTGATCGCGTACCAGCGGTCGCGCCAGTAGTGCTCCGTGAACACGTCGCCGGGCTCGAAGCGCACGAAGCCGAAGTCGCGCACGCCCTCGCCCGCCCAGTCGGCGCGCACGGTGACGTGCGTGCCGTCGTCGGAGAGCAACCGTGCCGGGTAACCGATCTTCGTGCGGCCCGCCTTGACGAGCCGTACCTGCACCAGCTCGGTCGTGGGTGCGGACATGGTGGGCCTGGTCATGAGCCGTACGCTACGTGCCGCCCACGGCTGGGCGCCTCTCCTTTACCGGTGCCGAGAGCCGACCGGCGCTGCGGAACAAAGGGTGCTGCGGGACAATCGGGCGCGTGACCCTGAAGATCCGCATTGACGACAGCGCCGCCCCCTACGAGCAGGTGCGGGCCCAGATCTCCGAGCAGGCCAGGGCCGGGGCGCTGCCCGTCGGCTACCGGCTCCCGACCGTGCGCGGCCTCGCCGAGGAGCTCGGGCTCGCCGCGAACACCGTGGCCAAGGCGTACCGGGCCCTGGAGGCGGACGGGGTGATCGAGACGCGCGGGCGCAACGGCACGCTGATCGCCGCCGCCGGGGACGCCGCGGACCGGGAGGCGTCCCTCGCGGCGCAGGCCTTCGCCGAGCGGGTCCGGCGGCTCGGGCTCTCCGAGGAGGCGGCGCTGGCCGCGGCGCGGGATGCCGTGCGCGCCGCGTACTCATAGCACCCGCTACAGATACATCCCCGCGTCGGTGCCGCCCCGCTGGTCCGGCACCGAGGTCGGGGAGATGCCCCGGCGCAGCGCGTACAGCTCGGCCAGCGTCGCGCCCTCGCGGCCGATGCCCTCTTCCGTGCCGAGCCACTCCGTCGCCTCGCGGCGGGTCAGCGGGCCCACCTCGATCCTGGCCATGCAGCGGCCGGGGCGGACCACGGCGGGGTGCAGGCGCTCCAGGTCCTCGTTGGTGGTCACCCCCACCAGGACGTTGCGGCCCTGGCCGAGCAGGCCGTCCGTCAGGTTCAGCAGACGGGAGAGCGCCTGGCCCGCCGTGTGCTTGGCCTCGCCGCGGATCAGCTCGTCGCAGTCCTCCAGGAGCAGCAGCCGCCAGCGACCGTTGGCCGTCCCGTCGTCCTCGCCGATCGCGATGTCCATCAGGTAGCCGACGTCGGAGAAGAGCCGCTCGGGGTCGAGCACACAGTCGACCTGGCACCAGTCCCGCCAGGAGCGGGCCAGCGTGCGCAGCGCCGATGTCTTGCCGGTGCCCGGCGGGCCGTGCAGCAACAGCAGCCGGCCCGCGATGTCCTCGGGCCGCGTCTTCATCAGCTGGTCCATCGCCTCGGCGACGGGCTCCGTGTAGTTGGCCCTGACCTCGCCCCAGGTGCCGGCCGAGATCTGTCGCGTCGTACGGTGCGGGCCGCGCCGCGGCGACACGTACCAGAACCCCATCGTCACGTTCTCCGGCTGTGGTTCCGGCTCATCGGCCGCGCCGTCCGTCGCCTGACCGAGCACCTTCTCCGCGAGCTCGGGCGTCGTCGCCGTCACCGTGACGTCCGCACCCCGGTTCCACCGGGAGACGAGCAGCGTCCACCCCTCGCCGTCGGCGAGCGTCGCGCTGCGGTCGTCGTCCTGTGCGGAGCGCAGCACGCGGGCGTCCGGCGGCAGCAGCGTGGCACCGGAGCGGACCCGGTCGATGTTCACCGCCCGTGAGTGCGGCTGCTCGCCCGTGGCGAAGCGGCCCAGGAACAACGCGTCGACGACATCGGCGGGCGAGTCGCTGTCGTCGACGCCCAGGCGGACCGGAAGTGCGTCGAACGGGTTCGCAGACATGCCGCCATGATCCGGCACGAACGTGTCGCCCGCACGGGATTTCCGCAGTACGCCTCATGCGTCCCGTGGGGAACCCTGTGACGATCCTGTGGCAACGGAAGCCGTGCCACGGTCAACGGGGCTCGATAAACTTGCCCTTGATGGGATGTCATGGGTGGAATTCGGGGGCACGGCGGTGGCGGATCACCGCTCTGTTCGGCGTGGGAGTGGCCACTTTGGCTCTGGTGCTGACGGTGATCGGCACCCTTCATGACAACAAGGTCGACATTGCGGGGACTACGCCCGACGGCGACAAGGTGTACGGCACGCCGGTGATTCCGTCGAAGGCGCCGGGGCCGGAGGTCGGCTGGGGTTTCACGCACACCGAGCACTCCGCGGACGAGGGTTCCGACGTGGCGGCCGAGCGCGCCGAGAAGCTGCTCGGCGCGCGCCCGATGCCGCAGACCGAGGCGCTCATGGGCTGGGGGGCGGACAACCCCGAGCCGCTGAAGGGGCGTTACGCCTTCGCCGACATGGACCGCCGGATCGAGTTCATCCGTAAGTCGAGCGGCACTCCCGTGGTGACCTTGTGCTGTGCCCCCGACTGGATGAAGGGCGGCAAGGCAGGTGCCAAGAACACGAACTGGAGCCAGGCGAACCTGGAGAAGGCGCCCGACCCCGAGCATTACCAGGACTTCGCGAACCTCGCCGCCACGACCGCCAAGCGCTACCCCGACGTACGCCACTTCATCGTGTGGAACGAGCTGAAGGGCTTCTGGAACGACGGGCAGGCCCGCTGGGACTACGAGGGCTACACGAAGCTCTACAACCTCGTCTACAAGGCGCTGAAAAAGGTCGACAAGAACATCATGGTCGGCGGGCCCTACCTCGTCATGGACAGCCTCGACCCGAAGCAGACCGAGGGCACGTCCGATGCCGTCAAGGGTCCCTGGGGGCGCCTTGACCAGCGGATCGTCGACGCCTTCGACTACTGGAACAAGAACAAGGCGGGCGCCGACTTCGTCGTCGTCGACGGCTCCAGTTACACGAACGACGACGAGCTGCTGCCCGACGAGTTCACGGCCACCGACAAGTTCACCGACGTCAGCAGCTGGGTCGAGAAACAGACCGGGGACCTGCCCCTGTGGTGGGCCGAGTACTACGTGGAGCCCGCGGACCGCAACGACAACCGCAAGGGCTGGAGCGAACCGCACCGCGTCGCCGTCCAGGCGGCCGGCATGATGGCCATGGCGAAGGGTGGCACCACGTCCGGGTTCTACTGGAACCCCGAGACGCAGAAGGGCAGTTCGTGCGCCGGGTGCCTGTGGCGCCCCACGGACCGGGACTCCGGGGGCAGCGCGCTTCCGATGTACGGCCTGGTGGCCCGGTTCAACGAGGAGTTCGGCCCCGGGACGGCGTTCCGGCGCGTGGACATCGCCGCGGACGACAAGCCCAATGTGCGGGTCCTCGCCGACGACAAGACGGTCCTGGTGGTGAACACCCTGAACCGGGCCATCAGCGCCAAGATCGACGGCAAGCGGTTCCAGATGCAGGGGTACGAGGTGAAGTGGCTGCGGCGGTAGAGCGCCCCCGCCGCGCACGGACGGGACGCTCTCCACTCGGACTCGGACTCGGCCGTCGTCTCTGTCTCTAGTGCAGACCCATCGTGATGAACCGCTGGATCAGCGAGGCCACGACCACCGCGAGCAGGGGCAGCGAGAACCAGAACGTGGACTGCAGCCAGCGCAGCTGCCGCATGCTCGGACGCACCGCCACCCGCACCACTTCGCGCGTGGTCAGCAGCACGATCAGGGCGATCGCCGCGAGGGCGCCCACCACCGACCACGGCGTCCAGGTGATCTGCGGGCCGACCGGGCCCGGCGCCGCCTTCTCGACCGCACCGGCCGGCTCCTTGCGCAGCCGGTACATGGTCACGTCCTCGTTGACGTAGACCTTCTTCAACTCCTGCCGGTTGTCCAGATTCCGGACGAGCCGGGTCGGCCAGGTCTTCGCGTAGCCGACGTCCAGCTGGAGGTAGACGACCTGACTCTTGTTGATCATCAGATACGAGTTCGGTCCCGCGTCCTTGAGCGCCTTCACCAGGCCACCGACCAGGACCGGGTCGACGGGCGCGAGCGTCGGCACGTACTGGACCTTCTCCATGTCACGGGCGCCCCACGGCAGCGACGGTGTCACATTGTCGACGACGTCGTCGCTCATCCACAGCAGCCGGACCGTCGGATCGTCGTGCGCGTAGACGTAGTCCATTGCCGCGACCTCGCCGGGCAGGGTCCGCTCGAACGGTTCGTTACCCCAACGGGCCACCAGGAAGCCGCCCATGAGCAGCAGACCCGCGATCAGCGCGGCCAGCGGGGCGAGACTGACCCGGTCCCGGTCCCGCTCCTTCGTGGTCGCACCCGTGCGCGGGAACAGCGCGAGGCCGGCCAGGAGCGCGGCGCCCGGGAGGGCGAACATGAAGACCCGCAGCGCCATTTCACCCCCGTACGACTGCATGCCGAAGCCCAGGAACGGCACGAAGGTCAGCACGACGAGCGAGCGTTCGCGGTACTTCCACTCGCGCCGCCGCCACCAGCCGTAGCAGGCGAACGCCAGCACGCCGCCCGCGAGCAGCACCCGCGCGTACAGCACGAGCTTGTGGGTCGAACTGCCGCCCTGGATACGGCCGGAGACCGAGGAGGTGACGTTGCCGCCGACGCCGCCGACGCCGCCGAACAGTTCGTTGAAGTGCCCCGACCAGTACGGCTCCGCGAGGAAGCCGAGCCAGACGACGACGATGACGCCGAACAGCAGGGGCAGGCCGCGCAGTTCGGAGCGGCCCACCAGGACCAGCACCGCGAGGACGCCCAGCATCACGAACGGGGTGAGCTGGTGCGCCGGGACCGTCGCCGCGAACAGGGCGATGAGGACGCCGAGGAGCACCGCGCGCTGGCGGCGGTCCGTCGGCTCGACCTCCAGCTCGCCCGGCCGCCGCTTGGTCCACAGCGCGCGCGGCGCCCGGAACCAGACCAGCAGGATCGCCACGAACACCAGGTAGAGGAGGTACGTGAAGCCCTGCGGCGAGAAGTAGTCCTGGCCCACCCAGCCGCTCAGGACGAAGATCCACAGGCCGGTCCACTTGGCCCGCCAGCTCGCCCGCACCGAGCGCAGCAGCAGGAACATCGGGGCCAGATAGAGGAGTTGGATGGTCATCGGCCACCAGCGGATGACCTCGGTGAGATCGCTGACGCCGCAGGCCTTCGCCAGGAACGCGGCCGCCGCGAAGAAGCCCGGCCAGCTCCAGCGGGCGTCCAGATCGGGGACCGCGGAGCCCGTGCGGTCGATGTACTCCATGAAGCCCAGGTGCTGCCAGGCCGTCGCGAACCGCGGCTCCGTCTCGAGGACGGCGGGCAGCGCGTGCAGGGACACGACCGTGGCGAGCAGCGTGAGCAACAGGAGCCACTTGTTGGGGCGTTCGAGCCAGAGCAGGGACGCGAAGACGCCGACGAGCAACGCGGCGCCGAGCAGCGTCACGGGGGGCAGGACCGAGATCAGGCCGAGCCCGCCCATCCCGTCCAGGTCCGCGTCGCTCATGCCGAGGACCGGGCCCCAGTACAGGCCGAGCGCCGCGACGAGCAGCAGCGTCAGGACGACGACGGCCGGGGTCAGCCGGCCGGCGCGCCGGCCCGGCCCGGCCGGGCCGGAGGGTACCGAGGGTGCGGATGACTCGACTGGTCGGGCCGGCTCAGCGGGGAGGCCGGGCGCGGGCGCCGTCGGTTCCTCCGTCGTGACGGGCCCGTCGACGCCACCGTCCGCGGTCTCGTTTCCGGTCTCGTTCAAGCTCTCGTTCGCACCGAGGCCCCGGGTGCTCCGCCCCCTCGGCAGATCGACCGTCTCGCGGGCGCCGGGCGCTCCGGAACCGCTCTCCGTGTGCCCGCCGCTCGATGCCTGCGAGGCCGAGGGTGTTTCCCTTACCGGCTCTACGGGATCTACGGGCTCTACGCGCTCTGCGGGCTCCGCGTCTTCCGCGGGGGTCGAACGACGGCCTGCGCGCGGGGACTTGACCGCCCAAGTCGGCTCGTGGTGCGTGCCGCGCGTCGGGGTGACCGGGCCGGGCCTGACGTCCGGGCGCCACTCCTGATGGTCCAGATTGAGCTGCACCGCGAGATGCAGCGTGTCGGAGTCCATCGCGTCGCGCAGCGCCCACTTGGGGCCCTTCTCCTGCGCGGCCGCCGTCACCTTCGGCGTGCCCAGGTCGGCGAGGTCGCCGTCGGGCGCCGCGTCCTCGACGAACTCCGTCCGCTGGGCGACGCGCACGACGCGCCACAGCTTCGGCGCGGCGATCGACACGATCACGGTGAGCGCGGAGACCTCGGCGACGCCCGCCCCCGTCAGCCCCATCCGGGGCAGGAGCAGCAGCGTCAGACCGAGGACCAGGACGCAGAGCAGGCCCTGCAGCCAGGCGAGACCCGACGTGCGGCTCTGCGCCCGCAGCACCGCGAAGTACGTCTCCATGATCACGCGCAGGGCCGCGCCGACCGCGAACCAGCGCAGCAGCGGCGTGGCCGCGTCCGCGTAGTCCTGCCCGAACACGCGCAGCACGTACGGCGCGAGAAGGAAGAGCAGTCCGCAGACCGGGATCATGATGCGGGCCATCCGGCGCAGCGCGGCCCGGGTGTTCGCGGCGAGCTGCGAGGGATCGTGCGAGCTCTCCACGGTCAGGGAGGCGCCCATGTTGATGGCCAGCAGATTGACCGTGCCGCCGATCGTGGTGGTGATGTAGAAGTACGCGTTGTCGGCGGAGCTGACCTGCGAGGCGATGAGCACCGGCACGAGATAGACGACGGCGAGCGAGAACAGCGAACCCGTGTAGTCGCCCGCCAGGAAGCGGCCCATCTCGCGCATCGTCGGCGGGTTCGTCCTGTCGTCGGTGGCCGCGACGGCCCGTGGCACGAGCCGTCGGAAGACGAGCAGGCCGAGCGGCACCACGGAGAACGCGATCGCCGCGACCCACGACACGAAGACACCGGCCGTCGGTACGGCCGCGGCGAACGCGACGAGCAGCCCCAGCTTCACCGTGGAGAAGACGGTGTTGCCGACCGGCACCCACAGTGCGTTGCGCAACCCGGTGAGCACGCCGTCCTGGAGCGTGAGCAGCGACCAGGCGATGACGGCCAGGATGAAGCCGATTCCGGGCAGCGGTCCGTGCAGGAAGCGGTACGAGGGCCCCCACACGTCGAGCGTCAGCAGGAAGACGCCCGCCGCCAGCGCGACGGCGACCGAACTTCCCGCGTACGTACGGAAGATGAAGCGCCCGGTGGCGCGCCCCGCGATCGGGATGTATCGGGCCAGGGCGCCGGTCAGCGTCACCGCGGTGATGCCCGCGAGGAACTTCATCGCCGCGATGGCCGCGGAGCCCTGGCCGACCGAGTCCGCCGAGTAGTAATGCGCGGCGGCCAGCCAGTAGCCGACACCCAGGACGCCGGAGATGCCCGTGTTCAGCATCAGCGCATAGGCGTTGCGGAAGAGCTGGTTGTCACCGCCCGACCCCATGCCGTCCTCGCTGCCCTTCTTGGCGCGGCCCATGCCGGGCAGCCTCAGTCTGCGGCCGGGCGGCGCCTGCGGCTCGGTCGCCTGCGTAGGTGGTGCGGCCTGGGCCGCCGTCGTCGTGTCAGACACGGGTACGGATCGCCTTCCGGCGGGCCTGTCGGGCTCTGCGCACCAGGGCGTACCCCTTGGTGAGGGCGCGGTCCCCGGCGAAATTGCGGCCGATCGCGCGGCCCTCGATCAGCTGCTCGAACTCGGCGGTTCCTGTGGACCGGCGCACGGTGACGCGCCGCAGGGCGTAGGGGCCCTGGCCGCGTCGTGCGAGACCGTTCCCGACGGCGAGCGCCTGGGCGAAACCGGCCGCGCGCACCGCCTGCCGCACCCTGCGGTCGGAGTGACCGTAGGGGTAGGCGAAGGAGACGGGCGTCGCACCCAGCTCCCCGTCGACGATCTCCTTGCAGTGCCGCAGCTCGAACTCCAGGTACTCATCGGCCAGTTGGTCGAGCTGCGGATGCGTATGACTGTGTCCGCCGATCTCCACGCCCTGTGCGGCCAGCGCCCGCACCTGCTCCCAGTCGAGCATCGTGTCGAGGCCGCCCCCGGTGTCGTACGCGCCCCGCAGCCACCCCGTCGAGACGAACAGGGTCGAGGCGAAGCCGTACTTGGCGAGGACGGGCAGGGCGTGCCGGTGCACGCCCTCGTACCCGTCGTCGAAGGTGATCAGGACGGGCCGGTCGGGGAGTGCCCGGCCGCCGCCCCGCCAGATCGCGGCGAGTCCCGCGGTGGTCAGCGGGGTGCACCGGTGATCGGCGAGGAGCTCCATCTGCTCCGCGAACTGGCCGGGCGATACGGACAGTCCGCGGGTGGCGAGGTTCGGCTCGTGGGCGACGGCGTGGTACATGAGGATCGGGACGGCCGCGCCGTCCGGCATCCGCGCCTGCACACTCATGCCGCCGCCTCCGCTTCCGTCGTCCCCGTTTCCGTGGGCCCCGCAGCCCCCGCAGCCCCCGCAGCCCCCGCCGTCCCCGCCGCCCCCTCTGGGTCCGGGCCGATCGGCACCACGGAGAACGTCGCACCTGCCCTGCGGGCCCGGAGACTTCCGAGGACGTACCCACCGGCCGCCGTGGCCACTCCGGCCACGATGGCCCCGGCCCGGCCCGCGCCGCCCGGCCGGGCGAGCGCGAAGTCCCGGACCCCGCGCGCCACCCCGGCCGGCAGCACCCGGGTGGTGTACGCGCGCTCGGACTCCAGCCCCTTGCCCGCACCGACACTGCGGGCCACCAGAGCCTTCGACAGGCCTTCCGCATAGGTGCGCGTGCGGAAATAGGCGAACCGCTCCCGGCCGGCCGGGACCCGGTGATGGATCACGGCCCGGTCGTCGATCAGCAACACCGCGTCCGGTCTTGCGCGACCGAGGCGGATGCACAGCTCCGTCTCCTCGCAGCCCAGCGGGCGCTTGTCGCCGTCCCGTCCGATGCCCGTGGCGAAGCCGCCCGCCGCGTCGAAGGCGGTACGCCGGAACGAGGCGTTGCCGCCCAGCACGTTGCGCACCCGGACCTTGCCGGCCGGCAGCCCCTTGTAGGTGCAGCCCACGACCCAGTCGAACTCCGCGGGGAACCAGACGGGCCGGCGCCCCGACGCCCAGATCGGCTCGGTGCGCCCGCCGACCGCCATCACCCGCGGGTCGGTGTACCCGTCGGCGAAGTGCCGCAGCCAGTCCCGCTCCGCGACCGCGTCGTCGTCGAGGAACGCGATGATCTCGCCGGCCGAGGCGGCGATGCCCGTGTTGCGTCCGGCGGACAGGCCGCGCGGCCCCGCGTTCGCCAGCACCCGGACACCGGCCGTCTCCTTGTACTCCTTGCCGAGACGGTCGAGCAGCGCGGCGTTGTGGTCGACGACGAGCAGCGTCTCCAGGGCCGGGTACGACTGCGCCCGTACCGAGTCGACGGCGGCGATGATGTCGGCCCAGCGGTCCTCGGTGTACGCACAGATGACGACCGAGGCCGTCATCCGCATGGCATGACGCCCCGTCAAGACCCGTCTCCTCGCAGTGCGTTGAGCCGGGCCGTCGCCGTCCTGGTGCGAAGGGCCCGCCGGTTGGAGCGCTCCTTCAGGATGACCTTGAGGACGCGC
Source organism: Streptomyces sp. NPDC102467 (assembly GCF_044765445.1). Lineage (NCBI taxonomy): Bacteria > Bacillati > Actinomycetota > Actinomycetes > Kitasatosporales > Streptomycetaceae > Streptomyces > Streptomyces sp. NPDC102467. The sequence continues at coordinate 430,500 of NZ_JBIWKA010000004.1, read as the reverse complement.
AGCCCGTCCCGCACCGCGCGCAGGTTGCTCGCGCCGTGGATCCGCAGGTACTCGTGGCTCGGGATCTCCTGGACCCGCAGGCCCGCCTTGACGACCCGGATGTTCATCAGGGTCTCCACCTCGAAGCCCGTGCAGTCGAGGTCGATCTGGTCGAGGCAGTGCCGCCAGAACGCGTTGTACCCGTAGCAGAGGTCGGTGTAGCGGGCGCCGAACTTGGCGTTGACGACCGAGCACAGTGCCCAGTTGCCGAGCTTGCGGATCGGCGTCATGTCGTCCGTGCCGCCGCCGTTGGCGAAGCGCGAGCCCTTGGCGAAGTCGGCGCCGGAGACCAGGGCGGAGACGTAGGAGACGATCTCCTCGCCGTCGGCCGAGCCGTCCGCGTCGACCATCACGATGATGTCGCCCGAGCACGCCTCGAAGCCGGTGATCAGGGCGTCCCCCTTGCCCTTTCCGCTCTGCGGCACGACGACGACCTCGGGCCACAGGTCGCGGGCGACCTCGACGGTGTTGTCGGTGGAATTCCCGTCCACGAGAACGACTTCGTGGATCCATTCCGGCAATGTCTTGAATACATACGGAAGGTTTTCCGCCTCATTCATGGCGGGAATGACCACGCTGACCCGTGGCGCGATGGCCAGGTGCGTGGAGATCGCCCGGTACTGGGCGGGTATTCGCGCCGGCGTGGCCCCATCGGGAATCACCGGTCGCACAACGGAACTGCTCATGGGTCTGGTCCCTCTCGTCCGGTGGACCGCCCGCCCCCGGGTGGTCCGGCTGGATATCCGGTTCGAAAGGGGGGTTCTCACTTACGGACATGACGGAATGGATCTCCGTACAGGCCGGGTGAGTTGGCAGAACACACCGGTTGGTTGGACCGGTCGCGCGGCACGCGACTCGGCGACCCACACAGCTGAAATGAGCGGTTCACCGAGCACGGTACCCCCCTACCGCGCCCCGCCCCGGTCCGTCGCGATCTTGAGCCCTCCCCTAGATCGCATTGCGTGATGGACCGATGCGGGTGGATGTATGACGGTATTGATGATTGAGACTGTATGGCAAGACCTGGAACGTGGCCTCACGTTTTTGTTGTTTTGACCCTTGCATGAACTGCTGTCCCTCTAGCGGGTTTTGCCCATTCATTTACGGAAACGGGCACTCCACTGGAGCAGAAAGGCCACGGCGCTCAACGCCCCCACGGCGATCACCCCGCCGTCGATCGACCAGTGATGGGTGGCGAGCATGCCCTGGGCCACCAGCATCACCACGGCGATCGCGCCGGCGGCGGAGACGAGGCATCGCGCCCACGGGTCGAAGCCGCGCAGCGCCGCGGCGAACGCGGCGCTGGGCGCGGCGAGCAGGAAGAAGAGCGCGAGCGGCCCGCGCAGTGGCGAATCGGCGCCCGAGAGGACGAGAACAAGGCCCGCGCCCCCCGCGACGACGCCCGCTCCCGACAGCAGGTACAGTGCGTCTCTGCCCGGTGGTGAGTCGACCGCGCCGCCCCCTGGTCCGTCCCCCGAGCCGTCCGATGACGGTTGCTTGATACCGATGGTCTGCATTGGCGACTTTGCCCCCCGACGCGCCGGATGCCGGGCTTCAATGTCGCGCAGCGGCGGGGGCCGCGTCAAGATGCGGATGTATGTGCGGAGTTCCCCGGAGGCGTCGGATGCCTCCGGGGAACTCCCTTACGTCTGACTTCAATTGACGAACGTTCAGTTGATCACTGGACCGTCTCGAGCGGCCCGATCGGCGACGGTCGCGCCCCCGACGTGCGGCGTGGCCACCGGCGTTCCGCTCCCGGTCCGGTCGGCGGACTCCGGCATCTACGGGCGTAGCTCACGCGAGTTGCGGGTATGTCACCACCATGACGGTCGTGACATGTACCTGCAATTGAACGACAAACGAATCTCCGTCAAAGGTACTTCCCGGTAACTGTGTGGCGTGGTACCACAGTTGTGGCAGAAATCCTGCTAAGGGAGGTTCCATGAGACGTTTCCGACTTACGGCATACGTGACCTCGTTCCTCTTCGCAGCCGCGGCCGCCCTACTCGGGGCGAGCGCGGCCCAGGCGGCCGACAGCGCCGCGGCCACCGGCTATGTGGCACTCGGTGACTCGTACTCCTCGGGGGTCGGGTCCGGCAGCTACGACAGTGGCAGCGGCGACTGCAAGCGCTCCACCAAGGCGTATCCCGCTCTGTGGGCGGCCGCCCACGCACCCTCCAGCTTCAACTTCACCGCGTGTTCGGGCGCCAAGACAGGTGATGTCCTCTCCGGTCAGCTCGGCCCGCTCGGCTCGGGCACCGGCCTCGTCTCGATCAGCATCGGAGGCAACGACGCCGGGTTCTCCGACGTCATGACGACCTGCGTGCTGAACTCCGAGTCCACGTGCCTCAACCGCATCAACACGGCGCGCGCGTACGTCACATCGACTCTGCCCGGCAACCTCGACAAGGTGTACTCGGCGATCACCGCGAAGGCACCCGCCGCCCACGTGGTGGTGGTCGGCTACCCCCGCTTCTACAAACTCGGCGGCTCCTGCCTCGCGGGCCTGTCCGAGAACGAGCGGTCGGCCATCAACTCGGCCGCCGACCTGCTCAACTCCACCACCGCCAAGCGCGCCGCCGACCACGGCTTCACCTTCGGTGACGTGACCACCAGATTCAGCGGACACGAGATCTGCTCCGGCTCCGCCTGGCTGCACAGCGTGAACTGGACGAACATCGGCGAGTCGTACCACCCGACCGCCGCCGGACAGTCGGGCGGCTACCTGCCCGTGTTCACGTCCGCGGCCTGACAGTCCCGCCCGATTCCCGGGCCTGTTTCCTAATAGGAGGGCGAACCGGTGGTGGCTCCGGTCGACGGGGTCACCACCTCGCACGTGACCGAATAGGACACGTAGTCGGAGGTGACGGCGACCGGTGCGCGCACCTCGACGCCGATCCGGTTGTGCAGGGTCCCGCCCTCCTCGTACGCCGTCTGGGTGGTGTCGACCGAACGGCTGCGCGCGCCGCCCGAGCCGAAGCTCAGGGTCTTCCAGCCCGGGTCGGACGCCTCCCCGCTCTCCGTGACCCAGCGGTACTCGACCTCGGCCGGGACGCGCCCCACGGTGATCGTCGCCCTGAACGCGGGGGCCTGGGCCGCGGGCGCCGGGCACGCCCCGGAGTAACTGCCGCGCACGGCGCTCACGCCGACCCGCACGGACTGGGCCGGTGAGGTGGTGTGCCCGCCGCTGTTCGAACCGCCCCCGTTCGAACCGCCCCCGCTCGAACCATCGGCGCTGCTCGAACTGCTGCCGCCGGAAACGCCGTTGGCCTTCCCTCCGCCCGAGCCCTTGCCTCCCGCGGAGCCGCCACCCGCGCTGCCGCCATTCGAACCGCCGTCGGATCCGGAACCACCGTCGCCGCCGCTGTCGTTCTGGTTGATCAGCGCGTACGTCAGGCCACCGATGGCGAGCAGCAGGACGACGATGCCGGCGAGGAGGGCGAGCGAGGCACGGCGTGCGGCGCGCTGGCTGGCGTCGTCGGCGACGACCGTGGTCAGGTCGACCGCAGGACCGGCGCCGGCCGGGAGCGCGACCGGAACGGGCGGGGTGGGCACGGCCGGCTGCCGCCGTGACGTCACGATCGGCGGGGCGGCGGCCGGCGACCCCTGCGCGGGGTGTCCGTGCAAGCTCCCGCCCGCGGCCACGATCCGCAGATCGCGCTCGGTGTCCTCCGCACTCGTCCGCTCGACCGGATCCTTGCGCAGCAGTCCCTCGATGACCGGCGCGAGCGCGCCCGCCCGGCGCGGCGGCGGCAGCTCCTCGTCGACGACCGCCCGGAGCGTGCTCAGCGGGGTGTCCTGCCGGAACGGCGAATGCCCCTCCACGGTCGCGTACAGCAGCACCCCGAGGGACCACAGGTCGGACTCCGGGCCCGGGGTACGCCCCAACGCCCGCTCGGGGGCGAGGTATTCGGGCGAGCCGATGATCTCGCCCGTCATGGTCAGGGCCTGGGTGCCCTCGACCCTGGCGATGCCGAAGTCGGTGAGTACGACCCGGCCCTGGTTCGACAGCAGGACGTTCCCGGGCTTCACGTCACGGTGCAGCACCCCCTCTTCGTGCGCGGCGCGCAGCGCGGCCAGCACCTCGGCGCCGATGTGCGCGGCGCTCTGCGGGGGCAGGGGGCCCTCGGCGTCCAGTTGGTCGGCGAGGGAGACCCCGCGCACCAGCTCCATGACGATCCACGGCCGATGGTCCTCGGTGGCGACGTCGTACAGCGTCACCACATTGCGGTGCGAGACGCGGGCGGCGGCCCACGCCTCGCGCTCGAGGCGCGCGTACATCCGCTCGACCTCGGCCGTCGGCAACCCGGCCGGGGCCCGCACCTCCTTGACGGCCACCTCACGGCCGAGCACCTCGTCGCGCGCCCGCCACACGGTGCCCATGCCGCCCTCGCCGAGCGGCTCGAAGAGGCGGTACCGCCCCGCGATCACACGCTCACTCACGGCGCCCCCATTCGCGGCAAGACAAGTCTGAACAAAAGTAGCTCAACCGAGCGCTGTTGCAGCCCCCTTGAAGACCTACTTGAAGACCTGTCCGCAGCCGAACGCGAGGACGACACAGGCCGAACCGAGCGCGAAGTTCCCGGTGCCGCCCGGCAGTTGCTGTCATCGCGTCCGCACCCCTGTCTCTGATGTGCCCTCGGCGCCCGCCCCGCGCGAGCCTCTCGACGCCCATTCGGGGCCGGGGGCGCGACGGATTGGTGCGGAATTCCGCCAGGGCGGGCGATTCCGCCAGGGCGGCGCGGGATACGTGAGATCGCCCACGTTCTCGCCACCCCTGCGCCCGGCTCGGCGCGGACCGCCCCAGCACGGTGCTGCTCGCCTCCCGGCCGCCGCGTTCCCCCGGCGTACTGCCCGATCAGGGCCCCGACACGCCGTTACTGGCCACCGGCTTGACGTCGAGCGCATCTTCACTCGCTGTTACGGCCGGGCCGGACGGCGGCTCTGAAGCGCCGAAAATTGCCCAGCTTGTCCAACTCGCCCTGGAATCAGTCGGATTCGGAGAGTAGTCGGTAAGGGGTCGTCAACCTCCCTATGGGGTAGGTGAATCCCGTGACCGGGATACACGAGTGTCCCGCGGGGGCGATAGGGTTAACCTGCCCGGGCCGGGTGCCCTCGTATGGGTGGGGAGTGACATGGAACAGATAACAGTGCGCAGCAGGCCTCGTGTGCCTGCGATCACGTGTGGGAGCAGCGCGACCAGTTCGCGTCTTGACCGTCATCTTTCGGTGCTGGGCGGCCCTGCCGTCCCGCAGCGCGAGGTGGCGGAGGCGACGACGCTGATGCGTGAGCTCACCGCGCGTGACACCGCGCACAACCGCGGCGACCTTGCCGCGCGGGTGCGGCGGGTCTCGCTCTTCGCACCACTGCGGCGACTGCGCCGCACGTTGTTCGGCGGCCGCTGACAGGCCGCCCTCCAGCCGGGTCCAGACCCGTATCCGACCTCCGCGCCGACCGGCGTACCGCTGCGCTTTTTCGCGACCGTCATCCCCACGGCATGCGGCGGGCGCCCCGGCGGGGGACTCGGATGCGGGTCTTTTCCGTCCTTGTACTCAACTGGGCCGGGCGCCGCTCACTTCTCGCCGCGCGTGTAGCGGCGGACGGCGAGCGGCACGCACAGCAGGAGCAGGGCCGCGCACCAGGCGAGCGAACCGGCGACCGGGTGCGCCACCGGCCAGGAGGCGCCGTGCGGCACCGGTGCGTTGCCGAACAGGTCGCGTACCGCCGTGCACACGGCGCTGATCGGGTTCCACTCGGCGAGGGTGCGCACCCAGCCGGGCATGCCGTCGGTCGGGATGTACGCGTTCGACAGCAGCGGCAGCATGAAGGTCGCGCCGCCCAACTGGCCGGCTGCCTCCTCGCTCTGTGAGACCAGGCCGAGCAGGATGCCCACCCATGTCGTCGCGAACCGGAAGAGCAGCAGCAGTCCGAACGCGGCCAGGGCGCCCGGCACCCCGCCCTCGATCCGCCACCCCATCGCGAGCCCCACGAGGATCAGCGGGACGAGGCCGACCGCGGTCGTCACCAGATCGGCGACGGCCTGCCCGAGCGGGACGGCGGCCCGGCTCATCGGCAGCGTACGGAAGCGGTCCATGACGCCGCGGTGCGTGTCCTGCGCCGACGTGAACATCCCGGTCATGATCCCGTTGGCCGCCGTCGCCACCAGCATGCCGGGCACGAGGTAGGCCCGGTAGTCGCTGCCCGGCATGGCCAGGGCGCTGCCGAAGACGTACCCGAAGAAGAGCAGGAACACGATCGGCATCGTCTGCGTCATGATCGGGATCGCCGGGGCGTGCCTGATGCGCTGGAAGTGGCGGCCCAGCATCGCCGTGCCGTCGTACAGGATCGCGGTGCTCATGCGGCGACCTCCTCGGTCTCCTGGTGGGTGCGGGTGCGGGTGAGGCGCAGGAACACCTCGTCCAGCGTCGGCGGGCGCAGGGTGGCGTCCATCAACGGGACGCCGGACGCGTCGAGTTCGCGTACGACACGGGGGAGCGTGACGGCCGGGTCGAGGACGACCGCGCCGACCGTGCGCCGCTCCGGATCCAATCGGGGCCGTGCGCCCGTGAGTTGGTCGAGGACCACGGCGGCCGCGTGCAGTGCCTGCTCACCCGCGTCGTCCGGGACGACGATCTCCGCGTAGTGACCGATCCGCGCCTTGAGCTCGGCGGGTGTTCCCGAGTGCGCGGCGCGGCCCTCGTCGATCAGCACGATCTCGTCGGCGAGCTGATCGGCCTCCTCCAGGTACTGGGTGGTCAGCACCACGGTCGTGCCCGCGCGGGCCAGCTCGCGGACCGCCTCCCAGATGGCGTTCCTGCTGTGCGGGTCGAGGCCTGTCGTCGGTTCGTCGAGGAAGAGGACGGCGGGCCGGGTGATCAGGCTCGACGCGAGATCGAGGCGGCGGCGCATCCCGCCGGAGTACGTGCGCGCCGGCCGGTCGGCGGCGTCGGCGAGCGCGAACCGCTCGATCAGTTCGTCGGCCCGGGACCGCGGCGCGCGCAGCAGCCGGGCGAACAGTCGCAGGTTCTCCCGGCCGGTGAGCTCCCCGTCGACCGACGCGTACTGCCCGGTGACGCCGATGCTCCGGCGGACGGCGTCCGGGGCGCTCCTGATGTCGTGCCCCGCGACACGCGCGGTGCCGGCGTCGGGCCGCAGCAGTGTGGTGAGCAGCCGGACCGCGGTCGTCTTGCCCGCCCCGTTCGGCCCGAGCAGACCGCACACGGTGCCTTCGCGTACGGCCAGATCGAGACCGCGCACCGCGTGCACGGCCTTGGCGCCCGAGCCGAATCGCTTCTCCAGACCTTCACTAAGTACAGCGTACGTAGAAGTCATGGCGTCACCATAGCGCACTACGTACGCCGTACGTAACTACGATGGTTCGCGAGGTGATGATCAATGGCGGTCCGACCGGCCGTACCCGAAGTGATCTGGGCGCGCCCCGAGCGCGCGGGACGCGGGCCCAGGCCCGCGCACAGCAGGGCCGACATCGCGGCCGCGGCCGTGCGGGTGGCCGACGCGGAGGGCATCGACGCGGTCTCCATGCGGAAGATCGCCACCGAGCTCGACATGGGCACGATGTCGCTCTACAACTACGTGCCGCGCAAGGAGGACCTGTACGAGCTGATGGTCGACGCCGTCAGCGCCGAGTACACGTACTCCGAGCCCACCGGCGACTGGCGCGAGGACGTCCTCTCCCTCGCCCGGCAGGCCCGCGCGCTGATGCACCGGCACCCATGGATGCCGCGGCTGATGTCCCCGGTGTACGGGTTCAGCCCGAACGCGCTCACATACCTGGAGTACTGCCTGAGCTGCCTGGACCCGCTGGACCGCCCCTACGGCGCGAAGCTGGAGCTGATCGCCGCCGTGACCAGCGTGGTGACGACGTACGTGGCCAACGAGATCGCCACCGGAGAGCGGACGCGGTCGCTGCCGTGGAGCGCCGAGCAGGAACAGGCGGTGCGCATCGCCTACCTGGGCGGGCAGGTGGCCTCGGGCCGCTACCCACGGCTCGCCGCGGCGTTCACCGAGGACTCCGGGCCGATCGATCTGGAGGCGGTCTTCGAGCGGGCGCTGCGCAGGGCGTTGGAGGGGTGGTTCGCGGAGGGATAGGGCTCAGGCTCAGCCCGTAGGGCTCGCTGTCGCCGTCAGAGGATGGCGAACTGGCCGCCCGGCCCCTCCTCGTGGTGGTCGAGGACGGACGCCGGGCGGCGGGCGCCCTCCGGCACCGGCAGCACCCGCGCCCGCCGTAGCTCGGCCGGGCCGATCAGCTCGCCGAGGCCGCCCCGCAACTCCTCTTGCAGCGGCCGCAGTTCGGCCAGCAGGGCGAGTACGGTGACGAGTTCGAGCAGCTCCGACGTCCACGGCTGCGGCCACGTCGCCGGGCGCACGGCGGCCAGGGTGCCCGGCTCGGCCGGCGCGGTGCGGCGCGCGAACCACTGCTCCAGGACCCGGACCCCGCTGACATGGAAGTCCCAGGATGCGGCCGGTACCGGCGAGATACGGCCGTCGCCGACCAGGAGGGCCTCCTCCTCGCGGTCGTAGAGCAGCTCGGCGGGGCGGGCCGGCAGCGGAGCACGCACGTAGGGGCGGCGCCCGCCGGGCAGTTTGGGGCGGCCGGCGCCCGCGCCGCGCCGGTGCAGCCACAGGACGCGGCGGCCGAGTTCGACACCGCGGGCCCAGACGCCCGGGTCCTCCGGCAGCGGCACCCGGCACTCCTTGGCGTCCCGGGCGGCCACCGCCAGCACCCAGGCCAACAGGTCCTCGGGGCTGACCTCTTCGTCGTACATGCCCGACAGGTGCTTGAGCAGGCCGGGCGCGACATTGGGTTCGGCGCCGCCCGGGCGGCGGTACAGCGGGCGGATCCGGCCAGGCCGCCCGGCGGGGGAGCGGCCCTCCGGCAGGACGGCGCAGGCCAGCACCGCGGGGCCGCCCGCGTCCGGCACGTACCCCTGCTCCACGAGGAACAGCTGCTCCTCGTCCGCCACCCGCCACAGTTCGGGTCTGGCCGCGTCGATCAGCCGCTGATCCGGGATGAGCCACTGCTCGTCGAACGGGCCGTGCAGCAGCCGCACCGGCTCCGGGCACGGGCCCTCGGCCCGCGCCAGCGGCTCGGTGCCCGCGTGCCGACCGGGCAGTTGGGCGGCGGCGGTGTGCAGGGTCCGGGACCGCGACGGCTCCAGCAGGGTTTCGCGCCCCGCCGGAGGCGAGCGTACGAACGCGTCCCAACGGGCCTTGAGGGACGCGGCGTCCGGCGCGACGGGCCAGCCGCGGCCCAGGCGCAGGGGCGCCACGGACCAGGGCATGAGGTCCGCGAGCGGCATGGCGTCGGTGAGCGGCCCGTCGTTCGTCACGCCCGGCATGGTACGTCGCCTCCGCGGCAGGTCAGTCGGCGTCCAGCGTCACCGTGAACGAGAAGCGGTCCCCGCGATAATGGATGACCGCCACGTCGAGTACCTGCCCCTCCTCGTCGTACGTGATGCCGGTGTAGTGCAGGATCGGGCTGAGCAGCGGGACCTGGAGCAGACGGGCCGTCTCCGGGTCCGCGAGGCGCGCCTCCACCGAGTCCGTGATCCGGCTGATCCGCACGCCGACCACGTCCCGCAGCACCTTCGTCATCGGCCAGCGCGCCAGATCCGCCACGTCGACCCGCTCGCCCAGTTCGGGCCGCAGGTAGTTGCGGGCGTGGTTCGTCGGCTCGCCGGTCTTCTCGTCGCTGCGCAGCCGGTGGTACGTCGCCACGGACCCGGTCCCCGGGAACAGCTCGGCGTACGCCACCGGAACCGGTGCGGTGCCGTGCCCGAGCAGCTCGGTCGTCATGCCGGACTGCTGGGCCACGATGGCGTCGACCGAGCCCAACAGGCGTACCGGCGCGCCCAGTCGGGCCTTCGGCTCGATGAACGTGCCACGGCGCCGGTGCCGGGTGATCAGCCCCTCGTCCTCCAGCTCCTTCAGGGCCTGGCGCATGGTGAGGACGGACACCCCGTAGTGCCCCGCGAGCTGTTCCTCGGTGGGCAGGCGCAGCGGGTCCTGCGGTGACCGGCCGAGTATGGAGGCGCGCAAGGACTGCGACACCTGATACCAGAGCGGCAACTTACGGTTCAGGACGATCGAGTCCGGGGCGAATGACGTCACGGGGCTATCCGTACCGGTCATGGGGCCACGACGCAATGCGGTGTCAGGACGAGCGGCACCGGCTCTCGCCGCCTCCTCACGGCCTGAAGTGGCGTTCGAGGCCGCGCCAGACGTCGTCGTAGGAACGCTGCAGGTGATCGGCGTGCGCGGCCTGAGTCGTCGCGGTCACGGGCCACCGCGTCTCGAACATGAACGCCAGCCCGTCGTCCACCTTCTGGGGCTTCAGCTCGGCGGCGCTCGCCCGGTCGAACGTCTCCCGGTCGGGGCCGTGCGCCGACATCATGTTGTGCAGCGAGCCCCCGCCGGGGACGAAGCCGTCGGCCTTGGCGTCGTACGCGCCCTCGATGAGCCCCATGTACTCGCTCATCACGTTCCGGTGGAAGTACGGCGGACGGAACGTGTTCTCGCCGACCAGCCAGCGCGGCGCGAAGACCACGAAATCCACACCGGCGAGGCCGGGGGTGTCCGACGGCGAGGTGAGCACCGTGAAGATCGACGGGTCCGGGTGGTCGTAGGAGATCGAGCCGATGACGTTGAAGCGGCGCAGGTCGTACACGTACGGGACGTGGTTGCCGTGCCAGGCGACGACGTCGAGCGGGGAGTGGTCGTACGTGGCCATCCAGAGGTTGCCGCAGAACTTGTTGACGACCTCCACCGGTGCCGTCGCGTTCCCGTCGGCCCCGTCGTCCTCGTACGCGGCGACGGGTGCCCTGAAGTCCCGCGGGTTCGCGAGGCCGTTGGCGCCGATCGGGCCGAGCTCGGGGAGGTGGAACGGAGCCCCGTAGTTCTCGCACACGTACCCGCGGGCCGTCTCGTCGAGGAGCTCGACGCGAAAGCGCACCCCGCGCGGGATCAGCGCGACCTCGCCCGGTGCCACGGCGAGCAGGCCGAACTCGGTGCGCAGCAGCAGCCCGCCCCGCTCCGGCACGATCAGCAGTTCACCGTCGGCGTCGCTGAACACCCGTGCTTCCATGGGGGAGTTGGCGTGGTACAGGTGCACGGCCATGCCGGTGCGCTGCGTCGCGTCGCCGTTGCCCCCGAGCGTCCACAGACCGGCCAGCCAGTCCGTGCCGGGCGCGGGTGCGGGCAGCGGGTTCCAGCGGCGTCGGTTGGGGTCGGGTGCCTCCTCCGTGAAGGGGGCGGTGCGCAGTGCGCCGTTCTCCGCGCGGGTGTACTCCGGGTGCGCCGCCGACGGGCGGATCCGGTACAGCCACGAGCGGCGGTTGTGCGCGCGGGGCTCGGTGAAGGCGGAGCCGCTGAGCTGCTCCGCGTAGAGGCCGAGGGGGGCGCGCTGCGGAGAGTTGCGCCCCTCGGGCAGGGCGCCCGGCACCGCTTCCGAGCTGTGCTCGTTCCCGAAGCCTGACAGATAGGTCAGGTTTTCGGCCGTCTTGCGTGCGTCCCCGCTCATCTTGGCTCCCTAGCTCCTGATTCCTATGCTCAACCGTAGGATTCGGTGCCACCCCGCGCAAGAGGCATCCACGCCACGGCATACGCGCCAGCGCCTCCGTCCCCGGCACCTCCCTCCCAAGGCCTCCTCCCCGAGGGGGATCCGAGAACGTGAGCGTTCCTCTACTGTCCTGAACATGTCCAGGACACCGCGGGCCCGCGCAGCCGCAGCCGCAACCCTCCTGGCGTGCGCTCTGCTGACGGGCCTCGCCGGGTGCGGGAGCGAAGACGGTGGCCCGCGCCAGGTCGGCACCGTCCTCGACCACGCCGACGACGAGGGCAGCCGGTACCGGCAGATCCCGAAGAAGGACGCCCCGGAGGTCGGCATCGTCGTCCAGCCGTACGCGGACAAGGACGACCCGCCGGGCGGCTGGGACATCCGCATCAGGGTCCGCCACTTCCGCCTCACTCCCCAAGGCACCCCGACCGACGCCGTGCACGGCCGCGGCTACGTCCAGCTCTACCTGGACGGCCACCGCCTCGCCCGGCTCCGCGGCACCGACTACCGGCTGCCCGGCACCCGCGTCACCCGCGGCACGCACCACGTCACCGCCCGCCTCTACGCCGACGACCACACCGTCTGGGCGGTCGAGGGCGAACCGGTCGAGGCCACCGCCGACCTCACCGCATCCGGCGCCGAGACGACCTCTCCCGCCGGGGCCTAGGGTCCTTCTGACGGCGCGGAGATCCGTCCGAAGGGCCCTAAGCTGACCGGCATGGCCCATCCCACGTCCCTGCGCCGCGAGCCCGTGCAGCGGCGCAGTGCCGAGCGGCTGACCCGGATTCTCGACGCCTGCGCCGAACTCCTCGACGAGGGCGGTTACGACGAGGTGAGCACCCGGGCCGTCGCGACCCGCGCCGACGTGCCCATCGGCTCCGTGTACCGCTTCTTCAGCAACAAGCGCGCGATGGTCGACGCCCTGGCCCAGCGCAACCTGGAGCGCTACGCCGAGCGGGTCGCCGAGCGGCTCGGCGCCATCCCGGCGGCCGACTGGCGCGGCGCCATGGACGCCGTACTCGACGAGTACCTCGCCATGAAGCGCACCGCGCCCGGCTTCTCCCTCGTCGACTTCGGCACGCAGATCCCCGTCGGCGACCCCGACGCCGACCCCAACCACCGCGTCGCCGACACCCTCACCGACCTCCTCGCCCCGCACCTGGGCCGTACTCCCGACGCCGCCCTGCGCCGCACCTTCCTCGTCGCCGTCGAATCCGCCGACGCCCTGGTCCGGCTGGCGTTCCGGCTCGACCCGGCGGGGGACGAGCGGATCATCGAGGAGACCAGGGAACTGCTGCGGGCCTATCTGGCGCGGGCCCTCGACTGATCGGGACCGCCCACAGGTAAGACCGCCCGCAATTAAGGCTGCGACCAGGAGTTTTGCGCTTATTGCTCGCGTGTCAACGTCTTGTTAACGCAATCGGGCGCCCCCTAACGTCGCGCTGACCGCCACCCCCGGGCGGCAGTTCAACGGCGAACGTAGGGACCCACTCCATGCTGACAATCCTCGGATTCGTCATGATCGCCACCTTCCTGGTGCTGATCATGATGAAGAAGGTGTCGCCCATCGCGGCGCTCGTGCTCATCCCCGCGCTCTTCTGCGTGCTGGTGGGCAAGGGAGCGCACCTCGGCGACTACGTCATCGCCGGCATCGGCGATCTGGCGCCCACCGCCGCGATGCTGATGTTCGCGATCGTCTACTTCGGCGTGATGATCGACGTCGGTCTCTTCGACCCGGTCGTGCGGGCCATCCTGCGTTTCGCCAAGGCCGACCCCGTCCGCATCGTCGTCGGCACCGCAGTGCTCGCCGCGATCGTCTCCCTGGACGGCGACGGCTCCACCACCTTCATGATCACCGTCTCGGCGATGTACCCGCTGTACAAGCGCCTGAAAATGAGTCTCGTGGTGATGACCGGGGTCGCCGCGACCGCCAACGGCGTCATGAACACCCTGCCCTGGGGCGGCCCGACGGCCCGCGCCGCCACGGCCCTCAAGGTCGACGCCAGTGACATCTTCGTGCCGATGATCCCCGCGCTCGCCGTCGGACTCGTCCTCGTCCTCGTCCTCGCCTACGTCCTCGGGCGCCGCGAGCGCAAACGGCTCGGCTATCTGTCCCTGGACTCGGTGGTCGACGACGCCGGGACCATGACGGTGACCGAGACCGAGACCGAGACCGTGACCACCGACGAGAAGGTCCTGGTCGGCGCGGGCAACGGCACCAACAGCAGTGGCAGCAACAGCAGTGGCGGCGGCAGCGGTACGGCGGCCGTCGGCGGGGGCGAGCACGCCGCGTCCTCGTTCGAGAACGAGGACGGCGAGACCTTCGCCGGCCTCGACCCGCACCGCGCCACCCTGCGGCCCAGGCTGTACTGGTTCAACGCGCTCCTCACCGTGGCCCTGCTCACCTCGATGATCATGGAGGTGCTGCCGATCCCGGTCCTGTTCATGCTCGGCGCCGCGCTCGCCCTCTCCGTCAACTACCCGCACATGCAGGACCAGAAGGCCCGCATCGGCGCGCACGCCGAGAACGTCCTCAACGTCTCCGGCATGGTCTTCGCCGCCGCCGTCTTCACCGGCGTCCTCCAAGGCACCGGCATGGTCGACCACATGGCCGAGTGGGTCGTGAACGGCATCCCCGACTGGATGGGCCCGCACATGGCCCTGGTCACGGGCGTGCTCTCCATCCCCTTCACGTACTTCATGTCCAACGACGGCTTCTACTTCGGCATCGTGCCGGTCCTCGCCGAGGCCGGGAACGCGCACGGTGTCTCCACCCTGGAGATCGCGCGGGCCTCGCTCGTCGGCCAGCCGCTGCACATGTCGAGCCCGCTGGTGCCCGCCGTGTACGTGCTCGTGGGCATGGCCAAGGTCGAGTTCGGCGACCACACCAAGTTCACGGTGAAATGGGCCGCGCTGACCGCGCTGGCGGTCCTCGGCGCCGGCCTGCTGTTCGGAATCGTGTGACCGCGTGAACCGTATGTGGCTGCTCCGCCTCGTCATCGCCTTCAGCTTCGCGCAGGCGGCGGTGTCGATGGCGCGGCCCGCCGTCTCCTACCGGGCCCTCGCGCTCGGCGCCGACGAACGGGCGGTGGGTGTCATCGCCGGCGTCTACGCGCTCCTGCCGCTGTTCGCCGCGGTCCCGCTGGGCCGGCGCACGGACCACGGCCGCTGCGCTCCGCTGCTGCCGGTCGGCGTCGTGCTGATCTCCGGTGGCTGCGCGCTCAGTGGCCTCGCCGACTCCCTTGTCGCGATGGCCGCCTGGAGCGGTGTGATGGGCCTCGGCCACCTCTGCTTCGTCATCGGCGCCCAGTCGATCGTGGCCCGCCAGTCCGCCCCGGACGAACAGGACCGCAACTTCGGCCACTTCACCATCGGCGCCTCCCTCGGTCAGCTCGTCGGACCCGTCGCGGCGGGCGCCCTGATCGGCGGCCCGGACATGGCGGGCACCAGCGCCCTCGCGCTGCTCGTCGCGGCGGGCGGCTGCGCGGTCGCGTTCACGTCGTTGTGGCGCATCGAGTTCCGTCGTACGCCGATGAGTTCGCGGCCGGCGAAGGGTGCGGGCTCCTCCTCCCGTGTGCCCGTCCACCGCATCCTGCGCACACGCGGCGTCCCCGGCGGCATCTTCATCAGCCTCGCCGTGCTCTCCGCGACCGACATCCTCACCGCGTACCTTCCGGTGGTCGGCGAGCACCGGGGCATCGCCCCGTCCGTCATCGGCGTACTGCTGAGCTTGCGCGCGGGCGCGACGATCGCGTGCCGGCTCGTCATGACGCCGCTCATCGACTGGCTCGGCCGGGCCGTCCTGATCGCGGTGACCTGTCTGCTGGCCGCGCTGCTGTGCGCCGGTATCGCCCTGCCCGTCCCGGTCTGGGCGCTCGGCGTGATGCTGGTGCTGCTCGGTTTCTGCCTCGGTGTCGGTCAGCCGCTGTCCATGACCACCGTGGTGCAGGCGGCTCCTCCTGACGCCCGCTCCACCGCGCTGGCCCTGCGCCTGACGGGGAACCGCCTCGGCCAGGTCGCGGCCCCCGCCTCCGCAGGCCTTGTGGCGGGAGTGGTGGGCACGGCCGCGCCGTTCGTGATGCTGGGCGGGCTGTTGCTGGTCGCGGCGGCCCTAGGGATGCGCGGCGCCAGGGAACCGGATGCGGCGGGAGGTGACGGGCGTCTCTGGCGTCGGAAAACTATCAGCGCTAGTTTGGGTCCGGCGGCGAGCCCGCACCCGAACACGGCGAGCCCGCACGCGAAGACGACGCGCCCGCACGAGAAGGAGAGCCCATGAAGGCCCACGACGGGATGTACATCGACGGTGCCTGGCGCCCGGCCGCGGGCGGCGACACCATCACCGTCGTCAACCCGGCCGACGAGCAGGTGATCGGCCACGTCCCCGCGGGCACCGCCGAGGACGTCGACACCGCCGTGCGCGCCGCCCGTGCCGCCTTCCCCGGCTGGGCCGCGACCCCGCCCGCCGAGCGCGCCGCGAGGATCGCCGCGCTCCGTGACGTGCTGGTGGCCCGCAAGGACGAGATCGCCGAGACGGTCACCGCCGAACTGGGTGCCCCGCTGCAGTTCTCGCAGGCCGTGCACGCGAGCGTGCCGGTGATGGTCGCGGGCTCGTACGCCGAACTGGCCGCCACCCACCCCTTCGAGGAGAAGGTCGGCAACTCGACCGTCTACTCCGAGCCGGTCGGCGTCGTCGGCGCCATCACGCCCTGGAACTACCCGCTCCACCAGATCGTCGCGAAGGTCGCCCCGGCGCTCGCCGCGGGCTGCACCGTCGTCCTCAAGCCCGCCGAGGACACCCCGCTCACCGCTCAGCTCTTCGCCGAGGCGGTCGACGAGGCCGGTCTCCCCGCGGGCGTCTTCAACCTGGTCACCGGCATCGGCGCGGTCGCGGGCCAGGCCCTCGCCGAGCACGCGGACGTCGACCTGGTCTCCTTCACCGGCTCCACCGCGGTCGGCCGGCAGATCGGCGCCACGGCGGGCGCGGCCGTCAAGCGCGTCGCCCTCGAACTCGGCGGCAAGTCGGCCAACGTCATCCTGCCCTCCGCCGACCTCGGCAAGGCGGTCAACGTCGGCGTCGCCAACGTGATGGGCAACTCCGGCCAGACGTGCAGCGCCTGGACCCGCATGCTCGTCCACACCTCGCAGTACGACGAGGCGGTCGAGCTCGCGGCGGCGGCCGCCGCCAAGTACGGCGCCCGCATCGGCCCCCTCGTCAACGCCAAGCAGCAGGCGCGCGTGCGCGGTTATATCGAAGCGGGCGTCGCCGAGGGTGCGCGCATCGTGGCGGGCGGGCCCGAATCCCCGCGCGAGCGGGGCTACTTCGTGCAGCCCACCGTCTTCGCCGACGTCACGCCGGAGATGGCCATCGCCCAGGAGGAGATCTTCGGCCCGGTCGTCTCGCTCATCCGCTACGAGGACGAGGACGACGCCGTGCGGATCGCCAACGGCACCGTCTACGGGCTCGCCGGCGCGGTCTGGGCGGGTGAGGAGGCGGAGGCCGTCGCCTTCGCGCGCCGCATGGACACCGGGCAGGTCGACATCAATGGCGGCCGCTTCAACCCCCTTGCCCCGTTCGGCGGTTACAAGCAGTCGGGCGTCGGCCGCGAGCTGGGCTCGCACGGCCTCTCCGAGTACCTCCAGACCAAGTCCCTCCAGTTCTGAGGAAGTTGATTCCCTCATGGTCCGCGCCGCTGTACTGCCCGCCGTCGGCTCCCCGCTGGAGATCGCCGACATCGACCTGCCCGAGCCGGGGCCCGGCCAGGTCCGTATCAAGCTCGCCGCCGCCGGGGTCTGCCACTCCGACCTCTCCCTGACCAACGGCACCATGCGCGTGCCGGTCCCCGCCGTCCTCGGGCACGAAGGGGCGGGCACCGTCGTCTCCGTCGGTGAGGGCGTCACGCACGTCGCGCCCGGCGCCGAGGTCGTCCTCAACTGGGCTCCCTCGTGCGGCAGTTGCCACGCGTGCACGCTCGGCGAGGTCTGGCTCTGCGCGAACGCCCTGGCCGGTGCCGCCGACGTCTACGCGCACCGCTCCTCCGACGGCTCCGACCTGCACCCCGGGCTCAACGTCGCCGCGTTCGCCGAGGAGACCGTCGTCGCCGCGAACTGTGTCCTGCCCGCCCCGGCCGGCGTCCCGCTCACCGACGCCGCGCTCCTCGGCTGCGCCGTCCTCACCGGCTACGGCGCGGTCCACCACTCCGCACAGGTCCGTGCGGGCGAGACCGTCGCGGTGTACGGCGTCGGCGGCGTCGGCCTCGCCACGCTCCAGGCGGCGCGCATCGCGGGCGCATCGAAGATCATCGCGGTCGATGTCTCCCCGGAGAAGGAGGAGTTGGCCCGCCGGGCAGGAGCCACCGACTACGTGATCGCCTCCGAGAACACCGCCCGCGAGATCCGTGCCCTCACCGGCAAGCAGGGCGTCGACGTGGCCGTCGAGTGCGTCGGCCGCGCGGTGACGATCCGTACGGCGTGGGAGTCCACCCGGCGCGGCGGCCGCACCACGGTCGTCGGCATCGGCGGCAAGGACCAACAGGTCACGTTCAACGCCCTGGAGATCTTCCACTTCGGCCGCACCCTCGCAGGCTGCGTCTACGGCAACTCCGACCCGGCCAGGGACCTCCCGGTCCTGGCCGACCACATCCGCGCGGGCCGCCTGGACCTGAGCGCGCTGGTGACGGAGCACATCTCCCTGGACGACATCCCGACGGCGTTCGACAACATGCTGGCCGGCAAGGGCGGCCGGGCGCTGGTGGTCTTCTAGCCGGTTCGGGCCGGGTGTGCCGATGAGTTCCCGTGTCGCAGGCGGTCTGCATCAGGAGAAGCCTGATACGGGAACGAGGAGGCACACCATGACCAGCACCGTGCAGAAGATCCGGCCCTGCCTGTGGTTCAACGGCCAGGCCGAGGAGGCCGTCGACTTCTACCTGTCGCTCTTCACGGACTCCGAGGTGCTGGAGGTGCAGCGCTGGGGCAAGGAGGGGCCCGGCGAGCCCGGCTCGGTCCTCACCATCGAGTTCCGGCTCGCCGGCACCGAGTACCTGGCGCTGAACGGCGGCCCCGAGTTCACGTTCAACGAGGCGGTCTCGTTCACCGTCGACTGCGTGGACCAGGCCGAGGTCGACCGGCTGTGGGACCGGCTGACGGCGGACGGCGGCGAGCCAGGACCGTGCGGCTGGCTCAAGGACAAGTACGGCCTGTCCTGGCAGATCGTCCCCAAGCGCCTGACCGAGCTGCTCGCCGATCCCGACGCCGAGCGGGCCGGGCGGGTCATGGCGGCCATGATGAAGATGGGGAAGATCGACGTGGCGGCGCTGGAGTCGGCCTGACCGTCGGCCGTGTTCTCCGCTGGACGCCGCCCGGGGCGAGGTCACGGGGCTCTGCCCCGGGCCCCGCCTCAATCGCCCGCGGGGCTCGAAGGTCGCGCCGCCGTCAGCCGGGGGAACGACCGGGCCGCCACCAGGAACACCAGCGTCGTCACGACGAACGGCCAGGTGAACGTGTGCCCGCCGACCGGCGCCGCCAGCGCCCCGATCGCGCCGGCGGACACGGTGGCGACCACCGCCCCGGTCAGCGCGTACGGCACCGTACGCGACGTCGCCTCCAGGAACACCCCGCACAGCGCGAGCGCGACCAGCACCGCGTTGTACCCGGACGTGCCGTCGGTGAGGTGCGCGCCGGGCACCCCGAACGCCCACGCGGCCGCCATCCCGGCGGCGTTCCCGAGACACGCCACACCCGCCACGCGCGGCCCCGCCACCAGCAGTCCCGCCAGCACCAGCGCACCCACGTACCACTGCGGCATCAGAAAAATCTGGCCGAATCCCGCGAGGAACCCCTGTGCGAGGTCCGCGAGGCGGAGCCCGCCGTCACCGGGGCCCGCCACCGGCTCCGGCAGCGCGGCGAGCCCGGCGCCGCCGCCCCACACGCGGCCGAGTCCGGGCGCGGCCAGCGTGATCGCGGTCGCCACGGCGCAGAACGGCAGGGTCAGCGCGGGCAGTCCCCACGAGCCGAGCGCCCGTCCGGCCGCGGCGGTGGCGACGGTCGCCACGGCGCACCCGAGCAACGCGACGAGCACGGTGGACGGACGCCCGGCCCCGAGGAACACCGCGCAGCCCACACCCACCAGGCAGGAGTTGAAGCCCTCCATGCCCTGGGCGAGTCGCTCCCGGTCCACCCCCAGCAGCCATGCGGCGCCCGTCCCGACGGCGGCGCCGCCGATCCCGTAGAGCCCGTACTCCCATCCGGCGGCGAACAAGGCGGCGGTGAAGAGCGCCCCGGTGAGCGCACGCGGCAGGAACACCACCTGACCCATCCCGCGCAGCACGCGCAGCCCGAACTGTCTGCAATCCGACGCCCAGCTACGTACCACTTCGGGCTGAATTGCCGCCCCGGCCACCTGTACCATCCGCCGCTCCCGCGTTACGACGATGTTTCCCCACCCGGCGGACGGACCTTACCGCTCCTTCCCGGACAGGGCCGGGCGAGGTGCCGATCCCACTGCGTATCGGCGACGGGGGGCCGGGTGGGAGGGCGCGGCTTCCACCGAGGCCGGCCGCGCAGTTCCCCGCGCCTCCAGAGGAACCCCTGAGGTAGCGCACGCAGTGCGCACCTGAGGGGCGCGGGGAACTGCGCGACCAGCCCCCACCGGCCCGCAGCCGCCCCACAGGACCAGCCGGGCGGACGAAAAGGCGGACCGGTCAAAAAGCGCCCCGCACCCCCAACTCCGCCCAGAAGAACTCCGCCCCACCCCGGGTGACCCGAACCGCCCGCTCGGACCCGATCCGCCCGACCCAGCCGGAGGCAAAGGCGTGGCGGCACAACGCCGCCCCCGCCACCCCGGCCAGATGAACCCGCCGCTCCGTCCAGTCCAGGCACCCGCGCGCGAGCGGCCGCCGCCCGCCCGGATCGAGCGTGATCCCGAGCCCCCGGAACCAGCCGAGACCCGCGTCCGTCAGCGCGAACCCCGCGTCGACCCGCAACAGATCCCGCTCCACCATCCCGTCGGCCACGGCGACCCCGAGCCGCCCCGCGAGGTGGTCGTAACAGGTGCGCCCGCGCGCCATCGCGTCCCGCGCCGACGACGCCCGCAGGGTCGGGGGCCGCTCACCTCCGCCGGGCACGGCATACGCGGCGAGCCCTTCCACGAGTTGCGCGGCCCCTACGTCGGCGAGGCGTACGTACCGGTGCCTGCCCTGCCGTTCCTCCGCGAGGAGCCCGCCCGCGACGAGTTTTCCGAGGTGTTCGCTGGCCGTGGAGGCGGCGACGCCTGCGTGCCGCGCGAGCTCGCCCGCGGTCCAGGCCCGGCCGTCGAGCAGCGCGAGCAGACACGCGGCCCGGGTCTCGTCGGCGATCAGCGAGGCGAGCGCGGCGAGCTTCGGGGCGCCCGGTTCCTTGGATGCGGCCATGGTTCAAGGATGCGCCGGGCACGCTTCGGCGGGGGCCGAAGTGTCCACGGCACGGTTCAGTGCGCGGTCGTCACGACCTGCTCGTACTGGACGGAGAGACCGTCGAGCAGTGCCGCGAGCCCTGTCTCGAACGCCCGGTCGTCCACGACGTCCTGGTGCTCCGCGAGCAGGTGCGCCTGGCCGAGGTGCGGATAGTCGGCCGGGTCGTACGCCGTCTCGTCGTCGACGAACCCGCCGGCGAACGAGCCGAGCGCGGAGCCCATCACGAAGTACCGCATGAGCGCGCCGATGGACGTGGCCTGCGCGGGCGGCCACCCGGCATCGGTCATCGAGCCGAACACGGCGTCCGCGAGCCGCAGCCCGGCGGGCCGCCGCCCCGGCCCCTGCGCCAGCACGGGCACGATGTTCGGGTGCTCGCGCAGAGCGGCCCGGTAGGAGACGGCCCA
The DNA here is from genome assembly GCF_044765445.1 of Streptomyces sp. NPDC102467. Classification (NCBI taxonomy): domain Bacteria; kingdom Bacillati; phylum Actinomycetota; class Actinomycetes; order Kitasatosporales; family Streptomycetaceae; genus Streptomyces; species Streptomyces sp. NPDC102467. Next base: position 409,036 of record NZ_JBIWKA010000004.1, on the reverse strand, counting down.
GTCGTGCAGCGCGGTCCGCCAGCCGCGGGTGTCGCCGGCGTCGAACATCGACAGATCGACCTGCGCGCTCACCGAGTCGGCGACCGCTTCCAGGATCTGGTCCTTCGTCCCGAAGTGGTTGTACAGGGACGGCCCGCTCACGCCGAGTTCGGCCGCGAGCCGCCGCGTCGAGACGGCCGCGAGCCCCTCGGCGTCGACGAGGGCGCGGGCCGTGTCGACGATGCGGTCGGTGCTCAGGAGGGGCTTGCGCGGTCGGGCCATGCGGCACATAGTAGGGCTGTCAGCCAAAAACTAGCAGTGCTAATTAAAGCCCGGCTCCACGCCCGGCTCTGAAGAGCAGCTGCCGCACGTGCCTGGGAGTCGTCCGTGAATCTGGAGTTGAGCGAGGAGCAGACGGCCGTCCGTCGGCTGGCCAAGGACTTCGTGGACCGCGAGATCGCGCCGAACGTGGTGGCGTGGGACCGCGCCGAGGACGTCGACCGCGCCGTCGTCAAGAAGCTCGGCGACGTCGGTTTCCTCGGGCTGACCATCGACGAGGAGTACGGCGGCTCGGGCGGCGACCACCTCGCGTACTGCCTGGTCACCGAGGAGCTCGGCCGCGGCGACTCCTCCGTGCGCGGCATCGTCTCGGTCTCCCTCGGCCTCGTCACCAAGACGATCCAGTCGTACGGCACCGAGGAGCAGAAGCGCGCCTGGCTGCCGAGGCTCACGGCGGGCGAGGCCCTCGGCTGCTTCGGCCTCACCGAGCCGGGCACCGGTTCCGACGCGGGCAATCTGACGACGCGGGCCGTACGCGACGGCGACGATTACGTCATCAACGGCTCGAAGATGTTCATCACGAACGGCACCTGGGCCGATGTCGTCCTCCTCTTCGCCCGCTCCACCGACGCGCCCGGCCACAAGGGCGTCTCGGCCTTCCTGGTCCCCACCGACACCCCCGGCCTGACCCGCCGCACCATCCACGGCAAGCTCGGCCTGCGCGGTCAGGCCACGGCCGAACTGTCCCTGGAGGACGTCCGCGTCCCCGCCACCGCGCTGCTCGGCCCCGAAGGCAAGGGCTTCTCCATCGCGATGTCCGCCCTGGCCAAGGGGCGGATGTCGGTGGCCGCCGGCTGCGTCGGCATCGCCCAGGCCGCGCTCGACGCCGCGGTCGGCTACGCCGGTGAGCGCGAGCAGTTCGGCAAGTCGATCGCCTCGTACCAGCTGGTCCAGGAGCTGATCAGCGACATCGCCGTCGACGTGGACGCGGCCCGCCTGCTGACCTGGCGCGTCGCCGACCTCATCGACCGCGGCGAGGACTTCGCGACACCCGCATCGAAGGCGAAGCTCTTCGCGTCCGAGGCCGCGGTCCGCGCCGCCAACAACGCCCTCCAGGTCTTCGGCGGCTACGGCTACATAGACGAGTACCCGGTCGGCAAGCTGCTGCGCGACGCGCGCGTCATGACCCTGTACGAGGGCACGAGCCAGATCCAGAAGCTGATCATCGGCCGCGCCCTGACGGGGGTCTCGGCGTTCTGACTGAGTACGTACATGAGTAGGGGAGCGGATGTGACTGCGGCCACGTCCGCCCCATGCTGTGCCGTATGAGTGAGACATCGGTCAAGCAGCAGAACACCACGGCCTTCTACGGACAGGCCCTCGCCTCCTTCGCGGTGGCGCTCGCGGCGGTGGCCATCGGCATCTACAGCCTCGATGTGAGCGGCTGGATCCGCGCGTTCCTCGCCATCTCGGTCCTCTACCTCACGACCTCGGCCTTCACCCTGGCCAAGGTGATCAGGGACCGCCAGGAGGCGGACCAGATCGTGAGCCGGGTCGACCAGGCCCGCCTGGAGAAGATCCTCGCGGAGCACGACCCCTTCAAGCCGGTCGTCTGACCCGCGCGATCAGCTGACCTAAGCGAGCGCTCACCCCGGAGGGTATGGTGTGGGCGCACGTACCCGGGAGGATGTGAGCGGACCGATGACGCAGGACGAGCGGGTCGAGGACCACGTCGAGGATCAGGCGATCGACGAGATGCCGTGGGCCGAGGTCACCCCCGACGCGGCCCGGCGACTGCTCGTCGCCGCGGTCGAGGCGTTCGCCGAGCGCGGCTACCACGCCACCACGACCCGCGACATCGCGGGCCGCGCCGGCATGAGCCCGGCCGCGCTCTACATCCACTACAAGACCAAGGAGGAGCTCCTCCTGCGGATCAGCCGCATCGGCCACGAGAAAGCGCTGGCGATCCTGCGCCGCGCGGCCGACGGCGAGGGGAGCGCCACCGACCGGCTGACCGAGGCGGTGCGCTCCTTCGTGCGCTGGCACGCCGGGCACCACACGACCGCCCGCGTCGTCCAGTACGAACTGGACTCGCTCGGCGAGGAGCACCGCCCCGCCATCGTGGAGCTGCGCCGCCGCAGCGACAACGCCGTCCGCGAGATCATCAACGACGGCGTCAAGGCGGGCGAGTTCGACGTCCCCGACGTCCCCGGCACCACCCTCGCGGTGCTCTCCCTCTGCATCGACGTGGCCCGCTGGTTCAACACGCAGGGCCGCAGGAGCCCCGACGAGGTCGGCGCGCTCTACGCCGACCTCGTACTCAAAATGGTGGGAGCGCGGGCTCAGAAGTAGTAGCGGGACACCGACTCGGCGACGCAGACCGGCTTCTCGCCGCCCTCGCGCTCCACGGTGAACGCCACCGACACCTGCACCCCGCCCGGCACGTCGTCCACGGACGTGATCTTCGCCGTCGCCCGCAGCCGTGAGCCGACCGGCACCGGGGCGGGGAAGCGCACCTTGTTCGTCCCGTAGTTGACGCCCATCTTCACGCCCTCGACGGCGATCAGCTGCGGCCCGAACAGCGGCAGCAGCGACAGCGTCAGGTAGCCGTGCGCGATGGTCGTGCCGAACGGTCCGGCCTTGGCGCGCTCCGGGTCGACGTGGATCCACTGGTGGTCACCCGTCGCCTCGGCGAACCGGTCGATCCGCTCCTGCTCGATCGCGACCCAGTCCGTGTGACCGAGCTGCTCGCCGACAGCGGCCTTCAGCTCGTCTGCGTCCTTGAAAACCCGCGGCTCCGCCATGTCCAGTGACCTCCCAGGTCCGTTGTCTAAGCGCTTGCTCAGCACTCTGGGCATGCTAACAACGCCACCGGCCCGGCGACTAGGCTCGGCCGGGTGCCACAGATTCCGGAGAAGGTTCACGAGCTCACCGTCGGCCAGTTGTCGGCGCGCAGCGGCGCCGCCGTCTCCGCCCTGCACTTCTACGAGTCCAAGGGTCTGATCGACAGCCGCCGCACCTCCGGCAACCAGCGCCGCTACACCCGCGACACCCTGCGCCGCGTCGCCTTCATCCGCGCCGCGCAGCGCGTCGGCATCCCTCTCGCGACGATCCGCGACGCCCTCGCCGAGCTTCCCGAGGAGCGCACCCCGAACCGCGAGGACTGGGCGCACCTCTCGGAGGTCTGGCGGACCGAACTGGACGAGCGCATCAAGCAGTTGGGCCGCCTGCGCGACCACCTCACCGACTGCATCGGCTGCGGCTGCCTCTCCCTGGAGACCTGTGTGCTGTCCAACCCCGACGACGTCTTCGGCGAACGGCTCACCGGCTCGCGTCTGATGGCGGAGCGCCGGGATCGTCGGGAGCGCCCGGCGCCGTGACGGCGGGTCCCAGCGCCCGGAACACCGCCGTGAGGGCCACCGCCGCGATCGCCCCGGCCGCGACGCCGCTGCCGAACAGGGTGCGGGCCCAGGACGGCAGGTCCGCGTACATCTCCGGTGCCACGATGGGCAGCATGCCGATCACCAGGGCGAGGGCGATGACGACGCTGTCCGTGCCGTGGCTCAGATCGGTACGGGAGAGCATGCCGAAGCCCATCACCGCGATCACCGCGTAGATGACGAGCCCCGCGGCGCCCACCACCGGTTCGGGGATCGCCGCGAGCAGCCGGGTCAGCGGCGTCAGGAGCCCGCACACGATCAGCAGCACCCCGGCCGCGGCCGTCACGAAGCGGCTGCGGACGCGGGTGAGCTGGACGATGCCGATGTTCTCGGCGCTGGTCACCATCAGCGACGTACCGAAGATCCCGGAGCCGAGCGAGACGAGCGCGTCGGCGCGGGCGATGCGCGGCACGTCACGGCCCGGGTCCGGGGCGCGGCCGACGGCCTCGCTGTTGAGCACCGTCTGCCCGGTGGCCTCGGCCAGCGAGGCGAGCGCGAAGACCAGCAGCGGGATCGCGGCGAGCAGATCGAAGTGCGGGGCGCCGTACGGGAAGAGGTCCGGCAGGGCGAACGTGCCGCCGTGCGCGACCTGCAGCTCGGTGCCGGTGAGGACGGCGATCAGCGTGCCGCAGGCCAGGCCGAGCAGCACCGCCATCTGCCGCCACACGCCCCGCAGGACGAGGAAGAAGAAGGCGATGACACCGAGCGTCGCGAAGCCGAGCCCCGGGCCCGAGGCGACCATCGGCGCGGTCACCTTGATCATGTTGATGCCGATGAGGACGACCGTCGTCCCCATCACGAGGGGCGGGAAGAGCCGGACGAGCCGCCCGTAGAACGGCAGCACGCAGAGCAGGAAGGCGGCCGAGACGAGGACCGAGCCGGACGCCGTCGCCGGACCGTACTCCCGCGCGATCTGCAGGAAGATCGCCACGGCGGCGCCGCCCGGCAGCATCAGGAACGGCAGCCGCGCCCCCACCCGCAGCACGCGCACGCCCAGCGACTGCAGCAGCGCGCCGATCCCGCACAGCACCAGCGTCGCGCTGAGCAGCGACGCGGTCTGCCCGGTCGACAGCTTCAGAGTCGTCCCGATGAGGATGACGGACGAGACGGGAGCGGCCACGCCCGCCAGCAGGTGCTGGCAGGCGAGGGGGACGAGACGCTGGAGCGGCAGGCGCTCGTCGACGGGTGCCACGGTCGCTCCGGACGGGGCCGCGGTGGAGGTCACCGGTTCAGCCAGGGCAGCTCGGCGGCGGAGTAACGGTAGGAGCGGAAGGTGGCGTTGGGCTCGGAGGGGAACAGCTTGCGCACCTCTTCCTCCTGGTAGCCGCCGAAGTACGGGACCACGTACTCCCAGCAGAGATAGCCGTCCCCGGTCACCTCGAAGAGGCGGCCCGCGGGGGAGTCGGTGACCAGGGTGTTCCCGTTCGGCAGGCGCTGGGCGCTGCCCATGAACGGTGCGAAGAACGACTCGCGCGCCGGGTCGTGGTACTCCCAGACGACCTTGCCGCTGCTGCGTTCGATCTCGATGACGCGGCTGAACGGGACGTCCCAGCCGGGCCGGAAGACGCCGTTGTCGAAGACGAGGAAGTTGCCGTTCTCCAGCTCGGTCGGGCAGTGCTGCTGCGAGACGACGCCCGGCTCGGAGCGCCAGACGATGTCACCGGTGGCCCGGTCGATGACGACGACGGCCGACACCGAGCGGAAGCTGGCGAGGATGTTCCCGTCGGCGAGCGGCAGCACGCTGTTGATCAGCGGGTAGTGCTCGCGGGCGTAGTCGGGGTGGAGGGGGAAGTCGGCGCGGTCCAGCCGCTCGGAGACCTTCCACTCCCAGGTCCTGTTCCCGTCGGCGTCGACCTCGACGATCGTGTCGGCCCACACCGTCCCGCCACCGGCCTCCGAACCGGGGACCCCACCGCGCACGGCCGCGGCCGCGTCACCGGTGAGCGGTTCGAGGGCGGTGTACAGGATCCGGCCGTCGCCGTAGTGGTGGGCGTCGTGGTGCTGGAGCGGGTCCCGGTGCTCGCGCACGACCGTGCCGTCCGGGGTGATCTCCTGCATCAGGCCGCCACGGTACTTGTGCCACATCGGGAACAGGGCGGGCTCGTCGGGCAGGACGCCGCTGTAGGCGAGGTTGCCGTTGGGGAGGATGCGGGCGTGCCGGCCGGGTCGGTGCGGCAGGTTCCACTGGTGCACGACCTCGCCGCGCAGGTCGATCAGGTACACCTCGCCGGCGCCGGTCAGCGGCGCGAACAGCGTGTAGCCGCCGTACGCGGCGTCCTCGTCCAGCGCGATCAGGCCGGTGCCGCGGCGACGCCGCTGGTTCTGGTCCACCCGAGCCATGGGCTCCTCCGTCGTTCGTCCGTGGTTAACTTTTTTAAGTGACAGTGAAGGAGTTAAGCACGGCGGTAGGGTGCTCAGGAACAGGGGACGCAGGGGAAAGGCGTTACAAGTACATGAACGTGGGACCGGGTATCCGGCGCAGGCGGCGCGCCCTGGAGCTGACGCTCGCCGATGTGGCGCGCCGGGCCGGGGTCTCCGTCCCGTTCCTGAGCCAGGTCGAGAACGGCCGCTCGCGCCCCAGCATGAACTCGCTGCAGCGCATCGCCGACGCGCTCGACACCACCGCCGTCGAACTCCTCGCCGCCGCCGAGACGCCCCGCCCGGTCGACGTGGTCCGAGCCGCGACCCCGCCGACGACCGAGGGCGGGGTGCGCCCTCTCGTACGCGGTCAACAGCGGTTGCACGCCCTGGAGTTCACCGGCGATCACGACTGGGACCGCGCGTACCGGCACGCGGGCGACGAGATCCTCTACGTGGCCGACGGCTCGGCGGAGGTGGAGGCGGACGGCACGCGCTACATCCTGGAACGCGGCGACACCCTCTACTGCGCAGCCGAACTCCCGCACCGCTGGCGCCCCTTGGAACCAGGAACGAGGGTCCTACTGGTGGGGGTGGCGGCCCCGTAGGGGCCGCGGGGAACTGCGCGATCAGCGACGGACAACCCGCGGTGGCGCCCCGTAAGGGGCGCGGGGAACTGCGCGACCGGCCACACACGACCCGAGGCCGCCCACCAGCCGCACCCAGGCAGACGCGCAGGCGTCCTCCTACAGCCCGAGCGCAACCTCGACCAACTCGGCGTTACTACGAGCCCGCCCCCCGTCCGGCAGGACCAACGTGTCCTCCAGGCCGATCCGCATATCAAGCCCCAGCCGAGCGGCAAGCCTCAGCACAGGCCACGCCCCGCCCTCCTCCCCGTGCAGCAACACGGGCCGCCCGTGCCCGGAGCCGATGGCGGTCAGCAACGCGCGGGCCGCGCCCTCGGCCGGCCCGGGTCCGGGCTCGGTCACCTCGGCGAGCACCCGCAGCACCCGCGGCGCGAGCGGCGACGCCGCGAACCGCTCCGCCCCGTCCGTGCCCGACCAGATCCCCGCCTCCACCCCGACGCCCCGGTCGAGGAGCGCCGCGGCCACCGCCTCCGCGCCCTCCTCGTGCCAGTTCACCGACGCGTGGTCCGGCAGGGTCGTCCACGAGCGGATCCGCGCCACGCGCGCCGCGGGGTCCGGCTCGGCCCACGCGCCTGTCGTCACGCCGACCGGCACCGCCACCCGCGCGCGGATCGCCTCGAGCGCCGCCGCAACCGAACGCGGCGACAACGTGTCTTCTCCACAAGGGGACTTGGGGTGAACATGGACATCCGACGCACCCGCCGCGACTGCCGCCTCGGCGGCCTCGGCCAGCGCGCCGGGCGACAACGGCACCACCGCTCCGTCATCAGCACCACGAGCACCGTTCAGGCACACCTGTACGAACACCATGAATGTGATGGTGCCAGCAGCCACTGACAACGGGGGCAGAAACGACATGCCAGTAGCGATCAGCTCACTCAAGTACGAGTCCGCGCACTCGGGCGCGCAGAAGATCACCTACGACAGCGACGGCTACCACCTCGTGCGCTTCCCGTATCAGGCGGCCGAGGAGTCGTACGACCCGTGGAAGATGCACGACCCGGCCGCGGGCGGCGGCACCTCCAAGTACCCGGACGCGCGCTCCGGGCTGATCTGGCCGAGCCACGACGGCTGGGGCACGCTGTCGGCGCTCGTCTTCTGGGCGGCGGACAGCCGGGCCACCGAATACCGCGCCCGCTTCGTGCGCGACCCGCTGAACCTCTCCACCAAGTACGACTCGACCGCGACCACGGACATCTCGGCCACCGGCGGCGGCCAGTACCGCTCCTACACCTGGCAGATGTTCGTGCACCCGGGCACCCCGGTCGGCCTGAAGATCTCGGCGCGGAGGGGGGACTCCGGGATCGCCGTGCCGATCGTGCTGGCCGAGTTCAAGCTCGCGATCCAGACGGACGTGATCCGGCCATGATCAGTCCGTGATCCGGCGCCCGGCTGCGCGGGGAGAGCGTCTACGACGAAGGGCGCGCCGTGCTTAAGATCGTCGTGCTGGGCACACCGGCCGAGGCGGCCGGGTTGTTGAGAACCGTCGACGTTCTGGTGGAGGACCCGCGATGACCGAACCGACCGAGGGCACGGATGGCGCCGCCGGCACCGATGGCTTGCGGGAGATGGCGGGCGAGTCCGTGTTCGTGTGTTCCCCGGACGGACCGCCGCTCGACGGCGAGCGAGCCGCGCTCGACCTGATCGGCGAGGCCGGATACCTCGGCGCCGCCTGGGTCGCCGTCCCGGCCGAGCGGTGCGGTCCGGACTTCTTCCAGCTGCGGACGCGTGTCGCGGGCGACGTCGTCCAGAAGTTCGTCAACTACCGGATGAAGCTCGCGATCCTCGGCGACATCGAGGCAAGAGCCGCCGCCAGTACGGCACTTCGCGACTTCGTCCGGGAGAGCAACCGGGGCCGCCAGCTGTGGTTCCTGCCCGACGCCGACGCGCTGCACGCGCGCCTCGTAGAGTCGAGCCGTGACACCACACGACGCGCCTGACCCTCATCTGCCCCTGCTCACCCCCGCGCAGGCCGACCGGCTGCGCGGCCTCGTCGCCGACCATCTGCACGCCCGCACCGGCGTGCGCCCCGCGGTGGCCGGCGACACGGCCGAGGCCGACGGCCACCGTCACCCGCTGACGAACCTGGCGCAGCACTGCCACGCCGCGCCCGAGGACACCTGGCCCGCGCTGGTCGACGCGTTCTTCGCGAGCCTCGCTGCCGCGTCCCAAGGCGGCGAGAGCGCCGAGGAGTTGCTGGAGCGGGTCTGTCTGCGCCTGGTGCCGCCCGGCGCCGTCCCCGCCGAGACGGCCGCCGAGTTCACCTACCTGCGCGACGTCGCCGAAGGACTGCGCCTCGCACTCGCCCTCGACGGGGCCGCCTCCGTGCGTCTGCTCACCGACCAGGACGTGGCCCGCGCGGGCGCCGACGCGCTGTGGGCCGCGGGACAGCGCAATCTGGTGCGGGAGCCGCTGCGTTACGAAGAGGTGCGGCTCGACGGACACGCCGTGCTGTACTCCGTGTACGGCGACTCGCCGTTCGTCGCGACCAAGGCGCTCGTCCTTCAGGAGCTGGTCGCCGAGGTCACCGGGCGGCGCATGCCCGACGCGGGCGCGCTCGTCGTCGTACCGACCCGGCACCTCCTCGCGTTCCATCCGATCGTCGACGGCGGCGTCGTCGACGCGATCAACGACCTTGCCACGTACGCCTTCAAGGCCCACGAGGACGGCCCGGGTTCGCTCTCGCCGCGCGTGTACTGGTGGCACGAGGGGCGGCTGACCTCGCTCACCGTCATCGACGAGGAGACCCGCACCTTCTCGCTGCGGCCCCCGGCCGAACTCCTCGACGTGATGAAGGCGCTGCGCGGACTCGACCTGGCCGGGCGCCTCGCCTCGGCCTCCACCGCGGTGCCCGGCAGCGACGAACTCACGGCGAAGACAGCCGAGTTGACCACTGGGTCCGACGCCGATCCGCGTGACCTCGGCGCCGCCTTCACCGCCGCGGTCGCCCTGGCCCACGCGCACGCCGCGACCGACCCGGACGCCGACCGGGTGGAGACCTGGGACGCCTGGGTCGGCGCCCTGCAACTCGGCACGGCCCTGTTCGCCCCCACCACGGGGGACCGTCAGGTGCCCGCGGATGCCCGCGCCTGGCTCGACGCCTTCTACCTCACCCTGGTGACCCGTGAGCGTGAGCGCACGACGCGGCTGTGCCAGGTGCCGCTCGACGCTCTGCGCGGCGGCGACATCCCGGTCGACGAGTACGTCCTGCACTGGATCGACACCCTGCAGAGCCACTGGCTCGACCGTCCCGTGGACGACGTGGTCCACAAGCTCGTCACCACCCTGGAGACCTCGCACCCGGAGGCCGCCACACTCGCTCCGAAGGACTTCCTGAACGCTGTCGAGTACCAGCCGGTCGCGCTGTTCCATCGGTTGCTCACCCAGGACCACGACGCGTTCGGCGAGGCGCTCGCGAAGTCCCTTGCGCAGCACGGAAGTTACTGGGGGGACTCGGCGGCGCCGCGCGCCCGGGTGGCGCTCGGTCCGCTGGCCCTGGCCTGTCTCGCGTACGACATGGAGTTCCCGGTCGGCGTCGATGCGCCGTATCTGCCGAAGTACCTGCTCAACCGGGAACGCCTCGAAGTGATCCCAGGCCAGGGGTGAATCCGGGGGTGCGCCCGTGTCGGGCCGGCACCCCCGTCGCGCTGTTCGTCGCTCTACGCCGTGACCAGCAGCCGCGCCCGCCTGGCTTCCGCCAGGGCCGCGGGGGTGAGAACGGGACGCGGCACCACGATGCCGCAGTGGGAACAGACGGGGCCCGACGACGGTTCGTGCGCCAGGTCGTGCTTCCAGACGAGCGCCGTGCCCGTGCACGCGGGGCAGCTGCCGCCCGGCTCGCGCTCCAGTGCCCCGATCAGCCGGCGGAGGACCTCGGCCATCGGCTCGGCGGGGTGTACCGACGGGTTGTCGCACCAGGCGACCCCGAAGCCGCCCCAGGTCAGCCGGTGCCAGTCGTCCACGCTGCCCGGGCGGCGGCGCCCGTCGTGCTTCTCCTTGCGCCGACGCTGTGCGAAGGCGACTTCGTACGCGAGCCAGACGGCCCGCGCCTCCTCCAGCTCCTCCAGCGCCGCCACCAGGCGGGCCGGGTCGGGGGAGCGGTCCTCGGGGCCGAACCCGGCCCGGGAACACAGGTGGTCCCAGGTGGCCCGGTGGCCGTAAGGAGCGAATCTCTCCAGGCACTTGCGCAGTGAATAGCGCCGCAGTGCCAGGTCGCTCAACGGGTCGCGCACCTGTCTTGCCAGACTCCGGAATCCAGCCATCGCCCTGCACCTCCGTCACACGTACGTCGGCATCGCCGCAGCCAAGAAGCGACGTCGCCGAGTAGACGTATCGACACGCGATTCGGATCCCTCTTCCGGGCGGTCGGCTCCATCCGATTTCTGATGGGGCCCATCACCGGCACCTTCTGAGGCCGGGGAGTCTTCGAGTGATCCCTGTGGTGATTCCGAAAACGTGACGCATGTTCATCTTCTGTCGTGGGCTAACCGCCGGTAACCTCCGGCTCACCATCGTCGGGAGGACCAGGCATGCGACGACGCATCCCACGAACCACCCAGCACAGAAAGTCCAGTAGCCCTCTGCGGAGACTTACGGCCACCGCGGCCCTTGTACTCACCGCGGGACTGCTCTCCCCTCTCTCGACGGCCACGGCCGCCGACGAACCCGCGCCCGTCAGCGACTACTGCAAGGGGCAGTGCGCGGACATTCTCCCGCCCGGAGCGAACGGCAGCGCCACGCTTGCCGAGATCCTCGGCAACAAACTGTTCGGCACCCAGCCCGCACACGCCGACGATCAGCTCGGCCCGTACGACGCCCTGTCGTCCGGCTACCCCTCACTCACGGACGACACGCTCACGAACTTTTTCAACGACTCCTCCTTCGGTGTCCCGAGCGATCAGGTGAGCTCGGTCACTCGCCCCCGCGACGACGTGACCATCACCCGTGACAAGAAGAACGGCGTACCCCACATCAAAGGTTCCACGCGGTACGGAACCGAGTTCGGCGCCGGCTTCGCCGCAGGTCAGGACCGCCTCTGGCTGATCGACCTGTTCCGCCACATCGGCCGCGGCGAGCTGACGTCGTTCGCCGGCGGCGCCCTCGCGAACCAGGGCCTGGAGCAGGAGTTCTGGCCGCAGGCCCCGTACACCGAGGACGACCTGCAGAAACAGGTCGACTTCATCAAGAACTCCGGCGGCGAGCGCGGCAAGCAGGCCATGGACGACGCGCAGGCCTATATCGACGGCCTCAACTCCTACCGCGAGAAGTCCAAGAACGGCCGCTACTTCCCGGGCGAGTACGTCCTCACCGGCAAGATCGACGCGATTACGAACATCGGCGAGATCCAGCCGTTCAAGGTCACCGACATGATCGCGCTCGCCTCGGTGGTCGGCGGACTCTTCGGCAACGGCGGCGGGGGAGAGGTCGACGCGGCCCTCTCGCTCATGAAGTCGCAGGAGAAGTACGGCATGGAGAAGGGCACCCAGGTCTGGGAGTCCTTCCGCGGCCGCAACGACCCCGAGGCCGTCACCACCATCCACGACGGCACGAGCTTCCCCTACGGCGGAAAACCGGCGAACCCGCGCGGCCAGGCCCTCCCCGACAAGGGATCGGTCGACAAGGAGCCGCTCGTCTACGACCGCACGGGCTCGGCGGCGACCGCGGCGAAATCCGGCTCCGTGGCCAAGGACCCGGTGAAGGCGCCGACGAAGCTCAAGCCGCTCCAGGGCATGTACGACGACGGGGTGCTCCCCGCCGACATGTTCAAGGACTCGGCGTCCAAGAAGGGCATGTCGAACGCTCTCGTCGTCTCCGGCAAACACACCGCGTCCGGGCATCCGGTCGCCGTGTTCGGCCCGCAGACCGGCTATTTCGCGCCACAGCTGCTGATGATGCAGGAGCTCCAGGGCCCCGGGATCAGCGCGCGCGGCGTCTCCTTCGCGGGCGTCGGCATGTACATCCAGCTGGGCCGCGGCCAGGACTACGCCTGGTCGGCGACGTCCGCGGGACAGGACATCACCGACACGTACGCGGTACCGCTGTGCGAGCCGGGCGGCGGCACGCCCACCAAGCAGTCGACCTCCTACCTCTACCGGGGTACCTGCACCCCGATGGAGAAGCTGGAGAAGAAGAACGCCTGGAAGCCGACGGTCGCCGACTCGACGGCCGCGGGCTCGTACCGCATGCAGGTCTTCAGAACGAAGTACGGCATCGTCTCGGACCGCGCCACGGTCGACGGCAAACCCGTCGCGTACACGGCGCTGCGCTCGACCTACCGTCACGAGGCCGACTCGATCATCGGCTTCCAGATGCTCAACGACCCGTCGTACGTCACGGACGCCGCGTCCTTCGCGAAGGCGGCGCAGCACATCAGCTACGCCTTCAACTGGTTCTACGCCGACTCGCGCGACACCGCGTACTACAACAGCGGCGCCAACCCGGTGCGGGCCAAGGACATCGACATGTCGCTGCCCGTGAAGGCCGAACAGGCCTATGAATGGCAGGACTTCGACCCGACGGACAACACCGAGGCCCAGACACCCCCGGCTCAGCACCCGCAGTCGGTCAACCAGGACTACTACATCTCCTGGAACAACAAACAGGCCAAGGACTTCACCGCGGCCAACTTCAGCCTGGGCGCCGTCCAGCGCGCCAACCTCCTCGACGACCGCGTGAAGAAGCTGACCGCCCAGGGCGGCGTCACACGTGCCTCGCTCACGCAGGCCATGGAGGAGGCCGCGGTGACCGATCTGCGCGGCGAACAGGTACTGCCGGAGATCCTCAAGGTGATCCGCAGCAAACCCGTCGACGACCTGCAACTCAGCAAGGCCGTGCAGCAGTTGGAGGCCTGGGGCAAGGCGGGCGCGCAGCGCAACCAGACGTCGGCGGGCTCGAAGACGTACGCGCATCCGGACGCGGTGCGGATCATGGACGCGTGGTGGCCGCTGCTGGTCAAGGCCGAGTTCCAGCCAGGTCTCGGCGACGACCTCTATCAGGCGCTGACGGGTCAGCTCACCGTCGACGAGGCACCCTCGGCCGGGCACGGCCCGACCGGATCGCACGCCGGGTCCGCCTTCCAGTACGGCTGGTGGGGCTACGTCGACAAGGATCTGCGGACGGTGCTCGGGCAGCCGGTGCAGGGCAAGCTGGGGGACACGTACTGCGGCTCGGGATCCCTCTCGGCCTGCCGGGACGCGCTCCTGACGACGCTGGCCACCGCCGCGGCGAAGCCGGCCACCGAGGTCTACCCCGGGGACGACAGCTGCAAGGCCGGTGACCAGTGGTGTGCGGACACCATCGTCCACCGGGCGCTCGGCGGCATCACGCACCGCGGGATCCAGTGGCAGAACCGGCCCACGTATCAGCAGGTGGTGGAGTTCCCGGCCCACCGATAGGGATCAACCCGATACGGATCAAACCGATAGGGATCAAGGGGAACGAGAAGGGCGCGGCGGGTGGCGCGAGCCGCCCGCAGCGTTCGTTCCCTGCGGTTCAGGCGCGCACCCGCCCGGCCCCGAGGATCAGCCGGGCCAGCTCCTCGTGGCAGATGTCGCTGTGGGCCCCCGACGGAGGCGATCCGCGGCGCACGACCTGGGCCACGTCCACGCTCACGCACCCCGTGCCGGGGACGCCCGTCCGCAGCGCGTCCGCGAGCGTGAGGCGGACCGCGCCGGGAAGGTCCTGGATCCCGTCGCACCCCAGCGCGCCCCAGCGGGCGGCGAGGTCGAGAAGCCCCCGGTCGTCCCCCGCGAGCCGGGACGCCAGCGGGTAGATCGTGCTCAGCGCCGTGTCGAAGTGTGAGTAGCACGCCACCAACGGGCCGTCGATCCGGTCCTGTTGGCCGTTCAGAGCGCCGCGGCTCGCGAACGCGTAGTGCGAGAAGGCGCCCTGGAGCAGCGTCACCGACTTCACGGTGCGGTCCGCGGCCGGCAGTCCGGCCAGCGCGAACGACACGAGGCGCGCCCCGAAACTGTGCCCCACCAGATGGACCCGCACGCCCGGGGCGGCGCCCGCCAGACGGCCGAGCAGCGGGCCGAGCCCGTTCTTCCCGACCGCTCCCGCGCGCTTCTTCATCGCGAAGTACGTTGCCTGGCGCAGCAGTTCGTGCGCGCCCTGCCACGCCCTGGCGAGGCCGCCGGGCATCGCGAAAGCCGCGCCCGTCGTCGCGTCCACGGCGTCGGCGAACTGGAGACACACGACCCGGCTGTTCTCCTGGAGCATCGCGGGAACGGCGCGCGGGGAGTCCTCTTCCTCGGTGTCCGCTCCACAGGCGGCAGATTCGGTACCGGTCAACTGCCGTACCAGAGCGCCGAACCGGTCGAACGCCTCGTCCCCGTCGGGTTGCCGGTCGAGGAGCCCGGCCAGCTCATCGACGACCGGCCCGCTGCCCGGGAAGGTCTCGACGAGCGCGCGCCGGGTGCTCTCGTCGAGCGTGGCGGGGGGCGCCGGCACGGCGGCCGTGAAGGTCGGGCCGACGTCGGGGATCAGTTCGTCGGCGAACCGCATGGAGGGCCACAGCACGCCCACGTACCCGAGCCCGGCCCCCGGCGCGAGCGTCGGGAACGGCGCGAAGAAACGGTCGTAGAGGCGGGTCGCCATGGTCCGGTCGTTGTTCCAGCCGTGCGCGAGGACGACGAGATCCCGCACCCCGCGCTCGCGCGCCTCGCGCAGCAGCCGGTCGCGCCGCCCGGGCTCCGGGTCGCCGTCGGCGTCGAACATCAGCTCCCAGTAGGGACGTACATGTACTTCCGGTACGGTCATGGCCAACCCCCGTGGCAGTCGTCCGTGCGGTGTGCCGCATCGTCCTGCCGCAGGCGGGGGTTGGCCAGCCGTGCCGTCATCAACCGCCCGATAAATCAGGCGAGTTCACGCTCACGGGTCTCCGGCAGTGCCAGCACGCACAGCAGCGATACGACCGCCATTGCGCTCACGTACCAGCCCACCGACGACGAACCGAACGCGCCCTGCAGGCGCGTCGCCACCAGCGGGGCCACGGCGCCGCCGAGTACACCGCCCAGGTTGTACGCGAAGGAGGCGCCCGAGTAGCGCACCCGCACTCCGAACAGCTCCGGCAGGTACGCGCCCATCGGGCCGTACACCACACCCATGCAGAACAGGGCGCCGCCGAGCGCGAGCGCGATGAGCGCGGGCTGCTCGGTGTCCATCAGCGGGAAGAGCAGGAGGCCCCAGACGATTGCGAGGCCGGAGCCCACGAGCACC
Organism: Streptomyces sp. NPDC102467; assembly: GCF_044765445.1. NCBI lineage: Bacteria > Bacillati > Actinomycetota > Actinomycetes > Kitasatosporales > Streptomycetaceae > Streptomyces > Streptomyces sp. NPDC102467. The sequence continues at coordinate 393,114 of NZ_JBIWKA010000004.1, read as the reverse complement.
ATTTTCCGGCGGCCGCCCGCGTCGGAGCGTGTCGCGGCGAGCCAGGTGCCGGCCGCCAGGAACAGGCATGCCACCAGCGACACCGCGAGCATGGTGCTGCGCGGCACGCCGAGTGTCTTCGTACCGTAGGCGAGGCAGTAGGTGGTGGCCGTGTAGAAGAGGCCGTACGCGACGACCATGCCGCCCGCGCCGAGCAGGATCTCCTTCGGGTGGCGCTTGAAGACCTCCAACGCCGGTGCCTTGCTGGCCTCCTGATCCCGCATCACCTTCGCGAAGACAGGCGTCTCGCTGATCTTCAGGCGGACGAAGAGGCCCACGGCGACCAGGAGGAAGGAGAGCAGGAACGGGATGCGCCAGCCCCACGACTTGAACGCGTCGTCGGAGAGCGTCTCCGAGAGCAGCCAGAAGATGCCGGTCGCCGCGAAGAAGCCGACGGACGGGCCGAGTTGGGGGAACGCCGCGAACATGCCGCGTTTGCCGCGCGGCGCGTGCTCCACGGCGAGCAGCGCCGCCCCGCCCCACTCGCCGCCGAGGCCGACGCCTTGCAGGAACCGGAGCAGGACGAGGAGGACGGGCGCCCACACGCCCAGCGTGCCGTAGCCGGGCAGCAGCCCGACGCACGCCGTGGACAGGCCCATCAGGAGCAGCGAGGCGACCAGCACCGACTTGCGGCCGATCCGGTCGCCGAAGTGCCCGAAGATCAGCGAGCCGATCGGGCGGGCCGCGAACGCGACGGCGTACGTCGAGAAGGAGGCGAGGGTGGCGTTGAGGGAGGAGAGGTTCGGGAAGAACGCGTCGTTGAGGACGAGCGCGGCGGCGGTTCCGTAGACGTAGAAGTCGTAGAACTCGATGGCCGTACCGATGAAACTGGCCACCGCCACGCGGCGCAGGCTCTCCGGTTCGGGGCCGGCCTGCGCCGCGTCCGCGAGCGCGTTCTCCCTGGTTGAGTCGTCTTTGAGCACGTCGAGCACTGTCTCGGTAGCTGCATAGGGCAGTCAATGCCTGGGACGCGCCGTCTCGGTTGTTGAGACCTGCGCGCCCCGGCCTGCCGGTACGGCCCTCCGTACGCCCGTGCCTACCTGTACGTCAGGTAGTGGCGGCGGACGTTCCGGAACGTCGCCAGCTCCGCCTGCCATGCCCCGACGATCTCGTCCGTCGACGCTCCCGCGTCGACCATCGTGCGGACCTGGGTGGAACCGCTGAGCCGGTCGATCGCGTTGTCCGCGCGCCAGGCGAAGTCCCTCCACACCGCCTTGGCGGTGACGAGCAGGGCGATGCCCGTGCGGACCGGGTCGTACGCCTCCCGGTCGTCGACGTGGAGCTGCACGCCGCCGATCGTCTTCCCCTGGAACTTGGAGAAGGTGGGAGCGAAGTAGGCCTCCCTGAAGTGCACGCCGGGCAGGGCGAGTTCATTGGCCTTCGCCGCCCACCGGCCGTCGATGCCGTCCGCGCCGAGCAGTTCGAAGGGGCGCGTGGTGCCGCGTCCCTCGGACAGGTTCGTGCCCTCGAAGAGACACGTCCCCGAGTACACCAGCGCGGTGTCCGCCGTCGGCATGTTGGGGCTCGGCGGCACCCACGGCAGGCCCGAGGCGTCGTAGAAGTCACGGCGCTTCCAGCCCGACATCGGGACCGTCGTCAGCTCGACGGGGTGCGCCAGGTACTCGCCGTTGAACAGGCGGGCCAGCTCCGTGACCGTCATGCCGTGCGCCTGCGAGATCTCCCGGCGCCCGACGAAACTCGCGAACTCCTTGTGCAGGACCGGGCCGTAGGCGCCCCGGCCCGTCACCGGGTTCGGGCGGTCGAGGACCACGAACCTCTTGCCCGCGAGCTGGGCCGCCTCCATGCAGTCGTACAGCGTCCAGATGTACGTGTAGAAGCGGGCGCCCGCGTCCTGGATGTCGAAGACGATCGTGTCGACGCCGGACGCCGTGAAGATGTCGGCGAGTGCCTTGCCGCTCTTCAAGTACGTGTCGTAGACGGGGAGTCCGGTCGCCGGATCGTCGTAGCGCCCCTCCGAGCCGCCCGCCTGCGCCGTGCCCCGGAATCCGTGCTCGGGCCCGAACACCGCGACCAGGTCGACGCGTTCGTCGGGGTGCATCACGTCGACGATGTGCCGCACGTCGCGCGTGACCCCGGTCGGGTTGGTGACGATGCCGACCTTCTCGCCGGCGAGCAGCGCGTAGCCGTCGGCGGCCAGCCGCTCGAAGCCCGTGCGCACGCCGTGCCCGCCGCCCCGGGGCGCCGCACTCGCCGCTCCGGCGCCGGCGGCGAGCCCGCCGACCGCACCCACCGCCCCCGCGCTCGCCGCGAACAGGACTCGCCTCGACATGGTCATGCGGGAACCTCCGTGATCATCGGAACTGGCATGGTCATGCACGCTAGTGCCCGGACGAGCGGTACGGAACGACCTGGCGGGGAACCGCCGCGCTGACCGGACGGAACCCCTTCCCCCACTCCATACCGACTGGTTAGTCTGCTGAGGCAACCGAGCCGGGTCGCATCGTGTCGCGTCGTGTCGAAGGAGACCGATGGTGGAGAGTCTGCAAGGCCAGGGAGTCGTCGTCACCGGCGCGGGCGGCGGCATCGGCGCCGCGCTCGCCCGCCGGTTCGCGGCCGCCGGAGCCCGCGTCGTCGTCAACGACCTGGACGCCGCCAAGGCCGAGGCCGTAGCCGCCGAGATCGGCGCGACGGCCGTCCCCGGCGACGCCTCCGCGATCGTCGACGACGCCCGCGCCGCCCTCGACGGCACCGTCGACGTCTACTGCGCCAACGCCGGACTCGCCTCGGGCGGCACCGAGGCCGCCCCCGAGCAGGTCTGGGCGGCGGCCTGGGACGTGAACGTCATGGCGCACGTCCGCGCCGCGCACGCGCTGCTCCCCGACTGGCTGGAGCGCGGCAGCGGCCGCTTCGTCTCCACCGTCTCCGCCGCCGGGCTGCTCACCATGGTGGGCGCGGCCCCGTACAGCGTCACCAAACACGGCGCGTACGCCTTCGCCGAGTGGCTCTCCCTCACGTACCGGCACCGCGGCGTCAAAGTCCACGCGATCTGCCCGCAGGGCGTACGCACCGACATGCTCACGGCGGCGGGCTCGGCGGGCGACCTGGTCCTCGCGCCGACCGCCATCGAGCCGGAGGACGTCGCCGAGGCACTGTTCGCGGGCATGGCCGAGGACCGCTTCCTGATCCTGCCGCACCCGGAGGTCGCCGAGTACTACGCGGCCCGCGCCACCGTCCCCGACCGCTGGCTGACGAACATGAACCACATCCAGCAGAAGTGGGAGACCTCCCTGTGACCGACACGGCGGACACGACGGACACGGCGGACGCAACGGACACGGCGGACGCAACGGACGCGAACGGCTCGATCTACGCGGCTCGCCCCTGGCTCGGCGTGCTCAGCGACGCGCAGAAAGCCCCGGTCACCCCGGCCGCCACCGTCGCCCACGTCTTCGCCGACGCCGTGCGCCGCGCCTCCGACCGCACCGCCCTCGCCTACTTCGACGGCCGCCTCACCTACGCCGAGGTGGACGCCCTGTCGGACTCGGTGGCCGGTCACCTCGCCGCCAGGGGCCTGGAGCGCGGCGACCGGGTCGCCGTCATGCTGCAGAACACCCCCCACTTCGTGCTCGCGCTGCTCGGCGCGTTCAAGGCGGGCGCGGTCGTCGTCCCCGTCAACCCCATGTACAAATCGGGCGAGGTCGGGCACGTCCTGCACGACGCCGAGGTGACAGGACTGGTCTGCACGGACCGCGCCTGGGACACGTACCTGCGCGAGACGGCCGCCGACTCTCCCGTCCGCATCGTGCTCACCGCCTGTGAACTCGACCTCCAGACCAGGGGCGACGAGCGGGTCCTGACGTTCGACCGGGTGACGCCCGCCGCCGAGGACGCCGACGACCTGGTGACCGTGGCACAGGCCGGACACCCGGCCCCCGAGGGCCGCGAACTCGCCGCCGACGACACCGCGTTGATCAGCTACACGTCCGGCACGAGTGGCACCCCCAAGGGCGCCACGAACCTGCACCGCAACATCATGTACAACGCCGAGCGGCAGCGCACCGGGCTCGGACTCCCCGAGGGCGCCACCTACTTCGCGCTGGCGCCGCTGTTCCACATCACCGGCATGGTCTGCGAACTCGTCGCGAGCTTCGCCAACACCGGCACCCTCGCGCTCGCCTACCGCTTCGAGCCGGGAGTCGTCCTCGACGCGTTCATCGAGCACCAGCCCGCGTACACGGTCGGCCCGTCCACCGCCTTCATGGCGCTCGGCGCCCAGCCGCAGGCGACCCGCGAGCACTTCGCCTCGTTCGCCTCCATCTCGTCGGGCGGGGCGCCGGTGCCGCCCGCCCTGGTGGAGAAGTTCCGCGCCGCCTTCGGCCCCTACATCCACAACGGCTACGGCCTGACCGAGTGCACCGCGCCCTGCGCCTCCGTGCCGCCGGGCGTCGAGGCGCCCGTCGACCCGGTCTCCGGCACCCTCGCGGTCGGCGTACCCGGGCCCGACTCGGTCGTCCGCATCCTCGACGACCTCGGCAACGAGGTCCCCTTCGGCGAGCAGGGCGAGATCGCGGTGCGCGGCCCGCAGGTCGTGCCCGGCTACTGGCGCCGCCCGGACGCCACCGCCGAGGCCTTCCCCGACGGCGAACTGCGCACCGGTGACATCGGCTTCATGGACACCAAGGGCTGGCTGTACGTCGTCGACCGCAAGAAGGACATGATCAACGCGTCCGGCTTCAAGGTCTGGCCCCGCGAGGTCGAGGACGTCCTCTACACCCACCCCGCCGTGCGCGAGGCGGCCGTCGTCGGCATCCCGGACGCCTACCGCGGCGAGAGCGTCAAGGCGTACGTGAGCCTGCGCCCCGGCGCGGACGCCACCTCCGAGGAGCTGTCCGCGTACTGCAAGGAGCGGCTCGCCGCGTACAAGTACCCGCGCGACGTGGAGGTCCTGCGCGAGCTCCCGAAGACCGCAAGTGGGAAGATCCTCCGACGGGAACTGCGTTCCCCCACTGCATGACCGGTGTATGACGGTGTACGACCGGCAGAGAACAGGAAAGGCGGGTGGCGGCAGTGCCCAGGACGACGACGGACGGCGACGGTACGCCCGTTCCGCAACGACTCCTCGCGGCCGCCACCCGGCTGTTCGCCGAGCGCGGCTACGACCGCACCTCGGTGCAGGAGATCGTGGAGACGGCGGGCGTCACCAAGGGCGCCCTCTATCACTACTTCGGCTCCAAGGACGATCTGCTGCACGAGGTGTACGCGCGCGTGCTGCGCCTCCAGCAGGAGCGGCTCGACGCGCTCGCCGGCGGGGACGAGCCCGTCGAGCGGCGGCTGCGCGCGGCGGCGGCGGACGTCGTCGTCACCACGATCGACAACCTCGACGACGCGTCGATCTTCTTCCGCTCCATGCACCACCTCAGCCCCGAGAAGAACAAGCAGGTACGGGCCGAGCGGCGCCGTTACCACGAGCGGTTCCGGGCGCTGATCGAAGAAGGCCAGAAGACCGGCGTCTTCTCCTCCGAGACCCCGGCGGACCTCGTCGTCGACTACCACTTCGGCTCGATCCACCACCTGTCCACGTGGTACCGCCCCGACGGCCCGCTCACCCCGCAGCAGCTCGCCGACCAACTGGCGGATCTACTGCTGCGGGCGCTGCGCCCGTAACCGGTGCAGCGCCTCGGCCTCGATCCGGAGGCCTACAGGTACTGCTTCAGCTCACGCCGCGCCAGCGAACGCTGGTGCACCTCATCAGGACCGTCCGCCAAGCGGAGCGTCCGCGCTCCGGCCCAGAGTTCCGCCAGCGGGTAGTCCTGCGAGACGCCGCCCGCTCCGTGCAGCTGCACCGCCTTGTCGATGATGTCGACGACCGTCCGGGGCGTCGCGATCTTGATGGACTGGATCTCGGTGTGGGCCCCGCGGTTGCCGACCGTGTCCATCAGCCAGGCCGTCTTCAGGACGAGGAGGCGCAGCTGCTCCACGGAGACCCGCGCGTCCGCGATCCACTCCTGCACCACACCCTGCTGGGCGAGCGGCTTGCCGAAGGCGGTGCGGGCCACGGCCCGCTTGCACATCAGCTCGATCGCCCGCTCCGCCATGCCGATCAGCCGCATGCAGTGGTGGATCCGGCCGGGGCCGAGCCGCGCCTGCGCGATGCCGAAGCCGCCGCCCTCCTCACCGATCAGGTTGGCGGCCGGCACGCGCGCGTGGTCGAAGACGACCTCGGCGTGACCGCCGTGCCAGTGGTCCTCGAAGCCGTACACCTGCATGGCCCGGCGCACCTCGACGCCCGGGGTGTCGCGCGGTACGAGGACCATCGACTGCTGGCGGCGGATGTCCGGCCCGTCCGGGTCCGTCTTGCCCATCACGATGAAGACCTTGCAATCCGGGTTCATGGCACCGGAGATGTAGAACTTCTTGCCCGTGATGACGTAGTCGCCCGTGCCGTCGGGGTCCCGCTCGATGAGCGTCGTGATGTTCGTGGCGTCCGACGAGGCGACCTCGGGCTCCGTCATCGCGAACGCCGAGCGGATCTCCCCGGCGAGCAGCGGCTCCAGCCACTGCTTCCGCTGCGCCTCGCTGCCGAACTGCGCGAGCACCTCCATGTTCCCGGTGTCGGGCGCGGCACAGTTCAGCGCGGTGGGCGCCAACTGCGGGGAACGGCCGGTGATCTCGGCCAGCGGCGCGTACTGCAGATTGGTCAGCCCGGCGCCGTGCTCGGCATCCGGCAGGAAGAGGTTCCACAGGCCCTGCCGACGAGCCTCGGCCTTCAGCTCCCCGACCACGGCCGGGGTGTCCCACGGCGAGTCGAGCGCGGCGCGCTGCTCGGCGGCGACGGCCTCGGCCGGGTACACGTGCGCGTCCATGAAGGCGAGGAGCCGCTCCCGCAGTTCCTCGGTACGGGCGTCGAATGCGAAGTCCATGGGTGGGATCAGCCTTCCTGAAGGTCGGTGAGGGTGGTGCGGCCGTGCTCGATGAAGACCGGGACCAGTTCGCCGATCCGGTCGAAGCCGGCGCCGACCGTCTGGCCGAGCGTGTAGCGGTAGTGGATGCCTTCGAGGATCACGGCGAGCTTGAACCAGGCGAACGCCGTGTACCAGGAGATCGCGGACACGTCGCGCCCCGAGCGCGCGGCGTACCGCTCGACCAGCTCGGCCGGGGCCGGGTGACCGGCGGCCGTGGCGGTCGTGGAGATGGGGGAGTCCGGCAGTTCGAGCCGGGCGCTGTACATCACGAGCAGGCCGACGTCCGTCAGCGGATCGCCGAGCGTGGACATCTCCCAGTCGAGGATCGCCTTGATGCGGTCGACGCCGTCCGGGTCCTGGCGTACGAGGACGTTGTCGAGCCGGTAGTCGCCGTGCACGATCGTGGGCGCGGGCGAGTCGGGCAGCGAGCGGCCGAGCGCCGCGTGCAGCTCGTCGATGCCGGCCAGCTCCCGGTTGCGGGACGCGTCCAGTTGCTTGCCCCAGCGGCGCAACTGCCGGTCGAGAAAGCCCTCCGGGCGCCCGAAGTCACCGAGACCCACCTCGGCCGGGTCCACCGCGTGCAGATCGACGAGCGTGTCCACGAGCCCGAACACGGTGGCCCGGGTCCGCTCGGCGCCGAGCGGGGCGAGTTCCGCGGCGGTCCGGTACGGCGTCCCCTCCACGAACTCCATGACGTAGAACGGCGCCCCGAGCACCTCCTCGTCCTCGCACAGCAGCAGCGCCTCGGGGACCGGCACGGCCGTCGGGTGCAGCCCGGCGATCACCCGGTGCTCGCGCTTCATGTCGTGTGCGGTGGCCAGCACATGGCCCAGCGGCGGCCGCCTTACCACCCACTTCGCGGTCCCGTCACTGACCTCGTACGTCAGATTGGAGCGTCCGCCCTCGATGAGCCGCCCGGACAGCGGACCGCTGACGAGGCCGGGCCGCTCACGGTCGAGGTGGGCGCGCAGCCGGTCGAGGTCGAGGCCAGGGGGGTGACTCATCGCGGTCCTCCGGGAGTCCGGGTGGGTGAAGTGAGCGAGGGGCAGAAGAAGCAGAGCAAGCAGAAGCGAAACAAGCAGAAGCAGCAGTGGGCATCATCATGCCGACCAGTCGGTATGTCGTCCAGTGGCGCACGGAAATGTGATCGTTCCAACGCTGCCTACGGTGCCCTGCCGCACCGGCATGCGAAAGGGCCCGGCACCAGGTGCCGGGCCCTTCATGTACCGAATGTGCCGATGCGGGATCAGTGGTCGTCCCAGTGCCCCTCGTGCTCCGCGTGCCGGTGGCCGTCGTGCACGTAGTCGACATGGTCGCCGTGGGGGACCGCCTGGTGCCCGCAGTCCGCCCCGTGCCGGTGTTCGTGGCCCTGGTGCGGGACGTGGGAGCCGGGTTCGCACTCGTCCCAGTGGCCGTCGTGCGCGGCGTGCAGATGCCCGTCGTGCGCGTAGTCGACGTGGTCGCCGTGCGGCACCGCCTGGTGGCCGCAGGCCGGGCCGTGCGCGTGCTCGTGGACGGGGTGCTCCTGATGGGGGGTGGTCATGCTGCTCACCTTCGGTGACGTCCGTGGGGCGGGTACGCGTCGAAGGCTAGCCCTGGATGTCCCCATACATCCGGATCTGCGCTATGGAGATGTCGCGCCAGGGTGTCGCGCGGGAACGTCACACCACGAGCGCCGCCGCGAACACGGCCAGCGCCACCGTGCACAGCGCCGCCGTCGCCGCGCTCCGCCGGGACATCAGCGGGGGAGCCGCCTCGTTCAGCGCGAGCCCGGTGATCCTGCGGTGCGCGACCCCGAGGAAGCCCAGCCACACGGCCAGGCAGAGCGCCGCAGCCACTATGCCGAGCGGCCCGGCTCCGCCGTGCAACACGGTCTTCACGCCGAGGACGGCCGCGACCGTGCACGACAGCGTCGTACGCCGCCACGCCAGCCGGGTCCTGGCCGGTTGCAGACCCGGATCGCGAGCGGGGCCGCCGGTCTCGGTCACCCCTCCCACCCCACGATCACCACGAAGACCATCGCCACGGCGACCAGCGCGACGACCAGACTCAGCACGGCCGGGAACCTCGACACCGGCAGATCCGCGCCGCGTCGCATCGCCCGCTCGCAGCGCACCCAGTGGCTCACCGCCCGCAGCGAGCAGAGCACCCCGGCGGCGAGCAGCGCGAGCGCGAGACCGACCCGCCAGGCCCAGCGCAGATCCGGCAGGAACTGGTCCACGGCGAAGCCGCCGCCGATGAGCGCAAGCGCCGTGCGCACCCAGGCCAGGAAGGTGCGCTCGTTGGCCAGCGAGAACCGGTAGTCAGGCGTATCGCCCTCGTCCCTGATCCGTTCAGGAGCGAACCAGAGCCGGACGTTGCGCACGAATTCGATCACTCGCAGGACCCTACCTGTGCGTCACCGATGAGCCTTCAGGCGCTCGTACGCCTCGAGGCTGTCCGGCGTCCACGGCCACTCCCCGAGCCGCCGCTCCAGCTCTTCCGGGCTCAGGAACCCGTACCAGTCGATCTCCTCGACCTGCGGCTTCACCGGCAGATCGCAGGTGACCTCATAGACGTACGACCACCAGGAGCGTCCGGCGTCGTCGTCGTACAGGAACCTGAACAGCGGGGTGGGCGCCGGCAGCCCGCTCACCCCGAGTTCCTCCTCGGCCTCCCGCAGAGCGGCCGCGTCATAGCTTTCCCCGGCACCGACGACTCCGCCGACGAACATGTCGTACAGCCCCGGGAAGGCGAGCTTGGTGAGGGTGCGCCGGTGCACGAAGACGTTGCTCTGCGGGTCGCGGACCAGGATGAACGCGCACCGGTGCCGAAGTTTTCCGGCGTACGCCTCGCCGCGTGGGGCCTGCCCGATGACACGGTCCTGCGCGTCGACGATGTCCAGTATTTCCTCAGCCGGATTCATAGCCTGAGGCTATGCGAGGGCCTCGTCGCTGTGTGCGGGTGCGTCGTGGCCGGTCGCGCAGTTCCCCGCTCCTCTGACGGGGCTGCCGAGCGCCCCGCCAGGGGCGCGGGGCTGTGGCGTTCAGCGGCTCCGCCGCGGAGCGCGAGCAACCACGACGCTCCCGCACCCGGCAATGCCGCTCGGCCCCGGGGCTCCGCCCCGGACCCCGCTCCTCAATCGCCGGAGGGGTTTGAGGTCGCATGATCCCGCTCCCGCGCGGCAGCGCCCGGCATGGCCGGGTGCAGCCCCAGCAGCACGACCCCCGTCACGATCCCGGCAAGGCCCGCCGCCTCCCACGCGAGCGCGCCGGTGTCCATCCGCAACTGGTCGCCGAGAAACCCCACCCCGCACACGATCCCCGCCAGCGGCTGCGCGGCGGTGAGCGCGGGCAGCGACATCCGCAGCGGCGCCGTCTCGAACGCGCTCTGCACCAGCACCAGGCCCGTCACCCCCAGGGCGAACACCGCGTACGGCTGCCATCCGGTGAGCAGGGCCTCCCAGCCGCCGGCGGCGAGCCGCTGACCGCTCACCCGGGTCAGCGCGTCCTGCACCCCGTACAGCAGGCCCGCCGCGACCGCGAGCAGCACGGGTGCCGCGCTGAGCCGGGACCGTTTCGCGAGCGCCGCGAGCGACAGGGCGCCGCCGACCATCACGCCGATGATCAGCCAGTGCCGCAGCGGGTCGGTGACCGCGGTGCCGCCGTGCGGCTGCCCGGCCACGATGAACGCCGTCACGCCGCCCGCGAGGAGCAGCAGCCCGGCCCAGCCCTGCCGGCCGAGCGGCTGTCTCGTCTGCCGGCGCGACAGGACCAGCGCGAACAGCAGGTTCGTGGCCAGCAGCGGCTCGACCAGGGTGACCTCGCCCCGGCTGAGCGCGACGGCGCCGAGCGCCATGCCGCACACCATCAGCCCGATCCCGGCGAGCCAGCGTGGCACCCGGATCAGGTCGATCAGCAGCCGGGGGGAGAGGAAGTCGCCGAGCGGGGCGTGCCGTGCCGCGTTCTGCTGGAGGACGAATCCGATGCCCAGGCAGCAGGCCGCGCTCACGGAGAGGACGAGTACGAGAACCGACACGCTGCGCACCTCGGACAGCTGCGATACGGGCAGGAGTGGGTATCTGCCGACGATAGCGCCCCGCGGCGCGGTCCGCTCCACGAGTGCCCCGGGGGAGTACCCCGACACCTGACCGTGACGTACACGTGTCATATGTTCAATGCCGCAGCTCACAGCCGTGCTTGCGAGATTCGAGCGGTGAACTGCTCGGGCCGCGGGCCGAGTTGGTGAAGTCCGTCACCTGGCCACCCTTGACGCGGAGGGTCGCCTACCGGTTTGCTGTGCGTGATCATTCGTTTCAGGCCACGCAGCGTCGCGTCGCCCACGTTCGTTGCTTCGTATCTGAAAAGTCGTGAAGGAAACCGCCGCGGTGTCCCCTCCCCCGCCTCCGCTCGGGCGCCCCCGCAAGAAGGCCGCGCACTCCTTCGACCCCGCGCTCGACGACACCGAGCTCGTCGCCGCCCGCACCGCCCTCGCGCAGGGCCGGTGGACCGAGGTGCGGACGCTGCTCGCCGCCACCGGTGAGGACTGGGACCGTCGCGGCCACCGCGTCATGGGCCTCGCGCAGGAACCCACCGCGGCCGCCTGGGTCGGCGACTGGCGCCTCGCCGAACCCGAGTCGACGGACGCCGCCGTCCTCCTCGCCTGCGCCGCCGTGTACCGCGCCGTGGCCGGCAAGGCGCGTCCCGAAAAGGCCCGCGGCGCCTGCGTGGACGCGGCGGCCCTGGTGCCACGGGATCCGACACCCTGGCTCGGACTGCTGCTCCTGGAACGTGAGTTGGGCCGCGAGGAAGATGTCGTCCGGCTCTTCGACGAGGTACGCCTGCGCCACCCGGCCCACCACCACGCGCACCACCTGATGGTGGCCCGGCTCGCCGAGCGGCGCGCCGACGCGGGGCAGGACCCGCTGCACGAGGTCTACGACTTCGCGGCCTGGGCGGCCGAACAGGCGCCGCCCGCCTCGCCGTTGGCGGTGCTCCCGGTCGTCGCGCACGCCGAACGCTACCGCGTCCTCGCCAGGGCGGGCGTCGAACCCCCCGACCCGAAGGCGTCCGGCCACTGGACCGGGCGGCGGGCCCGCCTCGTCATGAAGGCCGCGTTCGACTGGTGGCTGGAGTGGGGCGACCCGCACGACCGGGCCGGCGTCGCCCACCCGCGCGGCCGCATCGACCTCAACTTCCTGGCCCACGCCAAGTACTGCGAGGGCCGTCCGGCCGAGGCGGCCGCCCTGTTCCACCGCATCGGCCAGCACGTCACCCCGGCCCCCTGGTCGTACCCCGACCGGGAACCGTACGAAGCGTTCCGTGCCGCGCGCAGCGCCGCGCTCGGCACGGCGTGAGCGAGAAGACAGCAACCAGCGAGAACACACGCGACACACGAGAACCCATCGGAAGGGACAACCCCGCGATGACGACGGGCAGTTCGAGCACGAGCGACAGAGCAGTGGCGGCCGAGCCGGGCATCAGCACGTATCGGGGCGAGGAGAGCGCGCTGCGTGCAGGGCGGCTCGGCACGGCCGGGCTGCTGCTCTCCGTGCTCGCCGCGACCGGACCGCTGATGGTGGTGGCCGGCGTCATGCCGACCACGTTCGCGGTCATGGGCGTGGTCGGCCAGCCGCTGCTCTTCCTCATCCTCGGCGTCGTCCTGACCCTCTTCAGCGTCGGCTACGCGGAGATGAGCCGGCACGTGCACAACGCGGGCGCCTTCTACGCGTACATATCGCGCGGGCTCGGCCCGACCACCGGTGCCGCCGCGGCCCTCGTCGCGCTCGTCGCCTACAGCGTGCTGCAGGTCGGCATCTTCGGCATCTTCGGCTTCGAGGTCGCGGGCCTCTTCCAGAAGTACCTCGAGGTCGACCTCGCCTGGTGGATCCCGGCCCTCGTGGCCGTCGTCGCGGTCGGCGTGCTCGCCCTCCTCAAGATCGACGTCAACGCGAAGGTGCTCGGCGTCCTGCTGCTCATCGAGGTCGCCGTCGTGGTCGTCTTCGACATCGCGGCGATCGGCGACCCGGGCGGCCAGGGCTTGTCCCTGCACGCCTTCAACCCGTCCACGCTCTCCGGGGTCGGTCTCGGCACCGCCCTGTGCTTCTGCATCGCCGGCTTCACCGGCTTCGAGCAGGCGCCCGTGTACGCGGAGGAGACGAGCCGCCCGCACATCCTGGTGCCCCGCGTGATGTTCCTCGCCGTCGGCGGCGTCGCCGTCTTCTTCGCGTTCAGCTCGTGGGCGCTGACCGTGGCGACCGGCCCGTCGGGCATCGTGGGCGCGGCCCAGAAGCAGTCGACCAACCTCCTCTTCGGCCTGACCGAGGACCGGCTCGGCGGTACCTTCACCGACATCGTCCACGTCTTCTTCGTCACCGGCATGTTCGCGGCGGTGCTCAGCTTCCACAACGTGGTGGCCCGGTACGCGTTCGCGATGGGCCGCGAGGGGCTGCTCCCGGCCCGGTTCGGCCGCACCAACAGCGGCACCGGCGCGCCCGGCACGGGCTCGGTCCTGCAGTCGGTGATCTCGCTGATCGTCGTCATCTGCTTCGCGATCGCCGACGACGGCAAGGCCGGCGACCCGACGGCGCCCGTCCTGCACCTGTTCACATGGGGCGGCAACGTGGGCGCGCTCGGTGTCATCCTGCTCATGGCCACCGCGTCCCTCGCGGTCATCGTCTTCTTCGTCAAGCGCGGCGCGGCGGGCGCGCAGGCCTGGCGCCTGGTGGCCTCCGGCATCGCGGGCCTCGCCCTCCTGGTGATCGCCGGCTACACGGTCAAGGACTTCGACGTCCTGGTCGGCTCGGGCCCCGACTCCGTTCTGAACTGGGTGCTGCCCGGCATCATCGTGCTGGCCGCGCTCATCGGCGTCGCCTACAGCCTCGTCCTGCGCTCCCGCAACCCCGAGGCGCACGCCCGGATCGGACTGGGCAACGAGGCGTTCCAGCTGGAGAAGAAGGCGGGCTAGCCTCCGGCGAACGGGATGCGGGGGCGCGGGGTGCCACGGTGTACCCGTGAGACCTGACGGAACGATGACGGACGTCGGTCAGGGCTGGTCTTCCGACCGGTCCGGTGCTCGAATCGGAGCGTGAACGCACAACCCGGCCGTCCGGCCGACGAAGAAGGCGGCGCCCCCGTCGGGCGCCGCCTGATCCTGGGCATGCTGGGCGCGGGCGCGCTCTCCGTGGCGGCCGCCCCCGCCCTCCAGCACGTCCTGGAGGGCGTCGCCCAGAAAGATCCCACCGGCCTCAGCGGTCTGCTCCCCAACGGCGGCGGCTTCCGCTACTACTCCGTCGCCGCTTCCGTCCCCCACAAGTCCGCCGAGAACTACCGCCTCACCGTCGACGGCCTCGTCGACCGGCCCGGCGCCCACACGCTCCCCGAACTGCGCGCGCTGCCCCAGACCCGCATGGTCCGGGACGTCCAGTGCGTCACCGGCTGGCGGGTCCCGGACACCTCCTTCGAGGGCGTCCGCCTCTCGACGATCCTGGACGCCGCCGGAGTGCGGCCGAGCGCCAGGGCCGTACGTCTGACCTGTTTCGACGGGACGTACAGCGAGAGCCTCACCCTCCAACAGGCGCGCCGCGCCGATGTGTTGGTGGCCCTGAAGATGCGGGACAAGGACCTGAGCCACGCCCACGGCGGGCCGGTGCGCCTCTACGTAGCGCCCATGTACTTCTACAAGTCGGCCAAGTGGCTCTCCGGCATCACCGTCACCGATGAAGTGCGGCCCGGCTACTGGGAAGAGCGCGGCTACGACGTCGACGCCTGGGTCGGCCGGTCGAACGGACGCGGCGATGACCCCACAGCCTGAACTCTCCACCTGGGTCCGGCGGTTCACGCCCGCCGAACGCTGGGTGCACCGTGTCACCGCCGCACTCATGGGCGTCTGCGTCGCCACCGCGGCCTGTCTCTACCTGCCCCAGCTCGCCGAACTCGTCGGCCGCCGCGCCCTCGTCGTCACCCTCCACGAATGGTCGGGGCTGCTGCTGCCCGCCCCCTTCCTGCTCGGGCTCGCCTCCCGCCCCTTCCGCGCGGACCTGGGCCGCCTGAACCGGTTCGGCCCGCACGACAGAGCCTGGCTGCGCGCCGCCGTACGGCGGCGGCCGGGCCGCAGGGCGGGCAAGTTCAACGCCGGGCAGAAGCTGTGGGCGGCCTGGCTGGCCGGTGCCGTCCTGGTGATGCTCGGCACCGGCCTGCTCATGTGGTTCACGCACCTCGCGCCACTGGCCTGGCGCACCGGCAGCACCTTCGTGCACGACTGGCTGGCGCTCGCCCTCGGCATCGTGCTCGCCGGGCACATCGGCATGGCGGCCGGCGACCCCGAGGCGCGCAGAGGTCTGCGCACCGGGTTCGTCGGCCGGGACTGGGCCGCGCGGGAACACGGCGAGTGGCTCGACTGAGCCGTGCGGGCGCGAGCCCGGTCACCAGGCGAAGGCCTCCGGGGACGGGCCCGGGCCCGGGAAGATCTCGTCGAGCGACGTCAACAGGGCCTCGGGAAGGTCGAGTTCGACCGCTCGCAGCGCCGAGTCCAGCTGCTCCGCGGTGCGCGGGCCCACGATCGGGCCCGTCACCCCGGGCCGGCCGAGCAGCCACGCGAGTGCCACCTCGCCGGGTTCGAGACCGTGCTCGGCGACGACCTTCTCGTACGCCTCGACCTGCCCCCGTACCACCGGGTCCGCGAGCCCGCTGCCCGAGCGGCCGACGTGGGTGCGTGAGCCGGTGCCCTCGCGCTGCTTGCGCAGGGCGCCGCCGAGCAGGCCCTGGTGCAGCGGTGACCAGGGGATGACGCCGAGGCCGTACTCCTGCGCGGCCGGGATCACGTCCATCTCCGCGCGCCGCTCGAACAGGTTGTAGAGGCACTGCTCGCTGACCAGGCCGACCAGGCCGCGCGTCCGTGCCGCCTCGTTGGCCTGGGCGATCTTGTAGCCGGGGAAGTTCGACGAAGCCGCGTAGAGGATCTTGCCCTGCTGGATCAGGACGTCGATCGCCTGCCAGATCTCCTCGAACGGGGTGGCCCGGTCGATGTGGTGGAACTGGTAGACGTCGATGTGGTCCGTCCCCAGGCGCGTGAGCGAGGCGTCCACGGCGCGGCGGATGTTGAGCGCGCTGAGCCGGTCGTGGTTGGGCCACGACTGCCGGTTCCACGGCGTGCCGTCGTTCGTCATGTTGCCGTAGACCTTGGTCGCGAGGACGACCTTGTCGCGGCGGCCGCCGCCCTGCGCGAACCAGGAGCCGAGGATGCGCTCGGTGGCGCCCTTCTCGCCGTCCGTGCCGTAGATGTCCGCCGTGTCGAAGAAGTTGACGCCCGCGTCGAGCGCGGCGTCCATGAGCGAGTGGCTGGTCTTCTCGTCGGCCTCGCCACCGAAGTTCATCGTGCCGAGCACGAGTCGGCTGACCTTGAGTCCGGTGCGTCCGAGCTGGGTGTACCTCATGGCGGGCCAGTAAATGTGCTGGAGCGCGCTCGAAGTCAAGCATGCGTGCCGGGGCCACAGAGTTCGGGGCCGCTCGGTTCGGGCCGTTCAGCTCGCGGGAACCCCGAAGTCGAGCAGTACCTTGCAGGACGCGGCCCGGTCCACGGCCAGTTCGAACGCCCGGCCCGCCTCGGCCACCGGGACCACGGCGCTGACGAGCCCGGCGAGCGAGGGCTCGCGCGCCAGGAGTTCCAGGGCGGCATCGAACTCGGTGTCGAAACGGAACGCGCCGCGCAGCTCGATCTCCCGGCTCACCACCAGGTTCCCGGCGAACGGACTCCGTCCCGGCGGCAGCATGCCCAGCTGCACCACCACGCCACCCCGCCGCACCCGGTGCAGACAGGAGTCGAGCCCGGCCGCGACACCGGACGCCTCGATCGCCGTGTCGGCCTCGTCCGGCCACCCGGGATCGGCCGGATCATCGGCCCGTACGAGGATGTCGGCGCCCGCGACGGAGGCGTACTCCAGCGCCTTGGGGAGCAGGTCCGTCGCCGTCACCCGGGCCGCGCCCGCCGCCTTCGCCGCCGCGACGACGAGGCAGCCGATCGGGCCCGCGCCGGTCACCAGGACGTGCCGCCCGGCGACGTCCCCGGCCCGGCGCACGGCGTGCAGCGCCACCGAGAGCGGCTCGGCGAGCGCGGCCCGCTCCAGCGGCAGGCCCTGCGGAAGAGGCCTCAACTGGTCGGCGGGTACGGCCAGTTCGGCCGCGAAGCCGCCCTGGACGTGCGGGGTGCGGGCCGCGCTGCCCAGATACCGGGTGTCGCGGCAGACATTGCGCCGCCCGTCCCGGCACTCCGGGCAGACGCCGCAGGGAGTCGCCGGGTGCACGGCCACCGGGGTCCCGGGCACGGGCCCCGAGGCGCCGGACCCGTACGCCAGAACCGTGCCGACCACTTCGTGCCCGAGCACCATCGGCTCGCGCAGCCGGAAGTCGCCGACGCCGCCGTGGAGCCAGTAGTGCAGATCGGAGCCGCACACCCCGCCGTACCGGACGGCGACCAGCGCCTGGCCGGGCCCCGGCTCGGGGGTGGGGAGTTCGTCGACGCGCAGATCACCGGCGCCGTGGATCACGCAGCCCAACATGGCAACTCCCGTATCAGAGAACGCTGGTCATGCCGCCGTCGACGTACAGGATCTGCCCGCCGACGAAGTCCGCCGCGGGCGAGGCGAGGAAGAGCACGCCGCCCACGAGGTCCTCGGTGCGGCCCCAGCGTCCGGCCGGGGTCCTGCGGCGCACCCAGGCGCTGAACTCCTCGTCCCGGACGAGGGGTTCGGTCAGCTCGGTCTCGATGTAGCCGGGGCCGAGCCCGTTGACCTGGACGCCCGACGGGCCCCAGTCGGCGCACATGCCCTTGGTGAGCATTTTCAGGGCGCCCTTCGTGGCCGCGTACGGGGCGATGCCCGGGCGGACCACCTCGCTCTGCAGCGAGCAGATGTTCACGATCTTGCCGTGGCCGCGCTCGACCATGCCGCGCGCGGCCTCCCGGGCCACCAGGAACGCGCTCGTCAGATTCGTGTCCAGGATCCGGTGCCAGTCGGCGTCGGCGAACTCCAGGAGCGGGGCGCGCAGTTGCATGCCCGCGTTGTTGACGAGGATGTCGAGCGGCCCGACCCGCTGTTCGACATCGGCGATCCCGGCGGCCACGGCGGCGCTGTCGGTGACATCGAACGCCGCCGTGTGGACCGTGCCGCCGAGCTCTCGGGCCGCCTTCTCCAGCTGCTCCGGATCACGGCCGTTGAGCACGACCGTGCAACCGGCCTCCAGGAGGCCGCGGGCCAGGGCGAACCCGATCCCGCGACTGGACCCGGTGACGAGGGCGATGCGGCCGCTGATGTCGAACAGGGGGTGACTCATCGACGTACGACTCCTCAAGAGGTCCAGCGGTCTAGATGACCAGCGACAGCAGCAGGACCAGGGCTCCCGCGACCACGGAGATGATCGTCTCCATGACCGACCAGGTCTTGATCGTCTGCCCGACGCTGAGCCCGAAGTACTCCTTGACCAGCCAGAACCCGGCGTCGTTGACATGGCTGAAGAACAGCGAGCCAGCGCCGATCGCGAGGACCAGGAGCGCCGTGTGGCTGTCCGACATGTTCGCCGCGAGGGGCGCGACGAGGCCGGCGGCCGAGACCGTCGCGACGGTCGCCGAGCCGGTGGCGAGGCGGATCACGACGGCGATCAGCCAGGCGAGCAGCAGCGCGGGGATGGACCAGTCCTTGGAGATCTCCAGGACCATCTGGCCGACGCCGGAGTCGATGAGGGTCTGCTTGAAGCCGCCGCCCGCGCCGACGATGAGGAGCACGCCCGCGATGGGGGCGAGAGACTTCTCGGTGGTGGCCTGCAGCTTGCCCTTGGTGAACCCGGCCGGGCGGCCGAGCGTGAACATGGCCACGATGACGGCCACGAGCAGGGCGGTCAGCGGGTTGCCGATGACGTCGAAGACGCGCTGGACGGTGTGGTCGGGGTTGTCCACGATGATGTCGACCAGGGCCTTGGCCAGCATCATGACGACCGGCAGCAGAATGGTGACGACGGCGGCGCCGAAGCTGGGCCGCTTCTCCAGGTCGTCGGAGGCCCGCCCGGGGACCATCTTGTCGGGGACGGGGACGTCCACCCAGCGGGCGGCGTACTTGGAGAAGACGGGACCGGCGATGATCACCGTCGGGATGGCGACGACGATGCCGAGCGCGAGCGTGATGCCCAGGTTGGCGTGGACCGCGTCGATCGCGACGAGCGGGCCCGGGTGCGGCGGGATCAGGCCGTGCATGACCGACAGGCCGGCGAGCGCCGGGATGCCGATCCGCATCAGCGAGTAGTTGCCGCGCTTGGCGACCATCAGGACGACCGGGATCAGCAGCACGATGCCGACCTCGAAGAAGAGCGGAAGCCCGATCACGGCGGCGATCAGGACCATCGCCCAGGGCATCGCCTTTCCGCCGGACTTCCCCGCCCTGGCGAGGATCGTGTCGACGATCTGGTCCGCGCCGCCGGAGTCGGCGAGCAGCTTGCCGAGGATCGCGCCGAGCGCGATCAGCACACCCACACCGGCCACCGTGGAGCCGAGCCCCGCGGAGAAGCTGGTGATCGCCTTGTCCAGCGGTGCCCCGGCGAACGCGCCGAGCGCGAGCGAGCCGATGGTCAGGGCCAGGAAGGCGTGGAGCTTGAACTTCGTGATGAGCAGGACGATGACGGCGATGCCCGCGAGGACGGCGATCCCGAGCTGGGCGTGGCCCGCGGAGGTGATCGGCTCGACGGCGTCCGCTGCCAGCATCTCGACGCTGAGACTGGTCACGGTCTTTTCCCTTGGTACGTGGGGAGGGGACTGGGAAGGGGGGAGAAGGGGGAGGGGTTACTCGGAGTCGAGCGCGGCGAGGGCCTGGACGGCCCGGTCCGCGATCTCGTCCGGGGAGCCCGACACATCGACGTCGACGCCCGTCTCGTCCGCCGCGAGCGGCTGGAGCGTGGCGAACTGCGAGTCGAGGAGCGCGGTCGGCATGAAGTGACCCTGCCGGTGCGACATCCGGTCCTCGATGAGCTCGCGGCTACCGGTGAGGTGGACGAAGACGGCACCGGGTGCCTCGGCCCGGAGCCGGTCGCGGTAGCTGCGCTTCAGCGCGGAGCTGCTGACCACCCCGCCGAGCCCGGCCCGGCCGTGGGCCCACTCGCCGATGGCGTCCAGCCACGGCCAGCGGTCCTCGTCCGTGAGGGGCGTGCCGGCCGACATCTTGGCGATGTTGGCCGGGGGGTGGAAGTCGTCGCCCTCGGCGTACGGAACGCCGAGCCGCTCGGCGAGCAGGGGACCGATCGTTGTCTTGCCGGTGCCTGCCACGCCCATGACCACGACGACGTGGGGGGTACTCATCGCTGCCTCGCTGTCTTCATCGACATGCTGTGTATCGACATGCTGTGTCACGCCACTGAAACCTAATAGGTCTGATTAATTCAAGAGCCTGTGACTTAAAAGTCAGACTTTTTGTTGCTCGTGCCGGAACCGTACGCTGACCCCATGACCACCAAGGACCGGGGGCTGCACGCCCGCGTACTCGACAGCCTCGGTCCCGCCATCACCGCGGGCGAGTATCCCGAAGGCAGCGTGTTGCGCACGGACGAGCTCGCCCAGCGCTATGAGGTGTCGCGCTCGGTGATGCGCGAAGCGGTGCGGGTCCTGGAATCCATGCACCTCGTGGCGTCGCGGCGCCGGGTCGGCGTCACCGTGCGTCCCGCGGGGGAGTGGAACGTCTACGACCCGCAGGTCATCCGCTGGCGCCTCGCCGGGGCCGACCGGCCGCGCCAGCTGCGCTCGCTCACGATGCTGCGCTCGGCGGTCGAGCCGGTCGCCGCGGGGCTCGCCGCCCGGTACGCGACGGCGGAGCAGTGCGCGGAGCTCACCGAGTGCGCCCTCGGCATGGTCTCCACATCGCGCGGCCAGCAGCTGGAGGCGTACCTCGTCCACGACATCGAGTTCCACCGGGTCGTCCTGAACGCGTCGGGCAACGAGATGTTCGCCCACCTCGGCGACCTGGTGGCGGAGGTCCTGGCGGGCCGCACCCACCACCAGGTCATGTTCGAGGACCCGGACCCCGCGGCGGTCACCCTGCACGTGCGGGTCGCCGACGCCGTGCGCGAAGGAGACGCGGAGCGCGCGGAGGCGCTCACGCGCGAGATCGCGGTCGGGGCGCTGCAGGAGCTGGACATCCTCGCGCCCTGAACCGCCGTCCGGAACAGGCGGGTTACTCGATGAAGTCCCCGTCCACGTACACCCACGCCCCGGCCACCCGCAGGAACTGGCTGCGCTCGTGCAGCGCGCCCGCGCGGCCGCCGTCCTTGAACCGGGCGCGGAACGTGACAGTGCCGCCCTGGTGGAACGCGGAGCCCTCGGTGGTCTCCAGGATCTCCAGGCCGGCCCAGGTCAGCGCGGGATCGAAGTCGATGCCCGGCGGCCGGGTGTCCGGGTGCCAGGTGCGCAGCAGGTACGCGGCGTCCTCGCGGGCGAACGCCGTGTACCGGGAGCGCATGAGGGCTTCCGGTGTGGGGGCGGCGGCGCCACCGGAGTGGTAGCGACCGCAGCAGCTCTCGTACGGCTCGGGCAGTCCGCAGGGGCAGGTGGGGGTGGGGCGTGCCATGGGCACATTGTCCCCCACATCCGCTCAGCTCGGAGTGACGGTGAGCGGCGCCCCCTGGGTGCGGTCCGACGCCGGTCCGGTCTCCAGCGAGAACGCGCCCGGTTCCACGGCGAGTTCGAGGTCGCGGCCGACGGAGGCGAGCGTTTCGGCGGTCACCTCGAAGGTCACGTCCCGGCGCTCGCCCGGCGCCAGGTCCAGGCCGGTGAATCCGCGCAGCTCCCGCACCCGGGGCCACGACGAGCCGCCCGAGACGCGCCGCACATACAGCTGCACCGTCTCGCGAACGGCTGTCCGGCCCGTGTTCTCGACGGTGACCGTGCAGGTCAGGCGCGGATCGTCGGCGGGCACCGAGGTGCGGCTCAGGGCGGGCGGGCCATAGGCGACCATGCCGTACGATAGCCCGTGCCCGAAGGCGTACCGCGCGGCCGCCGGCTGGTCGACGTAGCCGCGGTAGCCGTGGTCCTTGCCGTTGTAGAACACGGGAAGCTGGGCCGCCGAGCGCGGCACCGACACGGGCAGCCGCCCCGCGGGCCCCGCGGCGCCGAAGAGTACGTCCGCGACGGCCCTGCCGCCCCACGGCCCCGGGTACCACGCGCTCAGCAGCGCACCCACCCGCCCGGAGAGGTCGGGCAGCGCGTGCGGCCGGCCCTGCACCAGGACCACCACGACCGGCGTCCCGGTCGCGGCGACCGCGTCGAGCAGCGCCGACTGCCCCTCGACTAGGGCGAGTTCGGCCAGGTCCACGCCCTCGCCGCACGTCATGCCGGCCGGGTTGCCGGACGACACGACCGCCGCGCCGTTCGCCTCGAACCGGGTGCCGTCCTCGCGGGCGCTCGACCCGCCGAGCACGAGCACCGCCACATCCGCGGCGGCGGCCAGGGCGACCGCCTCGCCGAGCCCGGCCCTGTCGCCGCCGACCAGTTCGCAGCCGCGCGCGTACGTCACCTCGCGGTCGGCCCCGGCCGCGGCGCGGATCCCGGCGAGCACGGTGACGCCGGTACCGGGCCGCTGCGGCGCCGTGTAGTCGCCGATCTGCTGCGGCACGGAGTCGGCGTTCGGGCCGAGGACGGCGATCCGGC
This sequence comes from Streptomyces sp. NPDC102467, assembly GCF_044765445.1. NCBI lineage: Bacteria > Bacillati > Actinomycetota > Actinomycetes > Kitasatosporales > Streptomycetaceae > Streptomyces > Streptomyces sp. NPDC102467. Next base: position 370,498 of record NZ_JBIWKA010000004.1, on the reverse strand, counting down.
GGGCGCCGGTCGGCAGGGGCAGGGTTGTCCCGTCGTGCTCAAGAAGGGTGACCGACGCGCGCGCCAATCGCTCGCTCAACTCCTGTGCCGCGACCGGGCTTTCACTGCTCCGCGCGTACGGCTGCTCGAACAGGCCGAGCCGGAACTTCAGGGTCAGGACCCGCCCGACCGCCGTGTTCAGGGCCTCCTCGGAGACGAGACCGCGCTCGACGGCCTCGCCGAGCCGGGGGAAGGCCCCGTCCCACAGGCTCAGGTCCGTACCCGCCGCGAGCGCCATCGCGCCCGCCGCCGCCGGATCGCCCGCGAGCCGGACAAGGCGGTCGAGCGCGCATCCGTCCGCCATCACGATGCCGTCGAACCCCCAGTGCTCCCGCAGGAGTTCGGTCAGCAGATACGGGTTCGCCGCGCACGGCAGACCGTCGAACTCGTTGTACGCGGCCATCACCCCGGCGGCCCCGGCCCGCACCCCGGCGCGGGCGGCCGCCAGATGGATCTCGTGCAGCTCGCGGGCGCCCAGCTCGGTCGCCGCGCTGTTGCGGCCGCCGACCGTGGCACCCTGCCCGGCGAAGTGCTTGAGTACCACGCCGATCCCTTGCGCGCGCATGCCGCGCACCAGCGCCTCGGTGAACCGGGAGGCCAGGTAGGGGTCCTCGCCGAAACACTCCTCGGCGCGGCCCCAGCGCGGGTCGCGCACCAGGTCGAGCGCGGAGACCAGCGCCAGGTGGCCGCCCCGGGCCCGGAGCTCCCGCGCGGCAGCGGCGGCCGCCGCCTCGTAGAGGTCGGGGTCCCAGCTCGCGCCCACCGCCAGGTTCGCGGGCAGCACCGTGCCGTCGAGGGCCTGATGCCCGTGCGGCACCTCCTCGACCAGCAGCACCGGGATGCCGAGCCGGGTCTCCTCCACGACGTGCCGCTGCACCGCGTCGGCGACCCCGGCCGCGTCCGCCGCCGTGATCCCGTCGGCGAAGGTCACGCCCGACCAGGGATCGGCGCGCTGCAACCCGTACAGGGCGCCCATCCCGTCGTACGCGGTGACCTCGGCGCGGAACGCGTCGGTGAGCCGGTGCTCCCCGTCGGCGCCGCGCTCGTAGGCGTGCCAGCCGTACAGGCGCTGGTTGACCTGACCGACCTTCTCCGTGAGCGTCATCCGGCCCAGCAGGTCCCGCACCCGGTCGGGCACGGGCGCCGACGCGTCGCGGTACAGCGGCTCGCTCACCGCAGTTCCAGGACGCGGACGCCGAAGGCGGGCAGGGTGACGTCGTCGACCGGCTCGCCGGAGTCCAGCGCGTGGAACGTCCCGTCCGCCGACGGACACACCGTGACCTCGTCCTCGGACTGGCTGACCAGCCACACGAACCGCCGCCCGTCCTCGTGGACCAGCACATCGGCCCCGACGAACGGCTCGTCGACGGTCACTTCCCCTGCCACTCCGGCCAGTTGGGCCAGGGCCGCGTACAGCCGATGCGTCTGCTCGGGATTGACGCGGGCCGTGCGGGCGGCCATGTGCTCCAGCGGGTACGTGGCGAGGACGGTACGCCCGCGGCCGGTGTCGCGGCACAGCAGTGCGGGGCGGCCGTGCCCGTCCACCGCCACGACCCGGGCATCGCGCGGCACCACGGGCAGGTAGGCGCGGCTGTCCTCGTTGCCCGCGACCGGGAAGCGCAGCACCTCGCCCGCGCGGATGGAGCCGAAGTCCTCCCGGAACGTCATCTCCAGGGTGTCGTCCTCGATCGGCTCCGCGACCCCGTACGAGAGCTGCTGCTCGACGCCGAACAGGCCGTCCAGGTCGTCGAACCAGGGGCCGCGCGTGCCCGGGTGCTCGCCCGAGCAGAACGACAGATAGACCGTGGCGCCCTCGTCCGCCCTGCGCTGCAGCGTCCGCCGGGTCCGCGTCGTCAACTGTCGTGTCGCGGGCAGGAGATACAGGTCCACGTCCTCGGCGATGCCGTCCGCCTCCCGGGTGAGGCCCACCGGCAGATCCGCGGCGCGCGCGGCGACGTACCCCTGATGCAGCGACGTGAAGATCAGCGGGCGGTCGGCGGGTCGGCTGTAGGGGTAGCCGCGCTCCAGGAACGCGGGCACGACCAGCGCCGCGCCCGCGTCCGCGCGACGGCAGCGTGCGAAGTCGACATCCTTCAACACCTCGGCGAACGCGGCGAGTTCGAGCAGCGGCTCCTTCGGCGCGCCCGTGCTGTCCGTGATGCCGAAGTGCATCTCGAAGGGGTGGTGGTCATAGGGGGACTGGTCCCACAGGTCGTCGTAGTCGGTGTTGTTCCAGGCCATCCAGCCCGTCGCGCCGCCGAGCAGCGAATTGTGCAGGGTCTGGCGGTAGTACACGCCCGCGTTCTTGGCGGACACCGTGTCCGTCGACAGACCGAACTCCTCCAGGATCACCGGCTGTCCGGTGACCCCGGCCAGCTCGCACTCGAACGCGGCGCGGTAGTGCTGGCGCGGCTTGTCCGTGTCCGAGCGGTACACGTGCGGGCCGACGAAATCGACGTACTCGGCGGTGTCGCGCAGCGAGAAACCATTGTCGCGGCCCGTCACCTCGATGCCCCACGCGCCGTCGCCGAGCGAGACCGGCTGCGTCGCGCCCGCCGCCCGCACCGCGTTGCACATCGACTGCGCCCACGCCGTCACGACATCACTGGACGGCGGATCGACCTGGTAGATACGGCCGTAACCCGGCATCTCGTTCGTGATCAGCCAGCCGGTGACCGCCGGGTGGTCCTTGAAACGGCGGGTCATCTGCGCGGCGAACCAGGCCTGGCGGCCCACCATCCACACGTCCTCGTACAGATCGCGGTTGCCCCGCCACGCCGGGTCCCAGTTCTCGCCGGACATGTGCCCCACGATGAACGTCGGCACCGTCCCCATACCGAGCTCCCGGTGCGCGTCCAGGAAGTCACGGAACCGCTCGCACAGCTCCTCGTCGATCCGGTGCGGCTCGGGGTGGAAGTCCGGCCAGTAGAAGAATGACCGCGTCATGTTCAGGCCGTGCTCGCGCAAGCCCTGAAGCTCCTCGCGCACCACCTTCGGGTCGTAGTCGCGCCACATCAGGGGCCCGCCCGTGCGGGACCAGAAGTTGGCGCCGAGCCAGGGCAGGACGGCGGCGTCGTGGGTGAGGTGGGCGCTGTGGCGTCGCATGGTGGTACGGGTCTCCGATACTGAAGTGCGTGCTGCTGTACGTCAGTTGAGTGGGGCGGGGCCGGTCGACTCGCGGACCACGAGGCGCGGCCGGTCGTCGAGACGCGCCGCGGGCAGGTCCTCGCCGCACCGGGCGAGCAGGGTCCGGGCGGCGGCCGCGCCGACCCGCTGCACCTGCTGATCGACGGTGGTCAGGCGCGGGTGCAGCCAGCGGCCGAGCGGCAGATTGTCGTAGCCGACGACCGACAGGTCGTCCGGTACGCGCAGGCCCGCCCGCTGGGCGGTGCCGATGCCGCACACGGCCATCGAGTCGTTGGCGTAGACGAGGGCGGTGGGCCGCTCGTCGGCGGCGAGCAGCTCGCGGGTCGCGGCGACGGCCGCCGCCTCCGAGAAGTCGGTGTGCCGCACGGCGGCGGGCGCGAGCCCGGCCGCCGCGAGGGTCTCCTCGAAGACGGCGAGGCGAAGGCGGGTGTGCTGCAGCTCGGCGGGACCGGCCACGTACGCGATCCGCGTGTGACCCAACTCCCGCAGGTGTCCTACGACTTCCTGCACGCCCGCGCCCTGGTTGCCGAGTCCGACGACCGGCACGTCCGCATGCGGGGTCGGCGCGCCGAGCAGCACGGCGGGCAGCCCGAGGCGGGTCAGCAGCGCCGGGCGCGGGTCGTCGGCGCGGGCGTCCGTGAGCACGGCCCCGTCCACCCGCTTCTCGGCGGCGAGCCGCTCGTACAGCGCGCCCTCCTCCTCGACATCGGCGACCAGGTGCAGCAGCAGACCGTAGCCGCGCGGCGCCAACTCGCCCTCTATGCCGGTGATCAGCTCGCTGAAGTGCGGGTCCGCGCCCAGCACGTCGGTGGGCCTGCGCACGACAAGGGCGAGCGTGCGGGTCCGGGCGCTGCGCAGCGCCGTCGCCGACGCGCTCGGCGACCAGCCGAGGTCAAGGGCCGCCTCCAGGATCCGCTGCCGCGTCGCCTCGGCGAGCCGCCCCTTGTCGTTGAACGCCTGTGACACCGCCGCCGTCGACACCCCCGCCGCGGCCGCCACCGCTTTGATGGTGGGCCTGACTCCGGTCTTCCTGCCGCTGACATCGCCGCTCACATCTTCACCGCCCCACTCACCAGTGCCTGCTGCATCCGCTTCTGCAGCACCGTATAGACCACCCAGACAGGGACGAGCGTGAGGACGGTGCCTGCGGTCAGCACGCCGTAGTCCGTGCCGGTGATGGACTTCAGGGTGGGCAGCGCCACTTGGACCGTGCGCTGCGCGGGGTCGGGCCCGATGATGACGAGGGAGTACAGGTACTCGTTCCAGAAGGTCAGAAAGTTGAGCAGCAGCACCGTGGCGATGCCGGGCAGACACATCGGTGTGTAGATGTGCCGCAGGACCGCGAAGGTGGACGCGCCGTCCAGGCGGGCCGCCTCCTCCATCTCCTTGGGGATCGTCCGCATGAACTGCACCAGGATCACCACCGACAGCGGCATCGCCGTCGCCGGCAGGAACAGCACCATGAACGTCCGCGTGTGGAACAGGCCGGTGGCGGCCGCCAGCAGGAACGTCGGGAACAGTGCCGCGAACGTCGGGATCAGGAAGCCGAGGGAGAACACCTTCTCCACTGCCGAGGCGAGCCGCCCCGTCGAGCGGGCGAGCGCGAACGCCGCCGGGATCGCGAGGGCCAGCGTCAGGACGAGCGAGAAGACCGTCACCAGCGCCGAGTTGACGATCGCGAGCCCCAGATCGGCGCTTTCGAAGGCCGTGCTCAGATTCCCGAAACCGTACGAGGAAGGCAGCGCGAAGGGGTGCGCGAAGATCTCGTCGTTCGTCTTGAACGCCGAGGCGACGAAGTAGTACAGCGGGATGACGAGCAGCACCGCGTACAGCCAGACCAGGATGTGCGCGGGCAGCCAGGACCGGCCGAAGCGAGAACGTGCCGAGGACTTCAAGGCGTACTCCGATCAGGAACTGGCGGTCAGTAGCTCTGGCGGAAAGCGCGCCGGATGGCGAGCAGTCCGACGAGGCCGACGAGGAAGAGGATGACGCCCACGGTCTGGCTGTAGCCGAGGTCCGCCGCGATGAACGCCTTCTGGTAGACGAGGAACGACAGCGTCGTCGACGAGCTGCCGGGCCCGCCCTGCGTGAGCAGCAGCACGTGCTGCGCCGAGCCGAACAGCGTCCACAGGAACTGCAGCATCGTCACCACGCCCACGTAGTCGCGGATCACCGGGAAGTGCACGCGCCACATGGTCCGCCAGTGCCCGGCCCCGTCCAGCTGCGCCGCCTCGCCCAGCTCGTCCGGCACACTGCCGAGCCGCGCCGCGAACAGCACGGCGGTGAAGCCGATCCCGGCCCAGATGTCGAGCGCGATCAGACACGCGAGGGCCGTCGACGGCGAGGCCAGCCACGCGTCCGCGAGCGAGCCGAGACCGACCGCCTCCAGGCCGCCGTTGACCAGCCCGTCGGGGGAGAGGGCGGCGTAGAAGACCATGGCCTTCGCGGGCGTCGAGATCAGCCCGGGTATGAACAGCAGATACCGGATGACCCGGTGGCCCGGCGGCTTCTGCGCCACGTAGTAGCCCAGCATGTACGCGCACACGACCATCACCGGGATGGCGACGACGAGCTGGATCGCGGTGTTGCTCACCGCGTCCCAGAACACCGGGTCGTCGAAGACCGTCCGCACGTTGTCGAACCCGGCGAACGACACCGGCTGCAGCATGCCCGGCCAGTGCAGCGCCGCCACCACGAAGATGGCGACCAGCGGGCCGACCATGAAGACCAGGTACCAGATGAGCGCGGGCAGCGCGAGGATCGTGCCGCCCTGCTTGCGCGGACGGCCGCCGGGGCCGGGGGAAGAAGGGGTGGGGCGGCTGACCGCTGCCTCGCCCGCTGTCGACGTCATCGTCGTCATGGAGCAACTCCCTTACGGGGAAGGTGAGATGGGGGCGGGCGGTCAGACGCCGCGGTAGGCGGCTTCGAGGACCGAGCGGACCTTGGCGGCGCTCGTGCCGCGCGTGAACGACGTACTCGTGGCGGTGACCAGCGGCTGCGTCGCGGCCGGCGGTACGAACAGGTCGGGCAGCAGCACCTGGCCCACATCGGAGCCGAGCCGCTGCGCCGCCGCGACCAGCGGGAAGTCCGTACTCACCGCATCCGAGTGCAGGGCCATGTCGCGCCCGGACTCCTTGATGAACCGGGCGACCGTGTCCTCGCGGTAGAAGAACTTCAGGAACTTCTCGACGGTGTCGATCTTCTTCGTGCCGTTCGGGCTGATCCAGAAGCCGATCAGGGTGTACGTGCGCAGGATCGTCGGTTTGTCGTGCGCGGCGCCCGGCGCCAGCGGCCAGCCGCCCACGTCCGTGTGGCGGGCCACGTTCTCCGGCACCTTGGCGAGCGCCGACGACATCGCCGACTGCATCGCCGCGGCCTGCGTGTTGAACTGCGTGGTCATCGTGTCGGACGTCAGCCCCTGCGCCTTGTCGGCGAAGACTCCGGCGTCGCGCAGCTCGACGAAGTAGTCGATGCCCCGGCGTGCGCCGCGGCTGCCGCTGAAGTCGCCGGTCGTGTAGACGTGCCGGGCCTCGTCCTCGCTGAGGAACGTCTGGATGATCTGCGCGAGCAGCTTCTGCCCGGTCCAGTCGTTGCCGCCGGTGGTGACGGGCGCGATGTTCTTCTTGCGCAACTTGCCCGCGGCGCTGATGAGTTCATCGCCGGTGACGGGGATGCGGTCGACGCCCGCGCGGTCGAGCAGTGCCCGGTTGAAGGCGATCGGCCAGTTGGTGGCGAAGTAGGGGAAGGCGCGTAGCCGGCTCTTGCTGTCCGTCCAGGCGTCGAGCGCGACGGGCAGCACGCGCTCCCGCAGGCCCCAGTCGTCCAGATAGCCCTTGACGTCGACGGTGGCGCCGACGTCGGTCCAGGCCAGCGTCTTGTCGTACAGGTTGACCATGACGACGTCCGGCTCCTTGCGGGCCAGCCGTGAGGTCTCGTAGACCTGCGCGAGGTCGTCACCGTTGACGAGGTTCCTGACCTTGAGCCCTGGATTCTCCTTGCGGAACCGGTCCAGGGCCGAGAGGTAGGTCGGGGAGCCCGGCGCGGTGGTGCCGAGCTGGCTGTGCACCACGAGCGTGTCGGGATCGTCGTCGGCCGCGGCGAGGGAGGAGCAGCCGGACAGGGCGGGCAGGGCGGTGGCGGTGGCGAGGGCGCCACCGGCGGCGAGGAAACCGCGCCGACTCATCCTTGAGGACAGCACAGGGGGCACAGCGGTATGTCTCCAACCGGGAGTGGTTAATCGATATACCTACGGGGGTGCGAGCACCGTATGAGGCCCTTGGGGAACGGTCAACCCCCCGTTGCGCATGGTGAAACGGGGGATTGAATCAAGCCCTCCGGCGATTGGGGAGCGGGGTCCGGGGCGGAGCCCCGCGGCCTCGGCTCCGGCGCCGGGTTCAAAGACGGGCGCTCAGACCTGCTCGGCCCGGAACGCCGCCGGCGTGGCCCCCGTGTGCTGCTGGAAGAACTTCGAGAAGTTCGCCGAGTCGCCGAACCCGACGGCGACCCCAATGCGCCCCACGGGCAGCTCGGTGTGGGCGAGCAGCCGCTTCGCCTCCAGGATCACGCGCCGGTCGATGAAGGCCTTGGGGGTCTGGCCGGTCGCGGCGCGTACCGCGCGGACCAGCGTGCGGCGCGAGTAGCCGAGCTCGTCGGCGTACGCGCTGACGCTGTGGTTCGTGGTGTAGCCCTGCTCGACGGCGGCGCGGAACCGGGTGAACGTCGTGTCCGCCTGCGGCTCGCACGCGTCGGCCGCCGCCTGTGCGGAGACGTGCGCCACGCGCAGCATGAACGCCGTGAGCGAGTGCCGCAGCACCGAGGTGTGCAGGCTCAGCGGTAGCGTCGCCGTGTCCAGGTACTCGCGCTGCAGCTGCTCCAAAGAGGCCTCGATGGCGGCGAGTTGGGCCGCGTCGGGGTGGAGCAGCGGCGTCCGGTCGTAGCGGTAGAGGCCGGTCGCCTCGACGATCGCGCGCGGCAGGAAGCCGGGCTGCATCGTGAGGGCCGTGCCGACGTACCGGTCGGCGTCGGAGAAGCCGTGCACCTGGCCGGGCCTGATCCACAGCACGTCCCCGGCACCGACCTCGTACTCCGTGAAGTCGATCATGTGGTGGACGGGGCCCTCGCGGAAGAAGAGGAGGACGTGGAAGTCGATGCGGTGCACTCGCCGGGACAGCCCCACGCCGCCCGCCCAGGGGCCCTCGGTGCCCATCGGTCCGACCTGCATCCCGACGCCGGAGACGCTCGCGCTCGGGTCGAAGGGGTAGGTGCGGATGTGCGCTCGTTCCGCGGGGCGTGCTCCCAGATGTGCGCTCGTCTGCGCGGCGCTCTGCTCCGTCATTCACATTCCTTGGCTTCGACCGGTGTGCGTGTCCCATTTTCACCGAACGCTGGCACGGGGGCACCTACACAGCAAAAAGTATGACCTTTAACGTCGTAGGTGGTTCGACCAGGGGCTTTGGTCCCAAAGAGCCAGTGCCCAGTGGCACGTGACGAGCACCACGGATGCGAAGGAAGCAATACAGATGAGCACGCGGACACCGGACGGCTTCGACCCCACCCTCGACCCCTTCGAGGGCCCCTTCGAGTGGACCGAACTCGACCAGCGTGCCGTCGACACCGCCCGCCTCCTCGCGGCCGACGCCGTGCAGAAGGTCGGCAACGGGCACCCCGGGACGGCGATGAGCCTCGCCCCCGCCGCGTACACGATCTTCCAGAAGGCCATGCGCCACGACCCGGCCGACCCGGAGTGGACCGGCCGCGACCGCTTCGTCCTCTCGCCCGGCCACACCAGCCTCACCCTCTACACCCAGCTCTTCCTCTCCGGCTACGAGCTGGAGCTCGACGACCTGAAGGCGTTCCGCACGCAGGGCTCGAAGACGCCCGGCCACCCCGAGTACGGCCACACCGCCGGTGTCGAGACGACGACGGGCCCGCTGGGCCAGGGCCTCGCCAACGCCGTGGGCATGGCGATGGCCGCCCGCTACGAGCGCGGCCTCTTCGACCCGGAGGCCGCCGAGGGCACCAGCCCCTTCGACCACACCATCTGGGCCATCGTCTCCGACGGCGACCTGGAGGAGGGCGTCTCCGCCGAGGCCTCCTCGCTCGCCGGGCACCAGAAGCTGGGCAACCTCGTCTTCCTCTACGACGACAACCACATCTCCATCGAGGGTGACACCGCGACCGCGTTCTCCGAGGACGTCCTCGGTCGCTACGAGGCCTACGGCTGGCACGTGCAGCGGATCACGCCGCGCGGCGACGGTGACGTCGACGTCGAGGCCCTGCACGCGGCGCTCGCCGCCGCCAAGGCCGAGACCGCCCGCCCCTCGATCATCGCCATGCGGACGATCATCGCCTGGCCCGCCCCGAGCGCGCAGAACACCGAGGCCTCCCACGGCTCCGCGCTCGGCGCCGACGAGATCGCCGCGACCAAGCGCGCCCTCGGCTTCGACCCCGAGCAGTCCTTCGCCGTCGAGGACGAGGTGATCGCCCACACGCGCGCCGCCCTCGACCGCGGCGCCGACGCGCACGCCGCCTGGGACAAGCAGCTCGCCGAGTGGCGTGCCGACAACCCGGAGCGCGCGAAGCTGCTCGACCGCGTCGTCGCGGGCCGCCTTCCCGAGGGCTGGGAGCAGGCACTGCCCACCTTCGAGACCGGCACGGGCGTCGCCACGCGCGCCGCGTCCGGCAAGGTCCTCCAGGCGCTCGGCCCGGTCATCCCCGAGCTGTGGGGTGGCTCCGCCGACCTCGCGGGCTCGAACAACACCACCATCGACAAGACGTCGTCCTTCCTCCCCGCGGGCAACCCGCTGCCCGAGGCGGACCCGTACGGCCGCACCGTCCACTTCGGCATCCGCGAGTTCTCCATGGCCGCGGAGATGAACGGCATCGCGCTGCACGGCAACACCCGCGTCTACGGCGGCACGTTCCTCGTGTTCTCCGACTACATGCGCAACGCCGTCCGTATGTCGGCCCTTATGCAGCTGCCCGTTACCTACGTGTGGACGCACGACTCCATCGGACTCGGCGAGGACGGCCCGACCCACCAGCCCGTCGAGCACCTCGCGTCGCTGCGCGCCATCCCGGGCCTCAACCTGGTCCGCCCGGCCGACGCCAACGAGACCGTCATCGCCTGGCGCGAGATCCTGCGCCGCGGTTCCGTCAAGCCTGCCCCGCACGGCCTGGCGCTGACCCGGCAGGGCGTGCCGACGTACGAGGCCAACGAGCTTGCCGCCAAGGGCGGTTACGTCCTGGCCGAGGCCTCGAAGGAGACCCCGGACGTCATCCTGATCGCGACCGGTTCCGAGGTGCACGTGGCCGTCGGTGCCCGGGAGCAGCTGGAGGCGGAGGGCGTCGCCACCCGCGTCGTGTCAATGCCGTCCGTCGAGTGGTTCGAGGAGCAGGACCAGAGCTACAAGGACAGCGTCCTGCCGCCGTCGGTGAAGGCCCGCGTCGCCGTCGAGGCCGGCATCGGCCTGACCTGGTACCGCTACGTCGGCGACGCCGGACGCATCGTCTCCCTCGAGCACTTCGGCGCCTCCGCGGACGCGAAGATCCTCTTCCGCGAGTTCGGCTTCACCGCCGAGAACGTCGCGGCCCAGGCGCGCGAGTCGCTCGCCGCCGCCCGCGCCTGAGCACCCCACCGCTGTAAAGAACGCTGTACCGAAAGAAGATGAAGCAGAACATGAGCAACGCCACCGGCACCCCCTCGACGGCGCCCCTCGCCGCCCTCTCCGACGAAGGCGTTTCCATCTGGCTGGACGACCTGTCCCGCAAGCGCATCGAGTCCGGCAACCTCGCCGAGCTCATCGAGAAGAGCCACGTCGTGGGCGTCACCACGAACCCGTCGATCTTCCAGGCCGCCATCGGCTCCGGCGAGGGCTACGAGGACCAGCTCGCCGACCTGGCCGTCCGCAAGGTCACCGTCGAGGAGGCCGTGCGCATGATGACCACGGCCGACGTCCGCGCCGCCGCCGACATCCTGCGTCCCGTGTACGACGCGACGCAGGGCCGTGACGGCCGCGTCTCGATCGAGGTCGACCCGCGCCTGGCCCACGAGACCGACGCCACCATCGCCGAGGCCAAGCAGCTGGCCTGGCTCGTCGACCGCCCCAACGTCATGATCAAGATCCCGGCGACGCAGGCGGGCCTGCCGGCCATCACCGAGGTCATCGGCCTCGGTATCTCCGTCAACGTCACGCTGATCTTCTCCCTCGACCGCTACAAGGCCGTCATGGACGCCTACCTCGCGGGCCTGGAGAAGGCGCACGAGCGGGGCATCGACCTCGCCGGCATCCACTCGGTCGCCTCCTTCTTCGTCTCGCGCGTCGACGCCGAGATCGACAAGCGCCTCGACAAGGTCGGCACGGACGAGGCCCTCTCGGTGAAGGGCAAGGCCGCGCTCGCCAACGCCCGGCTCGCCTACGAGGCCTTCGAGCAGGTCTTCGCCGGTGAGCGCGCCGCCAAGCTGGCGGCCGCCGGCGCCAACAAGCAGCGCCCCCTGTGGGCCTCGACCGGCGTCAAGGACCCGGCGTACAAGGACACCCTGTACGTCGACGAGCTGGCCGCCCCGGGCACCGTCAACACCATGCCGGAGGCCACCCTGAAGGCCACCGCCGACCACGGCGACATCCACGGCGACGCCGTCACCGGCACCTACGACGCCTCGCGCGCCGAGATCGCCGCCGTCGAGAAGCTCGGCATCTCCTACGACGAGGTCGTCCAGCAGCTCGAGGACGAGGCCGTCGCCAAGTTCGAGGCCGCCTGGAACGACCTGCTCGGCACGGTGGCCGGCCGCCTCGCCGGCAAGGACGGTGCCGCCAAGTGAGCGTCACCGCTTGGCAGAACCCGCTGAGGGACCCGCGCGACCGGCGTCTGCCGCGCGTCGCGGGCCCCTCCGGGCTCGTCATCTTCGGCGTCACCGGCGACCTGTCCCGCAAGAAGCTGATGCCGGCCGTCTACGACCTGGCCAACCGCGGGCTGCTCCCGCCGGGCTTCTCGCTCCTCGGGTTCGCCCGCCGCGAGTGGGAGGACCAGGACTTCGCCCAGGTCGTCCACGACTCGGTGCGCGAGCACGCCCGTACCCCCTTCCGTGAAGAGGTCTGGGCCCAGCTCGCCGAGGGCATGCGCTTCATCCCGGGCGACTTCGACGACGACACCGCGTTCAAGCAGCTGCGGGACGCCGTCGACGAGCTGGACGAGAAGCGCGGCACGAGCGGCAACTACGCCTTCTACCTCTCGGTGCCGCCGAAGTTCTTCCCCAAGGTCGTCCAGCAGCTCAAGAAGCACGGCCTCGCCGACGCCCCCGAGGGCTCCTGGCGGCGCGCCGTCATCGAGAAGCCCTTCGGCCGCGACACGGAGTCGGCCAAGGACCTGAACGCGATCGTGCACGAGGTGTTCGCCCCGGACCAGGTGTTCCGGATCGACCACTACCTCGGCAAGGAGACCGTCCAGAACATCCTGGCCCTGCGCTTCGCCAACCAGATGTACGAGCCCATCTGGAACCGGTCGTACGTCGACCACATCCAGATCACGATGGCCGAGGACATCGGCATCGGCGGCCGCGCCGGTTACTACGACGGCATCGGCGCAGCCCGCGACGTCATCCAGAACCACCTGCTCCAGCTGCTCGCCCTCACCGCGATGGAGGAGCCGGCCGCGTTCGACGCCGAGGCGCTCGTCACGGAGAAGCTCAAGGTCCTGAAGTCCGTACGGCTCCCCGCCGACCCGGCGGAGTCCACCGTGCGGGCCCAGTACGCCGCGGGCTGGCAGGGCGGCGAGCGGGTGAAGGGCTACCTCCAGGAAGACGGCATCGACCCCGCGTCGAAGACCGACACCTACGCCGCCGTGAAGCTGGAGATCGACAACCGGCGCTGGGCCGGTGTCCCGTTCTACCTGCGCACGGGCAAGCGCCTGGGCCGCCGCGTCACCGAGATCGCCGTCGTCTTCCAGCGCGCCCCGCACTCCCCGTTCGATTCCACGGCCACCGAAGAACTCGGCCAGAACGCGATCGTCATCCGCGTTCAGCCCGATGAGGGCATGACCGTACGCTTCGGATCGAAGGTCCCGGGTACCTCGATGGAGATCAGGGACGTGTCCATGGACTTCGCGTACGGCGAGTCGTTCACGGAGTCCAGCCCGGAAGCGTACGAACGGCTCATCCTGGACGTCCTGCTGGGTGACGCCAACCTCTTCCCGCGCACGGAGGAGGTCGAGGAGTCCTGGCGCATCCTCGACCCCATCGAGGAGCACTGGGACGAGCACGGCAAGCCCGCCCGGTACGCCTCGGGAAGCTGGGGCCCGAAGGAAGCGGACGAGATGCTCGCACGAGACGGACGGAGCTGGCGCAGGCCATGAAGATCGATCTGACCGACACCACGGCAAGCAAGGTCAACAAGGCGCTCGTCGAAGGGCGCCGCGCCATCGGCACGCCGGCCGTGGGCATGGTCCTCACGATGGTGATCGTCACCGACGAGGAGAACGCGTACGACTCGATCAAGGCCGCAGAGGAGGCGTCCCGCGAGCACCCCTCGCGCACCCTCGTCGTCATCCGGCGCACCGCCCGCACCCCGCGCGACCGGCAGGGCAACCGCCTCGACGCGGAGGTCAGGGTCGGCTCCGACGCGGGCACCGGCGAGACCGTGATCCTGCGCATGTACGGCGAGGTCAGCAAGCACGCCGACTCGGTCGTCCTGCCGCTGCTGCTGCCCGACGCCCCGGTGGTCGTGTGGTGGCCGGTGGACGCGCCGGACGAGCCGGCCAAGGACCCGCTGGGCGCGCTCGCCGCCCGCCGGATCACCGACCTGTACGCCGACGAGGACCCGCTGGACGCCCTCGACCGGCGTGCCGCTTCCTACGCGCCGGGCGACACCGACCTGGCCTGGACCCGGCTCACGCCGTGGCGCTCCATGCTGGCCGCCGCCCTCGACCAGGCCCGCGCCGACATCGTCTCCGCGGCCGTCGAGGCCGAGGCCGAGAACCCCAGCGCCGAACTGCTCGCCCGCTGGCTCGGCACCCGCCTCGGGGTCCCGGTCGAGCGCGTCACCACGGACGGCCCCGTCGTCACCGCGGTGCGCCTCGGCACGGCGAACGGCGAGATCCGGATCGACCGCCCCGACGGCCCGCTCGCCACCCTGTCCCTGCCCGGCCAGCCCCAGCGCACCCTCGCCCTGAAGGTCCGCTCGACCGCCGAGCTGATCGCCGAGGAGCTCCGCCGCCTCGACGCCGACGAGATGTACGCCGTCGCCCTGCACGGGGACGTCGCGAGCCCTTCCGGCAAGCAGGCCGCGCAGCCCACCAAGGCAGCGCAGCCCGCGAAGGCCGGTAAGACCGCGCAGCCCACGAAGACCGCGAAGGCTTCCAAGGAGTCCGCTGAAGATGCCTGACACCACCCCCCTGTTGACGCGCCGCCCGCAGTGGACCGCCCTGGAGGACCACCGCGCGAAGTTCAACGGCACGCACCTGCGTGAGCTGTTCGCCACCGACCCGGGCCGCGCCGGGCGGTACACCGTCCAGGTCGGCGACCTGCACATCGACTACTCCAAGCACCTGGTCACGGACGAGACGCTCGCCCTGCTCCAGGAACTGGCCACCGCCACCGACGTGTTCGGGCAGCGCGACGCCATGTTCCGCGGCGAGAAGATCAACACGACCGAGGACCGCGCCGTGCTGCACACCGCGCTGCGCGCCCCGGCCGGCGCCGTCATCGAGGTGGACGGCGAGAACGTCGTACCGAAGGTGCACGCCGTCCTCGACAAGATGGCCGCCTTCGCCGACAAGGTCCGCTCCGGCGCGTGGACCGGCCACACCGGCAAGCGCATCAAGAACGTCGTCAACATCGGCATCGGCGGCTCCGACCTCGGCCCCGCGATGGCCTACGAGGCGCTGCGCCCGTACACCGCACGGGAGTTGACGTTCCGCTTCGTGTCGAACGTCGACGGCGCCGACCTGCACGAGGCCGTCCGCGACCTCGACCCGGCCGAGACGCTGTTCATCGTCGCCTCGAAGACGTTCACCACGATCGAGACGATCACCAACGCCACGGCGGCCCGCAGCTGGCTGCTGGCGACACTCGGTGACGACGCCGCCGTCGCGAAGCACTTCGTGGCGCTGTCCACGAACGCCGAGAAGGTCTCCGACTTCGGCATCGACACGGCCAACATGTTCGAGTTCTGGGACTGGGTCGGCGGCCGCTACTCCTTCGACTCGGCCATCGGCCTGTCCCTGATGATCGCCGTAGGACCGGCCGCGTTCCGTGACCTCCTCGACGGCTTCCACCTCGTCGACGAGCACTTCCGCACGGCCCCCGCCGAGGCCAACGCGCCGCTGCTGCTCAGCCTGTTGGGCGTCTGGTACGGCAACTTCCACGGCGCCCAGTCGCACGCGGTGCTGCCGTACTCGCACTACCTCTCCAAGTTCACCGCGTACCTCCAGCAGCTCGACATGGAGTCCAACGGCAAGTCCGTGGACCGCCAGGGCCGCCCGGTGGAGTGGCAGACGGGCCCGGTCGTCTGGGGCACGCCCGGCACCAACGGCCAGCACGCCTACTACCAACTCATCCACCAGGGCACGAAGTTGATCCCGGCGGACCTGATCGGCTTCGCCAAGCCGGTCGAGGAGCTCGGTGAACTGGCGGGCCAGCACGACCTGTTGATGGCCAACCTGTTCGCGCAAGGCCAGGCTCTCGCCTTCGGCAAGACCGCCGACGAGGTGCGCGCCGAGGGCACCGCCGACGAGCAGGTCGCCCACCGCACGTTCAAGGGCAACCACCCCACGACGACCATCCTCGCCACCGAGCTGACCCCGTCGGTCCTCGGCCAGCTCATCGCCCTCTACGAGCAGAAGGTCTTCGTCCAGGGCGCGATCTGGAACATCGACTCGTTCGACCAGTGGGGCGTCGAGCTCGGCAAGGTCCTTGCCAAGCGCGTCGAACCCGCCCTCACCGAAGGCGCGGAGGTCCCCGGCCTCGACGCCTCCACCCAGTCCCTGGTCACCACCTACCGCGCCCTGCGCGGCCGCACCACCGAAGGTAAGTGAACTGATATGCAGCTCGGTCTTATTGGTCTCGGCAAAATGGGCGGCAACATGCGCGAGCGCATCCGCCGCGCCGGCCACACCGTCATCGGCTACGACCGCAACCCCGAGGTCTCCGACGTCGCCTCGCTCGCCGAGCTCGTCGAGAAGCTCGAAGGCCCGCGCGTGGTCTGGGTGATGGTCCCCGCGGGCGCCGCCACCCAGTCGACCGTCGACGAGCTCAAGGAGCTGCTCTCCGAGGGCGACATCGTCGTCGACGGCGGCAACTCCCGCTGGACCGACGACGAGAAGCACGCCACGGAGCTGGGCATCAAGGGCATCGGCTTCGTCGACGCCGGTGTCTCCGGCGGCGTCTGGGGCCTGGAGAACGGTTACGCCCTGATGGTCGGCGGCACCGACGAGAACGTCGCCAAGGTCAAGCCGGTCTTCGACGCCCTCAAGCCCGAAGGCGACTTCGGCTACGTCCACGCGGGCAAGGTCGGCGCGGGCCACTTCTCCAAGATGGTCCACAACGGCATCGAGTACGCCATGATGCAGGCCTACGCCGAGGGCTGGGAGCTGCTGGAGGCCGCCGACTCGGTGACCGACGTGCGCGAGGTCTTCCGCTCGTGGCAGGAGGGCACGGTCATCCGTTCCTGGCTGCTCGACCTGGCCGTCAACGCCCTGGACGACGACGAGCACCTCGGCAAGCTGCGCGGCTTCGCCGCCGACTCCGGCGAGGGCCGCTGGACCGTCGAGGCGGCCATCGACCACTCCGTGCCGCTGCCCGCGATCACGGCCTCCCTCTTCGCGCGCTTCGCGTCCCGCCAGGACGACTCGCCGCAGATGAAGATGATCGCCGCGCTGCGCAACCAGTTCGGCGGCCACGCGGTCGAGTCCGTCAAGGAGCACTGAGAAACGACTGAAGCGGCCCCGGCTCCGGCCGGGGCCGCTTCGGCGTTCAGCCGTACCTCCGTATCTCAGCCGTACCTCCGTATCTCAGCCGTACATCCGGATCGTCGACGGTGTGATGCTCGCCAGGCTCAGCTGGAAGCGGGCCGCGGACCCGAACACCGGGATCACCGCGTCGACGAACGGCACGACGTCCACGTTCCCGACGAGCGCGGCCTCGGCGTCGCGCCACGCCGCGCAGCCCGCGGAGCCGGTCAGCCGCCCGGCCTTGTCGGCCAGGGACTCGTACTTCTTGTTGGCGATGCCCGAGAAGTTCGTACCGTCGGGCGGCGTGGGACCCGAGACGAACGGCCTGATCTGCGACGGCAGCCCCACGGCCACCGGGAGCAGCAGCGCGTCCCAGGAGCCCGCGCCGGACAGGATCTGGCTGATGCCCGCGTTGTCGACGCCCTTCAGCGTCACCTTCGCCCCGACGCTCTGCCACGCCTTCTGGACGAGCTCGGCGCCCGCGGCCGCCGTCGTCCCGATGGACGTGGCGTAGCCGAAGGTGAGGGTGAGGCGCTTGCCGTTCCTGGCCCGGACGCCGTCCGCTCCCACCCGCCAACCCGCCTTGTCCAGTGCCGACTTGGCCGCCGCCAGATCGTGCTCGGGCAGGGCCCCGGACGCGGAGTCGCCCGGACAGGCCTTCGGCGCGAGGGCCGCCATGCCGCGCGACGGCTTGCCGGTGCCGCTCGTGAGGACCGTGCCGAGCTCGCTCAGATTCAGCGCCTGGGCCAGTGCGCGGCGCACCGGGGCGTCGGCACCCGAGCGGCCCGGCTCCTGGTTGAACCACATTTCGCCGAGCGGCGTCTCGGACGTGGCGGCGAACTGCTTCCTGGCGGTGAGGCGTTGCCGGTCGGGGCCGACCACTTGCGCCGCGTTGAGCTCGCCGGACAGCAGCAGGTTCGCCGAGGTCGTCTCGTTCGCGATGATCCGCACCCGGACCTTGTCGGGCAGCCCCTGCACCTCCTTCTTCCACGCGCCGGGGCCCCATGCGTAGTCCTTGCGCCGGGTCAGCGTGTAGTGGTCGTTCCGCACGGACTCGGTGAGGGTGAACATGCCGGTGCCGTGCCGCCCCTTGGCCAGCGAGGCGCGGTCGGCGAGCCCTTTGCCGCAGGCGATCGGCAGCCCGCCCACGTTGCGCAGCAGGAAGGCGTCCGGCGTCTTCGACGTCACCCGGATCTCTCGCGTGCTCTCGTCGGCCCGCGCCGTGGTCCCCGGGCTGACGTACAGCCCGGCGAGCGGTGACTTGTTCTTCACGTTCCCTACGAAGTCGATGTTCGCGGCGACGTCCTTCGCGGTCAGCGGTGAGCCGTCCGCGCAGGTGATGCCCCGACGCAGCGTGAAGCGGGCGGTCGTGGTGTCGGCCTGCCACTTCTCGGCGAGCCCCGCCGTGGCGCCGCCGCTCCTGTCGAGGTTGATCAGCGGGTCGTAGAGGAACCGGTCGAGCTGGGTGGCGCTCGACAGGACGGTCATGGCCGGGTCCAGGGTGCCCGGGTCGGAGGGGAGTGCCATGGTGAACGTCTTGCCGTCGACCGGGGCCCCCGCGGTCGACGTGCCGCCGCCCTGCGCCCCGCCGCACCCGGCGAGCCCCAGGACGGCGACGCCGACGGCCGCTGTCGCTCTGCGCGCTGAACTCATCCGTGTCTCCCGCGGGTTCGTGTGGTCGATGGCCACAGAGGCTAGGAGGAGTACGGTCACCAGGCTTCGTCCGCGCGCACGAGCCGGGCATCCACGATCCATCGGCCGCGACGAAAAGCGGTCAGAGCCGCGGCCACAACCGGAGTTGGAGCATCGCCGCGAACCGGGCGTCGGCATCGGTGAGGTCGAGGCCGCCGACCTCCGCGAGGCGCCGCAGCCGGTAGCGGAAGGTGTTGGGGTGGACGTGCACGGCTGCGGAGGCGGTCACGACGTCGCCGAACGCGTCGAGCCACGCGCCGAGCGTCTCCACCAGACGGGTGTGGTGCGCCGCGTCGTAGGCGACGATCCTGGCCACCGGGCCCGACGGCGGATCGCCGCGTTCCGCGATCAGGTCGGAGAGTTCGAGCAGCAGCGAGTCGACCAGTACGTCGGAGAGGCGCGCGACAGGGCCGGCGCCCGGCCCGGCCCGCAGGACCCGTAGCGCCCGGTCGGCGCAGGCGCGGGAGAGCGGGAGCGCGGCGACGTCCCGCGCGACGGGCCCCACGCCGGCGAGGAGCAGGTGCCGGTCGCCGACGCGGGCCAGGAACTCGGCCGCCACCCTGGCCGCGCGTTCCTCGGCGTCCGCCTGGTCCGCGGGCACCGGCACGACGCCGTAGACGACGTCCCCGACCAGCGCGGCCGCCGAACGGGGATGCACGGCGCTGAGATGCATCGCGAACGCGTCCGCGATGCGCTGCCGCTCCCCGACGTACCGGGCGTGCCACGCCGCGGAGTCGTCCTCGCCGGGGCGCTCGGCCAGGGCGAGGGCGAGCACCACGCCCGGCTGTTCGGCGAGGCCGAGCCTGGCCACCGCCTCGGCGACTCCGGGGCCCCCTTCGAGCGCGGTGCCGACGAGATCCGCGCGCAGCCGCCGTTCCACGTCGGCGCCGGCCCGCTGCCGCAGCAGATGCAGCGCCACCAGCTTGGCCGCGTCGCCGAGGGCGCGGTCGCGCTCCGCGCTGAGCGGGCCCCGCACCGCAGCCCAGATCGAGCCGAGGATCTCGTCGCCCGCGCGCACCGCGAGCGCCACCCGGGGCAGGCTCACCACAGCGTCGGTGGCGGCGGCACCGGCATCGGCCGCGGCATCGACCAGAGGGTCCACGTACACCGCACGGTCGTTGCGGTACAGGTCCTGGAAGACGCCGCGCTCCTCCATGCTCCGGGTGAACCGCTCCGGTACCTGGCGGCCGAGGATCGTCTCCACCCGGAACGGGTCGGCCTCGTCCTGGCGCCCGGAGAAGGCGAGCACCCGCCAGCTGCGGTCCTCGATGGTGACCGGCGCGTCGAGGAGCGCCGCGATCGCGTTGGCCAGCGCGAACAGATCGCCGGACGGCACCCCGCCCAGCGTCTCCTGGCCCGGCTCGCCGATGTCGCCCTCGGCGATGAGCGAGCGCACCATGGCCGCCAGTTGTGCCCAGGTCGCGCCCCGGGTCAGCCCGAGCAGCGCCACGCCGGACCGGGCGACCGCCTCGGTGACGCCCGCGTCGACGGCCACGGGGGAGCGCACCACGAGGCCCGCCGCACCGTGCTTGCCCAGTGCGTCGAGCAGCTCGGCGATCTGCGCGGGGGTGTGCACGGCGACGCCGAGGACGAG
Organism: Streptomyces sp. NPDC102467; assembly: GCF_044765445.1. NCBI lineage: Bacteria > Bacillati > Actinomycetota > Actinomycetes > Kitasatosporales > Streptomycetaceae > Streptomyces > Streptomyces sp. NPDC102467. The sequence goes on along the minus strand of NZ_JBIWKA010000004.1, from coordinate 350,082 downwards.
GGCCTGGCGCGGCGGCACCGGTTCGTCCAGGGGGTCGTGGATGACGACCCCGCCGATGTCGTCCGCGCGGTCGGGGTCACCGAGGACGAGGTCGAGGAGGGTGGAGCCGAGATCGTCCAGGACGCGCCGGAGACTGGCTCGAGGATGGGCGTTCACCGGGATGAGCACGCTTCCTACCGTATGGACGCGAACCGGGCCCGAGTTCGTCGTATGCGCCGAGATCCTAAGCGCCGTTCGTCGCGTACGACAGGGCGCTGGCGCATGCTCCTCGGCCCTGCCTCGTGTCCTACGCCGCGACCCACTCCGTGTCCACGGTCACCTCGGCGAGCGCGTCGGGCAGCGGCTCGACGCCGAGCCCTGGCCCGGTCGGCACCGTCAGATGGCCGTCCGCCAGTGTGAACGGCGCCGTGATGTCGGTGCGGTAGTAGCGGTCGGACGCCGAGGTGTCGCCGGGCAGCGTGAACCCGGGGAGCGCCGCGAGGGCCACGTTCGCGGCCCGGCCGAGGCCGGTCTCCAGCATGCCGCCGCACCACACGGGCACTCCGTGCGCCACGCACACGTCGTGGATGCGGCGGGCCTCCAGGTAGCCGCCGACCCGGCCGGGCTTCACATTGACGACGCTGGTGGCCCCGAGCGCGATCGCGTCGGCGGCCGAGCGGGCCGAGGTGATCGACTCGTCGAGGCAGATCGGCGTACGAATCTGCCGGGCCAGCTCCGCATGGCCGCGGATGTCGTCCTCGGGCAGCGGCTGTTCGACGAGGAGCAGATCGAACGGGTCGAGCCGGGCGAGGTGGCGGGCATCGGCGAGCGTGTACGCGGTGTTGGCGTCGACCTGGAGCAGCACGTCGTCACCGAACCGCTCCCGCACGGCCCGCACCGGGGCCACGTCCCAGCCCGGCTCGATCTTCAGCTTGATCCGCGCGTACCCCGCGTCCAGGTATCCGGCGACCGCGTCGAGGAGTTCCGGCACCGAGTCCATGATCCCGACGGAGACCCCGCACGGGACGCGCTCGTGGACGGCGCCCAGCTCGCGGGCGAGCGGGACGCCCCGCTCGCGCAACTCCGCGTCCAGGAACGCCATTTCGAGGGCGGCCTTGGCCATCAGGTGCCCCTTGAACGGGGCGAGGGCGGGGGCGACGAGGGTCGCGTCGAGCCGGTCGCGGCGGGTCAGCGCGGGGACGAGGAAGCGGCGCAGCACGTCCGCGCAGCCGTCGACGTACTCCGGCGAGTACAGCGGATCGCTCATCGCGACGCACTCGCCCCAGCCCTCGCCGTCGGCGCTCTCGACGCGCAGCAGCAGCGTCTCGCGCACGGTCTGGGTGCCGAACGACGTGCGGAAAGGCGCCACCAGCGGCATCCGGATCCGGCGCAACTCCACTCCGCTGAGCTTCACTTGGCGGCCTTCCTCTCGTGAGCCCCGGAGCCCGGGGAGGTGTCGACGACGTACCAGCCCGACCGGTCGAACCCGGCGATGCGGGCGCCATCGGCGAGCAGCCCGACGAGCGTCTCGCGCAGCGCGCGCCGCCACTCGGCGGCGCACCCCGGGTCCTGGGCGCGCAGGGCCTCGATGTCCTCGGGCACCGCGACCAGGACGATGGGCCCGTCGGTGGAGCCGCGCACCGGACGGCCCTGCGGCGAGACACCGAGGCCGACGACGGCGCCGGGCAGGTCCGCGGCCCGCAGGGCAGGCGTGGGCCCGCCGGAGCACGCCGCCGTGACCTCGGGTGCGTCGAGCAGCCAGCCGACCAGCAGCCGGTCGGTGTCGTCCGAGCCGTTGATCCCGTCGTTCATCGGGCCGTAGAAGTTCGCCAGGTACTCAAGGGGTGCGGCGGCGAGTTTGCCCAGGTTGAAGTAGGCGTTGCGGCGTACCAGCGGATCGAACGTCCAGGAGATCGACGCCACTCCGCGCTGCAACGACCAGGCCCGCTGGTGCACTTTGAGGGCGTAGCCGACGCTGCGTCCCCGCATCCGGGCCGCCACCCCCGCGATGTGGCTGTGCAGCGCCTCGTGCGCGGGCGGCGAGAAGAACCCGACGCAGGCGCCGACGAGTTCGTCACCGTCGAAGGCGCCGCCGACGTAACTGCCCGCCTTGGACAGGGCCCGCAGCAGTTCTGTCGTCACCGGTGGCGTCTTGCCGTCGGGCTGCCAGATCGACTCGTACAGCCGCTGCACCGCCACGAGGTCGGGCAGTGCCTCCAGTTGGCGCACGCTCACCTCTGCGGTGCGGGCGGCGGCGGCCGCCGCGGCCACGGCGCCGTCGACCAGGCCGGCGGGCGGATGGGAAGGACTGGAAAGATCAATCACAGGTGTCATCTTCTTCGCCGTGGGTGCGCAGGTCGTGGTGTGCGCGGACGAGAAGGAGCGCTCCGGCTCGTCCGCGCCGACTGCTCCACCCTCGAAGGTCCGCACGTCCACGTCAGCCGACCTTGGGGTTGGCCCGGCCGCCGAAGTGGACGTACGGCTCACCGGTGGACAGGGTGTAGAACGTCACCGGCGTCCAGGTCCGTGTGCCCGCCTCCCGGCAGACGTACAGATCGTCCTCGATCGGTACGAGGTCGAACTCCTGGGTCGGGGTCGGGGTGAGGCTGGCCAGCGGACCGGTGACGGTGTGCGTCAGCTTCAACCCGCCCTCGGTGTCGGCGATCTCGATGTGCGCGCCGGACCGCTCGTAGACGCCCAGGTGCCGTGCCGCGTCGACGGCCGGCGGCTCGGCGGCCGGGGCGAGGCGCGGCGGCACGGCGACCCCGGCGACCTCCGCGAAGATCTCCGCGAAAAGGTCCTCGTACAGGTCGCCCGCCTTCCCCCCGTTCGTGAGCAGGGTGACCGCGATCCCCTGCTCGGGCAGCAGCCGCAGGAACGCCGACTGGCCGATCGTGTTGCCGTCGTGGCCGATCAGCCGATGCCCGTCCCAGTCGAACCGCATCCAGCCGAGCCCCCACGAGTCGCCCAGCGTGTGCCGGTCGGGCAGGTCCGCCTGGTGTGCGGCCATCGCGGCGGCGGATGCCTCGCTCAGTACGCGGGTGCCGTCGGGCGCGAGGCCGCCGGTCAGGTGCAGCCGGGCGAAACCGAGCACGTCGGCGGCGGCCGCGGTGACCAGACCGGCGGGCCCGGCGGAGCGGGGCAGCCCCCACACCGGCGCCGGAGCGGGCTCGGCGTCGCCCTCGGCGACATGCCCCACGGCGGCCCGGTGCAGCAACGCCTCCTCCGGCAGCGTCACCGCGCGGGACAGGCCGAGCGGGGTGATCAGCCGTTCGCGCAGCGCCTGGTCCCACGTCTTCCCCGTGACCTTCTCGATGATCCGGCCGAGGAGGCTGAACCCCGAGTTGCAGTACGAGAACGTGGCGCCCGGCGGATGGTTCTGCCCGGCCTCTTCGAGCCGGGCGACGTACCGCTCCAGGCAGTCGTCGCCGCGCCCGGTGTCCGTGAAGACGTCCCCGTCGATACCGCTCGTGTGCGTCAGCAGCTGCCGCAGGGTGACCTGCTTCGTCACATCCGGGTCCGAGAGGCGCAGGTCGGGCAGGACGTCGACGACCGGTGCGGCCAGGTCGATGACGCCCTCGTCGACGAGTTGCAGGACCACGGTCGCCGTCCACACCTTCGTGATCGACCCGATCTGGAACAGGGAGTCGTCGGTGGTGGCCACGCCGGTCGCCGCGTTCAGCACCCCGTGCCCCGCGAGGAGCGTGTCGTCGCCCGCGCCGTCGGTGCCGAGCCGCAGGACGCCGAGCGTCGCGCCCGGCACCCGGTGCCGGGCGGCGAGCTGTGCCAGGCGCCGCTGCCAGTGCGCCGTGTCCAGGGCCACCTTGCGCGGGCGCCCCGGCGCACCGGCGTACTCCTCGACCCAGTCCACGACGCGCCGCCCGTAGTCGACGCGGTGCGAGGGCCGCCCCTGAAGCTGGAGCAGGTGCGTACCGCCCGGGTACAGCACGAGCCGGGCCGGGACGCCGCGCGAGCGCAGCGCCTGGAACCACTGCTCGGCCTGACCGACCGGGCAGCGTTCGTCGCTGTCGCCCTGCGCGATCAGGGTCGGTGTGCGCACCTGGCCGACGCGGCTCAGCGGCGACCACTCGGCGTAGCGCCCGGGGATCTCCCAGGGCATGCCGCCGAGTTCGGCGACGGCGAGTTCCCGTCCGGCGTCCGACGTGCCCGCCATGCTGGTCAGGTCGCTGACCACACCGCCCGCGACGGCCGCCGCGAACCGGTCGTCGCGGCCGGTCAGACAGCAGGTCATGAACCCGCCGTAGCTGTAGCCGGTGACCGCGAGGCGGCGCGGGTCGGCGACGCCCTCCGCGACCAGCTGGTCGAGCGGCTCGGTGAAGTCGGCCGCGTCCGCCGTCCCCCAGCCACCGACGACGGCGGTGAGGAACTCCTCGCCGTACCCGTCGCTGCCGCGCGGATTGAGGAGCAGCACGCTCCAGCCGCGCGCCACGAGCTCCTGCTGGTACAGGCGCACGGGGTCGAGCGCCCCGTGCCACGCGTTGTGCGGGCCGCCGTGGATGTCGAGGAGCAGCGGCCCCGCGCCCTGCCGTGCCGGGTCGCGCATCAGCCAGCCGTGCACGACGGTCCCGTCGGAGACGGTGAACTCCCGCTCCTCGCGCACGAACGGCACGGCCTCGCCGGCGCCGTGCGCGGTGCGGACCGTCACCTCGCCCGACGCCGGGTCGACGACGGCTATCTCCCCGTACGAGGTGGCGGTGGCGAGGACGATCGCCGCGCGCCCGCCGCCCGCCGACAGACCCGATATCTGCTGCGATCCGCCCCCGACGAGCAGGCGCGGCGCGCCGCCCGTCAGGTCGACGGCGTACAGGTGCGTGTGCCCGCGGTCGCGCAGGCAGCAGAGCACCCCGCGCCCGTCGTCGGTGAGCTGCGGCAGCCCGCCCGGGTAGCCGGGGCCGCCGGGCATCAGGCTGCGGTCGAGGACGCCTGTGAGGTCGGTGCTCGCGCCGCCGTCCAGCGGGACCCGCACGAGCCGGGTGAGACCCGCGTCGAACCGCGCGGAGCGGGCGACGAGCAGCGCCTGCCCGTCAGCGGTCCACCTCGCCGCCGATACGAGGCCGTCGGCCGCGCCGACGAGGACCGGCTCGGCGTGGCGCGGCGCGACCTCGACGACGTACGCCGCGCTGCACAGCGTCAGGTCCGCGTCGGCGTCGCGCGCCGCGCAGAACGCGAGGCGGGCGCCGTCCGGCGACCAGCTGGGTCCGCCCGCGTGCCAGTCGCCGTGGGTGAGCTGCCGCACGCGCCGGCCGGCGAGGTCCAGCACATGGACGTGGTTGCGCAGGGTGCGCAGCAGGCCCGAGCCGTCCCTCTTGTAGTCGAGCCGGTCCGTGACGACCGGCGCTTCGGCCCGCAGCGCAGGGGCGGCCCGGTCCTCGCCGTCCGTCGCTTCGAGGTCGACAGCGGCGGTGAACGCGAGCGCGCTCCCGTCCGGGCTCCACACGGGGGCGCCCGCGCCGTGCGGCACCGCCGTCAGCCGCTCGGCCTCGCCGCCGTCCGCGGGCAGCAGCCATATCTGAGCGGGACCGCCGTCCTTGGCGCGTAGGAACGCGAGGGAGGTGCCGTCCGGAGACCAGGCGGGCGCGAAGTCGGCGTCACCACGCGTGAGTTGGCGGGCCGGCCGGTCGCCCGCGCTGGCGACGCGCCACAGTGAGCGGACCTCACGGTCGGCGGCCCGGTCGCTGCCGCGCAGCACGTACACGATCTCGGTGCCGTCCGGCGAGATCGCGGGCTGCTCGGGCAGCGCGATGTCGTACAGGTCGTCGATCCGCGGGCGTCGGGTCACGGTGCGGTACCTCTTTCTCGAATGTCCCGGAGGGGGCCGGTCAGGTGAGTGTGGTGCTCATGCGTCAACTCCGTTCGGCTCCAGGGAACCTGGTGGCCCGTCTGCGGGAGCTGAGGGCCCGGCGAAATGGCAGGCGGCCCGGTGCGGGCGCGCCGCCGCGCCGTCCGCCGGGTCCGTCGTGACGCACAGCGTCCGCCCGGCGTGCACCAGGGGCCCCTTCGGGCAGCGCGGATGGTAGCGGCAGCCGCTCGGCGGGTGGTGCGGGTCGCTCGGTTCGGCGTCGGCCACCTCGCGGTCCGCGTCCCCCAGCAGCGAAGTGTGCCAGGACGGGGCAGCGGCCAACAGGTCGCGGGTGTACGGGTGTTGCGGGTCCGCGAGGACCTGCTCGGTGGGGCCCGCCTCCACGACGCGGCCGAGATACATGACGGCGACGAGATCACTGACGTAGCGGACGACGGCGAGGTTGTGCGAGATGAAGAGCATGGACAGGTTCAGCCGGCGCTGCACGTCCCGCAGCAGGTTGAGTACCGCGCCCTGCACGGACACGTCGAGGGCCGAGGTGACCTCGTCGGCGATCACCACCTCGGGCTGCCCCGCCAACGCCCGTGCGAGCGCCACCCGTTGACGCTGCCCACCGGAGAGCAGGGCGGGCCGCAGCGCCGCCCGGTCCGGGTCGAGACCGACCAGTTCGAGCAGCCGGCCCACCTCGGCGCGCCGGTCGCGGCTGCCGCGCGGCACGGCCTCGGCGATCGACGCGCCGATGCTCATCCGCGGGTCGAGCGAGGAGTACGGGTCCTGGAACACCATCTGCAGCGGGCGGCGTCCACGGCGGGTACGCCGGTTCACGTCCTCCCCGTCGAGCAGCACCCGGCCCCCGCTGAGCGGCGCGAGGCCAACTGCCGCGCGGGCCAGCGTCGACTTGCCCGAGCCCGACTCGCCCACCAGGCCCACCACGTGGCCGGACGGCACTGTCAGGCTGACGCCGTCCACGGCGGTCAGGGCCGAGCGCCCGGTGCCGTAGCGCACGCGCACCTCGTCGAAGACCAGCTCACTCATGTGCCACCTCCGGCAGCTCCACCACGGGCAGATCGTCGTCGACGGCGGCCACGGCTCCGTCCCGCGGATGCCAGCAGGCGACCCGGTGCGCGTCGCCGACGCCGACGTTCGCGAGAACCGGGTCCGCGCCGGCGCACCGCTCGTCCGCGAACGGGCAGCGCGGCGCGAACGCACAGCCGGACAGCACCTCGGCGGGCTCCGGCGGCCGGCCGGGGATCACCGCGAGCGGCGCGTCCCGGTCGGTGTCGAGGGCGGGCACGGCGGCGAGCAGCGCCCGCGTGTACGGGTGGCGGGGCGCGGAACGCAGGTCGGACGTGGGCAGGTCCTCCACCACCCGGCCCGCGTACATGACGAGGACGCGTTGGCAGGCCCCCGCCACCACGGTGATGTCGTGGCTGATCAGGAGGAGCGCCGACCCGTCGCTCTCGCGCACCCGGGTGAGGAGCCGCAGCACCTGCCGCTGCACGGTCACGTCGAGGGCGGTGGTCGGCTCGTCGGCGACGACGAGCCGAGGGTCGCCCATCAACCCCATCCCGATCATGGCCCGTTGCCGCATGCCGCCGGAGAACTCGTGCGGGTACTGCCGGGCCCGCCGCGCCGCCGCCGGCACCCGCACCGCGCGCAGCCGGTCCACGGCCCGCGCGTGCGCCGCGCCGCGCGAGAGGCCCTGGTGCTCCTCGGCGACCTCGGCGAGCTGGCGGCCGATCCGCCGGGTCGGATTGAACGAGGTCATCGGGTCCTGGAACACCATCGCGAGAGACGTACCCAGCAGCCTCCGCGCCTGCCGTTCAGGGGTGTCGAGCAGCGGCGTACCGAGGAACTCGAGACGGTCCGCCGTGACCACGCCGGGCCGCTCGATCAGCTGCGAGACGGCAAGGGCGGTGAGGCTCTTGCCCGATCCCGACTCACCGACCACACCCACCGATTCGCCCGCGCCCACGGTGAAGCTCACGCCGCGCACCGGCGTCGTCCAGCCGCCGGTGCCGGGGAAGGCGACGCGCAGGTTCTCCACGACGAGTACCGGGTCACCCGTGACGTCCATCGGCGGCGCCTGCGCGTGCCCCGGGTACGGCGCCCCGGTCGACCGCGGCCGGCCGCGCGCCCCCACCGCCGCCGCCATGGTCTCCCCGAACAGATTGAAGGCGAGGCCCACGATCACGACGGCGGCGCCCGGCGCGAGCGCCGCCGTCGGGTTGACGTAGATCTGGTTGAGGCCCTCGCCGAGCAGCCGCCCCCAGTCGTAGTCGGGTGCCTGGACGCCGAGCCCGAGGAAGGAGAGCCCGGAGAAGGCGAGCAGCGCCATGCCCGCGCCGACCGTGGCGTTCACGATCAGCGGCTCGGCGATGTTGGGCAGGACGTGCCGCACGAGCAGCCGCGCCCGCCCCGCCCCGGCCACCCGCGCCGCCGCCACGAAGTCGCGGCCCGACACCGACGCGGCCAGGGTCTGCGCGAGCCGCGCGAAACCCGGCGCCATCGCGAGCCCGATCGCCAGGACCGCGCCCTTCGCACCGACCCCGAGGATGACCGCGAAGAACAGGGCGAGCAACAGCCCGGGGAAGGCCACCGCGATCCCCACCGTGGACGTCACCAGGCGCCCCGCCCATCGGGGCAGCACGGTGGGCGCGGTGCCCAGGACCGTGCCGATCGCGACCCCGATCAGCGTGGCGAGCACGGCCAGTTCGACCGAGAGCCTGCTCGCCACGAGCACCCGGTAGAGGATGTCGCGGCCCAGGTTGTCGGTGCCCAGCGGATGCGCACCCGACGGCCCCTGCTGGAGGGCGCCGGTGTCCACGACCGACGCCCGGTCGCCCCAGACCAGCGGCGCGAGGACCGCCAGCGCGAGCACGAGGACCAGCAGCGCCGTCGCGCAGCCGCCCACCGGGGTGTGCAGGACGGACAGCCGCCCTCTCGCCTTGCGTACGGGCATCGGTTCAGGCCTCCCGGATCGCGGAACGGGGGTCGAGCAGGGCGAGCGCCACGTCGACCAGGAGATTCACGGACAGCACCCCGATGCCGTAGACGAGGACGACGCCCTGCACCGCGGGATAGTCCTTCTGCTGGATCGACTGGACGATCGTCGAGCCGAGCCCCGGCCAGGCGAAGACGTTCTCGACGAGGACCGTGCCCGCCACAAGGCCGGTGAGGACGAGCCCGCCGAGCGTCAGCGTCGCGGTCAGCGCGTTGGGCAGCGCGTGCCCCGCGTACACCCGGCGGGCGGGGAGCCGCTTGGCCCGCGCCGTGCGCACGAACTCGGCGCCGAGCACCGACAGCATCTCCACGCGCACCATCCGCGCGAGCACCGCCGCGGGCCCGACCGCGAGGGACAGCACCGGCAGGACGTAACTGCCCGCGCCGCTCCGGCCGGCCACCGGGAACCAGCCGAGCCGCACCGCGAACACGGACACCAGGCCCACCGCGAGCAGGAACTCGGGGATCGCCGCCAGGAACACGCTCGTCGACGTGAACGCCAGCTCCCCGCCGCGTCGCCGTCCGCCGCGCGTGAGCACCGCCATCAGCGCGCCCAGCGGCACCGCGATCAGGACGGCGACCACGAACGCGGGCACCGCCAACTGCACCGTCGCGGGCAGCCGGTCACCGATCAGCTCCGACACCGGGGTGCCGCTCGTCATGGAGGTGCCGAAGTCACCGGTGAACAGCGACCCCAAGTAGTGCATGTACTGCACCGGCAGCGGATCGTCGAGCCCGAGCGCCGCCCGCCGGGCCCGCACCAGGTCGGCGGGGGCCGTCGTACCGAGCGCCGCCCGCACCGGATCGCCCGGCACCAGGTGGATCATCAGGAACGCGGCCGTGAGCAGCGCCCACAGCGACAGTGCGAACCGCCCGGCGCGGCGCCGCGCGAACGACACCCACGGGCTCGCGAGTACGTCCGTCAGCGCGCTCGGCGCCGTGGGCCTGACAGCAGCCGGCTCGGTCACGGGCAACGACCTCCGTAGGGCTCCGCGTGGGGACCCGCCGAGTGTCGCGCCGCGTGGGCGGCCGCGTGTTCGTCGCCGTCGACAAGAAGTCGCGCCTCACTGGTGCCCGGCGACGAACGGGCGCGTCATCGGTCCGCCGGTTCGCCGGGCGGCTCCTACGCGGCGTTCCGCCAGACCTTCACGTCGAGCGTCGCGGACGGCGCGGAGCCCGTGCTGCCGCCCCGGTACGTCACGAGCCCCACGTGCCCGGTGCCGCTGGTCACGCACATCTGCTGACCGACCGACAGGTCCTTGACCCAGAGATAGCTCTTGTAGCCCGTCGCGGCCCGGCACGCGTCGAGGCCGCCCTGACGTCCGGCGGGCAGCAGCGCGAGCGAACTACCGGACGTCGTACCCGGGGCGAGGACCGCGCCGGAGCTGTACACGGCGTAGGTGAGGTCCTCGTTCGACCGTCCGTCGTCGGCCTTCGCCCGCACCGGGGCGTCCGCCAGGTACAGGTCGTGGCTCTTGGTCATCACGATGCCGCCGTAGACCGACGCGGCGGGGGCGCGGGACGGCGCGGGCGCGCTCGTGGTGGCCTTCGCGGGAGCGGAGGTAACGGGCACCGGCGGACCCGAAGGGCCGGGCGCGGCAGCCGACTTGGTGGCCTCCTTCTTCTTGGAGACGCTGGGGGAGGGCGACTTCGAGGCCGACGCGGAGGCACTGGCATGGGGCGCCGCCGACCGGCTGTGCGCGGGCGCCTTCGCCGCCTCGTCCGTCTTCTCGTCACCCGGTACGAGCATCAGCGCGACGCCCGCCCCGCAGGCGACCAGCGCGACCGCCGCGGCGGCGAGCAGCCAGACCCGCGAGCGGCCGCCCTTGCCCGTGCGCACGGCGGACGTGCCGGTCTCGGGGCCCGGCCGCGGGCCGCCGTACGCCTGCTGGCCCATCACGAACGGCCCCGGCAGGGAAGCGTGCGAGGCGTGCGAGGCGTGCGAGGGCGCGGCCGGGGGAGGGCCCTGCGCCGCGGGCGGGCCGTACGCGGGGTGGTTCGGCACCGCGCCGGGCTGCTCCTGCGAGAACGCGGCCGGCGGCCCGAACCCGGCTGCCGGAGCCGCGCGGCCGACGTCCGTCGGGGCCGCGCCCACCACCCGGGCGCCCTCCACCCGCGCCGCGATCCCCGCCGCAAGTTCGCCCGGGAGCCACGTTCCCGAGTCGAACCCACGGGTCTCCCGGGCCACTTGGACGGCGCGGAGCACGTCGGCCACGGACGGCCGCTCGGCGGCCGGCTTGCGCAGGCACCGGGCGACCAGGTCCTTGAGTTCGTCGGGGACACGGCCGAGGTCCGGCTCCTCGTGCACGACCCGGTAGAGCACCGCGTGCGGGTCGCCCTCACCGAACGCAGCCCGCCCGGTCGCCGCGAACACAGCGGTCTGGCCCAGCGCGAAGACGTCCGCCGAACCGCTCGCCTCGCCGCCGAGAACCTGCTCGGGCGCCATGTACGCCACGGTGCCGACGGCTGTCCCGCTCTGCGTTATGGAGGTGGTGTCAGCGGCGCGGGCCACCCCGAAGTCGATGACGCGCGGCCCGTCGTCGGCGAGCAGCACGTTCGACGGCTTCAGATCGCGGTGCACGATGCCCGCCGCGTGCACCGCCTGCAGCGCCTCCGCCACTCCGGCGACCAGCCGCAGCACTGTGTCGACGGGCAGCGGGCCGTGCTCGCGCACCGCCTCGGCCAGCGAAGGGCCGGGTACGTAGGCGGTCGCGCACCAGGGCATCGATCCCTCGGTGTCGCTGTCCACGACCGGGGCTGTGTACAACCCGTGCACCCGGCTCGCGGCCGCGACCTCGGCGCGGAACCGGCGCCGGAACTCGGGGTCCTCCGCGAGCTCGGGGCGGATCACCTTCACGGCGACGGCCCGGCCGCCGGGTGTGTACGACAGGTAGACGCGGCCCATGCCGCCGGACCCGATCCGCGCCACCAGGCGGTAGCCGCCCGCTGTCCGCGGGTCGCCGCCCTCCAGCGGCTGGAACCCCGCCGTGCCGGATCCACCGTTCGTCACCACGCCGCACTCCACCCCGTATCCGCTCTGTGGCCCCCATTGCACCACGCGACACCTTGACAGCGGCATTTCGAGAACTGCACCGGCATCAGCCAGGACGACTGGCAGTTCACGAAGATCGCGGCCGGCTTCACCGGCTGACCGGCTCCAACTTCCATATGGATACGGGGACTTACGCGCGGCTTCGGCCGCGCGTACAGTCTCGTGGAACCTCGTTAAGTTACCTAACTTTACCGACGGATCCACTGGCGCTCGCCTCCGACGCGAGGAGCTCCACGTGCCCCCTGCACCCGACCCGGTCCTCCTGGCTCTCGACTTCGGCGGCACCAAGACAGCCCTGACCGTCGCCGACCCGCACGGCAGACGGCTGCGCGACCTCACGGTCGAGACCGCCGCCGAACAAGGCGCCCACGCCGCCCTCAAGCGGGCCGTGGACGCCGCCCGCACCCTCCTCGACGGCCGTGAACCGCAGGCGGTCGGCGTCGCCACGATCGGCATCCCCGGCGCCGAAGGTGTCGCCCTCGCCCCGAACATCTCCGGCTGGGCGGAGCTCGCCCTCGGCCGTGAACTCGCCCTGGCCTTCCCCGAGTCGGAGCTGTGCCTGGCCACCGACGTCAAGGCCGCCGCCCGCTTCGAGCACGCCCACGGTGCCCTCGCCGGCTGCGACCCCGGCCTCTACGTCAACCTCGGCACCGGGCTCGCCGTCGCCCTCGTCACCGGCGGCACGGTCGTCGCCGGGCGGCACGGCGCGTCCGGCGAGATCGGCTACAACCTGCGCTCGGTCCGCGACGTCGGCCGTCCGTCCGCCGACCGGACGCTCCTGGAGGAGGCCGTCAGCGGCAAGGCGCTCGCCCGCGCCGCGGGCGAGGCGCCCCAACTCGGCCCACACAGCGCCGAGTTCATCGACGAGCTGGCCTTCCATCTCGTCAATCTCACCATCGCCGTCGACCCCGAGCGGATCGTCGTCGGCGGCGGCATGGTCCGCTCCTGGGACGCGCTGCACGACAGACTGCGCGCCGCCCTCGACGCGGCGGTCCCGTATCCGCCCTCGCTCGTGCCCGCCGCCCATCCCTACGACGCGCCGCTCCTCGGGGCACTCGCGCTGGCCGTCGAGGCGGCACGCACCAGCACCTGACCCACCAGCACTTGACCCACCAGCACTTGACCCACCAGCACTTGACCCACCAGCACTTGACCCACCAGCACTTGACACACCAGTACCTGACGCAACAAGTACCTGACGCACCAGCACCTGACGCACTCGGCCCACGAAGGGACTGCAGGAATGAGGCCCACGCGCATCCTCGCAACCGCACTCGTTCTCGGGCTCGCCGCGACGGCCTGCTCCGAGACCAAACACGCGGGATCCGACGGCAGCAACGCCTCGGAGAGCAGCGGCCCGAAGAAGAAGGGCGGCACGGTCACCGTCGCCAACACGGCGGGGCAGACCTGGACGTGCAACTTCAACCCGTTCAACCCGGCCGTCTACAACACGTCCATCGGCTTCGTCTACGAGCCCCTGATCTACGTCAACGCGCTCAAGGACCAGGCGGAGACACCGATGCTCGCCAAGAGCTACAAGTGGAACGCCGACAAGACGCGCATCGACTTCAGGATCCGCTCCGGGACGAAGTGGAACGACGGCAAGCCGCTCACCGCCAAGGACGTCGCCTTCACCTTCAACCTGATGAAGCGCGTCCCCTCGACCGACCTCTACGCCCTGTGGACCACCGCCGGGCTGACCTCGGCGACCGCCTCCGGCGACCAGGTCACCCTGAAGTTCAAGCAGGCCGCGCAGCCGTACTTCTACGCCTTCGCCCACCAGGTCGCCATCGTGCCCGAGCACGTCTTCGGCACCGGCGAGGCCGCGAAGCACCCCGACACCTGGGTGGACAAGAAACCCGTCGGCACCGGCCCGTTCGAGGTCGACCCGTGCTCGCCCAACAACATCCAGTACAAGGCCAACCCGGAGTACTGGCAGCAGGGCAAGCCGTACATCCAGAAGGTCGAGTACCCGGCCTACCTCGACAATGGCCCCGCCAACCTCGACCTGGCCAACGGCAAGGCGCAGTGGGGCAGCCAGTTCATCCCCGGCATCAAGCAGTTCTACCTGGACAAGTCGGCCGAGAACCACACCTGGTCGCCGCCCGTCCTGAACGTCGGCATCTACCCGAACCTCGACCCCACCCACAAGATCACCAGCAACCTCAAGGTCCGGCAGGCGATCTCGTACGCCATCGACCGCGACAAGGTGTCGAAGATCGGTGTGGGCGGCCAGGAACCGGTCGCCAACCAGTCGGGCATCGTCACGCCGACCTTCGACAAGTACTACGACAAGGCGGCCGTGGCGAAGGCCGGCTACGACAAGCCGGACCCGGCCCGCGCTAAACAGCTCCTCGCCGACCTCGGTCACTCCCCGTCCAAGCCGCTCAAGCTCAACATCATCACGATCACCGGCTACACCGACTGGGACGCCTCGCTCAACGTCATCAAGCAGAACCTGAAGGCCGTCGGCATCGACCTCACCGTCCAGGACCTCGCGCAGCAGACCATGGTCGGCCGCCTCTACACCGGCGACTACGACCTGGCGTACTACAACCAGCAGACCAGCGGCCCGACCCCGTACTACGAGCTGCGCCAGATGCTGCACTCCGCGAACACCGCGCCGCTCGGCAAGAGCGCCCCCAGCAACTTCGAGCGCTACAAGAACCCCAAGGTCGACCAGCTCCTGAACGACTACGCGTCGGCGAGCGAGACCCAGCAGGTCGACCTCGTCAAGAAGGTCGCCCAGTACATGATCGACGACGTCCCGGTGATCCCCGTGGTGGAGGCGGTGGACTGGTTCCAGTACAACACCAAGGACATCGGCGGCTGGCCCACCGAGGACAACCCGTACGCCCAGCCCGCCGCCTACAACTTCCCCGACACGGGTCAGGTGCTCAGCCGCCTGTACTCCAAGTCGGCCCAGTAGGGCGGTGGATGCGTCGTGCGCTTCATCCTGCGCCGCCTCGGCTTCTTCCTCCTCACGCTCTGGGCGGCCCTCACCCTGAACTTCTTCATCCCGCGCTTCATGCCGGGCGACCCGGTCGACGCCCTCACGGTGCGCACCCGCGGCAGGGTCTCCCGCGACGCCCTCGAACAGATGCTGACGTCGTTCGGCTTCAAACCGGACCAGAACGTCGCGGTCCAGTACGTCGACTATCTCGGCCACATGTTCACCGGGAACTGGGGCCGCTCCATCGGCCAGACCCTCGGCGAGCCGGTCACGAAACTGATCGGCGGCGCACTGCCCTGGACCCTCGGCCTGGTCGGCGTCACCACCGTCCTCGCCTTCGTGCTCGGCACGCTCATCGGCACGGTCTCGGGCTGGCGCCGCGGCGGCACCCTGGACGCGATCCTCCCGCCGATCTTCGTCGTCACCTCCGCGCTGCCGTACTTCTGGGTGGGCCTGCTGCTGATCCTGGTCTTCTCGCAGGGCACCGGAGGCTTCCTCCCGGCCAACTTCAACTACGACACATCGATCGTGCCGGGCTTCTCACCGGGCTTCGTCGGCAGCGTCCTGTCCCACGCGGTCCTCCCGGCGGCCACGCTGCTCATCACCACGATCGGCGGCTGGATCCTGACCATGCGCAACAACATGATCACCACGCTGGCCGAGGACTACGTCCGCATGGCCCGCGCCAAAGGCCTCGGCAACCGCCGCATCATGTACGCCTACGCCGCCCGCAACGCGGTCCTGCCCAACCTCGCCGGCTTCGCCATGTCCCTCGGCTTCGTCATCTCGGGCGCGATCCTCATCGAGTACGTCTTCAACTACCCCGGAGTCGGCTACCTCCTCTACAACGCGGTCCAGAACGTCGACTACCCGCTGATGCAGGCCCTGTTCATGCTGTTCACGGTGGCGGTCCTCCTGGCGCTCCTCGCGGTGGACATAGCAACGGTCTGGCTGGACCCAAGGGCGCGCTCATGACAAATCCACCCCACCAGCCAACCATTCAAGCCCCTCCGGCGATTGAGGAGCGGGGTCCGGGGCAGAGCCCCGGGGCTCAGCCAATTCGCCGACCCCCCTCTCAAGCGGCCCTCTGGCGAGCAATCCGAGGCAACCGCAAAGCAATGACAGGCACGGCGATCCTCCTCCTGTTCACCCTGATCGCCGCGTTCCCAGGCCTCTTCACCTCCGTACACCACCCCGAAGAGGCAACCTTCCCCCCACGCCTCAGCCCCTCCACCGCCCACCTCCTGGGCACCACAGCCCTGGGCCAGGACATCTACTCCCAGCTCATCTACGGCACCCGCGAATCACTGGTCATCGCCATCGTCGCGGGAGCGCTGGCCACCGTCCTGTCAGTGATCATCGGCGTCTCCGCCGCCTACCTCGGCGGCATCACCGACGACCTGCTCTCCCTGCTGACGAACGTCGTCCTCGTCATCCCGGCGTTCCCGCTCGTCATCATCCTCGCCAAGTACGCCGGCAAGGGCTCCCTCACCGTGATCCTCGCCGTCCTCGTCCTCACCGGCTGGTCCTACGGCGCCAACCAGATGCGCGTCCAGGCGCTGTCCCTGCGCAACCGGGACTTCCTCGCCTCGGCGCGGGTGCGCGGTGAGCGGCGCTCGTACATCATCGTCCGCGAGCTCCTGCCGACGATGACCTCCCTGATCGTCGCCAACTTCCTTGGCGCGGCCCTCTATTCGGTGCTGAGCGCCGCCGGACTCCAGTTCCTCGGTCTGGGCGACCCGAGCTCGCAGAGCTGGGGCACGATGCTCTACTGGGCCCAGAACCAGCAGGCCCTGCAGACGGGCACCCCGCTGTGGTCGATCGCCCCCGGCCTCTGTGTCGCCCTGCTCGGCGTCTCGTTCGCCCTCGTCAACTACGCCTTCGACGAGATCGGCAACCCCGCCCTGCGTCCCGTACGCCGTCGCGAGCGAAGGAGGCGCGGACGTGCCTGACCCGCTGCTCACCGTCACCGACCTCACGGTCGTGTACGACACCGCTCGCGGTCCGGTGACCGCCGTCGACCATGCCGAATTCACTGTGCGGCAAGGAGAGTTCACCGCGGTCGTCGGTGAGTCCGGCTGCGGCAAGTCGACCCTCATGTTCGCCGTCACGGGTCTGCTCAACGCACCCGCCCGGATCGCCGGCGGCGCCGTCCGCTTCCGCGGCGAGAACCTCGTCACCCTCAGCGAACGCGAACTCAACGCCCTGCGCTGGCGTGACTTCTCCGTCGTCCTGCAGAGCGCCATGAACGCCCTCAACCCGGTGGCCACTCTCGCCGCCCAGTACAAGGACGCCATGGCCGCACACGGCACGTACACGAAAGAGGAGATCCGCGCCCGCTCGGCCGAAGTCCTCGACCTCGTCGGTATCGACCCGGTTCATCTGCGCAGCTACCCGCACCAGTTGTCCGGCGGTATGCGCCAACGCGCCATGATCGCGATGGCGTTGCTGCTCACCCCCGACCTCGTCGTCATGGACGAACCGACCTCCGCGCTCGACGTCGTCGCCCAGCGCTCGCTCATGGTCCAGATCAAGGAACTGCAGCAACTCCTCGGCTTCGCCGTCGTGTTCGTCACCCACGACATGTCCCTCGTGAGCCACTTCTCCGACCAGCTCCTCGTCATGTACGCGGGCCAGGTCGTCGAAGCGGGCCCCACCCGCACCGTCTTCGACCACCCCTCCCACCCCTACAGCCGCGGCCTGCTCGAAGCGTTCCCCTCGATCCGCGGCCCCCGCGTGCCCCTCAAGGGCATCCCCGGCAGCCCGCCCGACCTCGCCGCACCCCCCGCCGGCTGCCGCTTCCACCCGCGCTGTCCCCTCGTCCACGATCCCTGCCGCGACACCGAACCGGCCCTGTACGACATCGGCACGGCCCGCGCCCGCTGCCTGCTGCACGCCCCGGCCGCCGAGGAGGTCACCTCATGAACGGCCCGCTCCTCGAAACCTCCGGCCTCACCCGTCACTTCAAGATCGGCACCGGACTGACCCGCCGCGTCCTGCACGCCGTCGACGACGTCGACCTCACCATCGGCGAACGCGAGATCGTCGCCCTCGTCGGTGAGAGCGGCAGCGGCAAGTCGACGCTCGCCCGCCTCGTCGCCCAGGTCCACCGCCCGACCCGCGGCGAAATCCGGTACCAGGGACAGCCGTTGACCGCGCAGCGCGGCCGCAGGGCCAAGCTCGCGTACCGGGGCGACGTACCGATGGTCTTCCAGGACCCGTTCGCCTCCCTCAACCCCGCCTACCGCGTCGCGCACGGCATCCTGCGCGGCCTGAAACTCCACCGCCCCGACCTCACCTCCGCGCAGCGGCGGACGGAGGCCGAGCGGGTCGTCGACGCCGTCGGGCTGACCCCCGCCACCGACGTCCTGTCCCGCTTCCCCCACGAACTCTCCGGCGGCCAGCGCCAGCGCATCGGCTTCGCCCAGGCCCTCGCCCACCGCCCGAAACTGATCCTCGCCGACGAGCCCGTCTCCATGCTCGATGTCTCCATCCGCATCGGCCTCCTCAACGTCATGGCCGACCTGCGCGCCACCGAGGGCGTCTCGATCCTCTACATCACCCACGACATCGCGAGCGCCCGCTACCTCTCCGACCGCATCGCCGTCATGTACGGCGGCCATGTCGTCGAGACCGGCCCCACCGAGGACGTGCTCGCCGCGCCCCGCCACCCCTACACCGACCTGCTCCTGTCCGCCGTCCCCGACCCGCGCGCCCCCCTCGACGTCGACGCGGCCGCCGCGAAGACCGACCCCCCGGTCGTCATCGACCCCACCCCCAGCTGCCGCTTCCGCAACCGCTGCCCCCTCGCCGTCGACCTCTGCCACCACCGCACGCCGACCCTTCAACCGGTCGGCCCGGACCACACGGCCGCCTGCCACGTCACCGCACCCGCCGAGGGCGCCCGGTGACCACACCGCCGTGGAACCGCCGGCTCCTGCGCAGCAACAACGAATGGCTGCTCCTGGAACGATTACGGCTCGAAGGCCCCGCATCCCGGGCCCAACTCGCCCGCGACAGCGGCCTGTCCAAGCCCACCGTCTCCTCCGCCCTCGCCGCCCTGGAACGGGCAGGCCTGGTCCGCGAGGCCGGCACCCACACCACGGGCCGCGGCCGCGTCGCCGTCCTGTACGAGCCCGACCCGCACGCGGGCCACGTCCTCGGCATCGACATCGGCCGCGGCCGCCTGCGCACCGCCCTCGCCGACCTCTCCGGCAGGATCGTCTCCCGCACCGAGGTACGCAACCGCGGCCGCGGCGCCACCTCGGTCGCCGACGCCGCCGTGGCCTGCGCCGAACAGACCCTCGCCGAAGCCGAGTTGACACCCGCAGACATCGTGCACGCCGCCGTCGGCACCCCCGGCGTCCTCGACCGTCACACCGGCCGCGTCCGCTACGCCGTCAACCTGCCCGGCTGGGGCCGCCCCGGCCTCGTCGAGCGGATGCGCGCCCGCCTCGGCACCCCGCTCTCCGTCCACAACGACGCCAACCTCGCGGCCCTCGGCGAGTACACCGCGGGCGCGGGCGTGGACAGCCGCCTCTTTGTCTACGTCCTGATCGGCACCGGTCTCGGCATGGGCGTCGTCGCCGACGGCGAACTCTTCCTGGGCGCGCACGGCGCCGCCGGCGAGATCGGCTTCCTGCCCCTGGACGGCGTACCGGAATCGGGCAGCGCGCCCCGCCGCGGGATGCTGGAGGACGCGGTCTCCGCCGACGCCGTGGTGCGCGCCGCCCGCACCCTCGGCATGACCGGGCCGCTCACCGCCAAGCGCGTCTTCGACGCCGCCCGCGCCGGCGACCGGGCCGCCCTCGCGGCCGTCCGCCAGGAAGGCGAACGCCTCGCCCTCGCCGTCGCCTCCGTCACCGCCGTGCTCGACCCCGACCTGGTGGTACTCGGCGGGGGAGTGGGCCGCGGCGCCGACCTCCTGCTGACCACCGTGTCCGAGACCCTGCACCGCCTCACCCCGCTGCGCCCCCGCGTCGAGGCCAGCACGACGGGTGACGACGCGGTCCTCCTCGGCGCCCTCGCCACGGCCCTGCGGGTGGCCCGACCGCTGGTTTTCGACCGGCGCACCGCGGTGGCGCAAGGCGGGGGCACAAGGCAGGGGCACAAACAAAAAGACCCCAGATGAACTGGGGTCTTTCGCTGTGTCCGAGGGGGGACTTGAACCCCCACGCCCGATAAAGGGCACTAGCACCTCAAGCTAGCGCGTCTGCCATTCCGCCACCCGGACAAGGTGTCTGCCGCTTGTGCGGGGCGTTCCCCGCGGCGACACGGAGAACATTACCAGGGATTACGAGTGCTTCGATCACGCCGCCGGACCGGCCGCCGGGCCTGTGAACGGCACGTGACGAGGGTGGCCCGGCCTTGGGTGGAGGCCGCACAAGAGAGAGGATGAGGGGGATCCACAGGGAGAGAGGAACAACGTGAGCGAGTCGAGCACGGGCAGGGCCGTCTCCGGACAGGACGAGGTCGTCGACCTCTGCCGTGAACTGATCCAGATCGACACCAGCAACTACGGCGACCACTCGGGCCCGGGCGAACGCAAGGCCGCCGAGTACGTCGCGGAGAAGCTCGCCGAGGTCGGCCTCGAGCCGAAGATCTTCGAGTCCCACCCGGGCCGTGCCTCCACGGTCGCCCGCATCGAGGGCGAGGACCGCTCGCGGCCCGCGCTGCTCATTCACGGGCACACCGACGTCGTCCCGGCCAACGCGGCGGACTGGACCCACCACCCCTTCTCCGGTGAGGTCGCCGACGGGTGCGTATGGGGCCGCGGCGCCGTCGACATGAAGGACATGGACGCGATGACCCTCGCGGTCGTCCGCGACCGGCTGCGCACCGGCCGCAAGCCTCCGCGCGACATCGTCCTGGCCTTCCTCGCCGACGAGGAGGCCGGCGGCACGTACGGCGCCCGGCACCTCGTCGACCACCACCCCGATCTGTTCGACGGGGTCACCGAGGCGATCAGCGAGGTCGGCGGCTTCTCGTTCACGGTGAGCGAGCAGCGCCGGCTGTACCTGGTGCAGACCGCCGAGAAGGGCATGCACTGGATGAAGCTCTCCGTGGCCGGCACCGCCGGTCACGGTTCGATGATCCACCGGGACAACGCGATCACCGAACTCTCCGAGGCGGTCGCCCGGCTCGGCCGCCACAAGTTCCCCGTACGCGTCACGAAGACCACCCGCGCCTTCCTCGACGAGCTCGGCGACGCACTGGGCACCGAGCTCGACCCCGAGGACATGGAGTCGACGCTGGCCCGGCTCGGCGGCATCGCCAAGCTCATCGGCGCCACGCTGAGCAACACCGCCAACCCCACGCAGCTGGGCGCCGGTTACAAGGTGAACGTCATCCCCGGCGAGGCCACCGCTCACGTGGACGGGCGGTTCCTGCCCGGCCACGAGGAGGAGTTCCTCACCGACCTCGACCGCATTCTCGGCCCCAAGGTCAAGCGCACGGACGTGCACGGTGACAAGGCCGTCGAGACCACCTTCGACGGGGCGCTCGTCGAGGCCATGAAGTCCTCCATCGTCGCCGAGGACCCGATCGGCAAGGCCATCCCGTACATGCTCTCCGGTGGCACCGACGCCAAGTCCTTCGACGACCTCGGTATCCGCGGCTTCGGCTTCGCGCCGCTGCAGCTGCCGCCCGAACTGGACTTCGCCGGCATGTTCCACGGTGTCGACGAGCGCGTCCCGGTCGACGGACTCAAGTTCGGCGTCCGGGTGCTCGACCGGTTCATCGACGCGTCCTGAGGAACGGCTCGCGTCAACACCATGTGATAGCAACAATCGTCCGTACGTGCGTACTTGCCTGAAAAGAGTGAAAGGAACCATAGGCTCGTAGCCTCATAACTTTCTCCTCGTTACAGGGAGTGCAGTCCGCGGCTGGGACTGCATTGCCAACTAGGAGGAATAATGATCAAGAAGATCGTCGCCGCTGCGGTTGCCACCGGTGGTCTCGTACTCGCGGGTGCGGGCATGGCTGCTGCCGACGCCGGTGCCCAGGGCGCCGCTGTGGGCTCCCCGGGCGTGCTGTCGGGCAACGTTATCCAGGCGCCCATCCACGTCCCGGTGAACGTCTGCGGCAACACGGTCTCCGTGATCGGGCTGCTGAACCCCGCCTTCGGCAACACCTGCATCAACAAGTGACGTTGTTGTGCCTCACCCCTTGAGGGTCTGAGTCCGTCGGCCCCGGAGCGCGCGCCATGCGTTCCGGGGCCGATTGGGCATTCGGTGCGGGCGCGTTCCGGCCTGTGCCATTCGGTAGTGCTTGGGCAATGTTCTAAGGCAGGAAAAGCTATGCGACAGGTCACCCGCAAAGGCCTGATCACCGTGGCGGCGGCGAGCGGTGTGCTCGCGGTCACAGGCGGCTACGCGCACGCCGACTCCGGCGCGCACGGAAGCGCGTCGAACTCGCCGGGCGTCGTGTCCGGCAACTCGGTCCAGGCCCCCGTGCACGTGCCGCTCAACTTGTGCGGCAACACGGTCAACGTCATCGGGCTGCTCAATCCGGCGGCGGGCAACAGCTGCGCCAACACCTCGCACGGCGGCAGCGGCTCGCACAAGCCGTCCGGCGGTGGGTCGAAGGCCGGCGGGCACACGAGCGGCTCGCCGGGCGTCGGCTCGGGCAACCACGTGCAGGCGCCGGTCGACGTGCCGGTCAACGCGTGCGGCAACACGGTCTCCGTGATCGGTCTCGGCAACGCGGCCACCGGCGACGACTGCGCGAACCCCGGCGGCGGGCACCACACCACGCCGCCCGGCAAGCCGCACCAGCCGCCGTCGAAGCCGCACCACCCGGGCCACCCCGGCCATCCCGGTCACCCGGGCCACCCCGGAAACCCGGGACACCCCGGAAACCCGGGACACCCCGGAACTCCGGGACACCCCGGAACTCCGGGACACCCCGGCACTCCGGACGAGCCGGGCACTCCGTCGACCCGGGGCGGGCACTTCGTCGGCCAGCTGGGCACGAGCACCCCCAACAAGCCGGACACGCAGAGCGTCAGCCGGCCCACGGGTGAGTCCCAGCTCGCGATGACCGGCAGCTCGCTGCCGCTCGGCGTGACCATCCCGCTCGGCGCGGGTGCGCTGCTCGCGGGCGCGGTGCTCTACCGCCGCGCGAAGGCGACCGCGTAACGGGCTCGACGGACAGGGTGGACACCACGAACGGAGCGGGCCCCGCGCTGGCGGGGCCCGCTCCGTTTCCGTCGGCCCGTCCGTCGGGTTCAGGTCACCATGTGGCCCGTACCTGACGGATGATCCGCCGGCGCAGCCGCACGCGGCGACTGCCGTCGCGGCGCAGACTCAGTCGGTCCAACTCCCAGTGTCCGTACTCGGCATGGTCCGTCAGCAGACGCGTCGCATCCTTGCGGGAGACCCCGCGCGGTACGTACACGTCGACAAATTCGTATTCCGGCATCGCATCTATTGTGCGGGCAGTGGCCCGGTACGGATAGCGTCTGCACTATGTCTGATGCTGCGCAGCCCACAGCTGCCGAGGTACGCGCCGCCGCCGAGGCGGTCAAGGCTGCGCTCGACCGCCACCTGGCGGCTGTCGAGCGCAGGTCGGGAGAGGACGACCCGGCCGTCTATGAAGCGTTCAACGAGCTCGCCGCCGCGGCCGAGGAGTACGACGAGCTCCTCTACGACCGCTACGACGAGGTCACCCCCTTCGAGATCCCCGGCGGCGAGGACTCACTGCCGCCGTACACCGGTCCCGAGGAGCCGAACGCGCTGAGCGTGCTGATCCGGCGCGACTACGCCGTGGTGGAGCCGCAGCGTCTTCTCGCCCAGGCAGGACGTGTCGCCGACCTCGATGGCGACCCGGACATCGACACCGAGTCCGCCACCGGAGCGGGCAGCAGCGTCCATGCCGCGCTCGGCGTCCTCTTCGGCGAGTTCGAACCCGACGAAATCGCCTCACGGCACAAGGAGTTCGGCCTGGAGGAGGGCGACTCCACGCTCTGGGTCATGGCCGCGGACGAACCGGCGGAGCCGGGCGAATGGCTGGAGACCCCGTTCGACCAGGCCGATCCCCAGCGGGTGGTGTGCCGCTTCGACGTGAGCGCGGTCTTCGACGACGACGACGTGGACCCGGACGATGTCGATCCCGACTACGTGGATCCCGATGACGTGGACCCGGACGACGTGGACGTGGTCGACGGCGTGGGGGACGTGGAGGGCGTAGAGATCGACGAGGCACTGGAGGACGCCGACCGCCGGTGACCGTCCCGGCGTGACCGCCCCCCTCCCGGCGCAGGCCGGCCGGGGGCGGTCACCTCGATCAGGCGCCGGGCACCTGCGCCCGGACCAGACTCTGCAACCGGGTGGTCCGCGGCTTCGCCGGCACCTCCGCGACAGCCCGCGGCAGCGCCGCGTCGGCCCCGTGCACGATCGACAGATGCCGCTCCCCGCGCCCGAACGCGGAGTACACCCAGGGCCGGCTCAACGCCTGCGTCGCATCGCCGGGCAGTACCACCACGGCCGCCGGCCAGCGCAGGCCCACGGCCTGGTGCCCGGTGACCGCCCAGCCGTGCCGCACGGCCCGCTCCACCTGATCCTTCGGTACGAGGACGGGCTCGCCGTCGCACTCCAGGCGCAGCCCCTCCGCGTCGGCGCCGAGCACCCGGCCGGGCCTGACCCGCCCGGGCGTCGGCACGTACACCACACGGTCGCCGGCGTCGAAGCCCCCGAACCGCCCGGGGCCGGGGTTGAGCCGCTCCTTCAGCGCCGCGTTCAACGCCCGCGTACCGGCCGCACCGCCGTGCCCGGGGGTGATCACCTGGGTCTCCTCGGCCGGAACACCGATCGCCCGCGGCACCGAGTCGGCGACGAGCTGCACGGTGCGGTGGATCGCCTCGGCCGCGTCCCGCACCGGCACGATCACGACCTCCTTGCCGGGCGCCTCCACCTGGTTCAGCTCACCGATGCCGATCCCGGAGACCAGCTCACCGATCGGCCCGAAGTCCGGGACACGGGAAGAGACGCGGGGGCAGATCCCCGCCGCCAGGAGATCCGCGAACACCCGCCCGGGGCCCGCCGACCACAAGGTCCCGGGGTCCCCGCTGAGCAGGAGGCCGGACCCGTCGGCGAGCAGCTCGACGAGCATCGCGGCGTCGTCCACGTCCAGCTGGGGGGCGTCCAGGACGACGAGCAGGTCGACGGCGATCGCCCCGTCGGCGTCCCGGCCGGGCCCCTCCGTCTGCGTGAGCAGTCCCGCGACCGTCGCGGTGGCGGTCTCCGGGGCGGGCTCGGGGCTCTCGGCACCGAGCTGCTGCGCGGCCCGGCGCCGCCCGTCCGCACTGTGCGCGACGACGCACACCCGAAGGCCGAGCCGGACGGCGGCAGACGCCGCGGCGACCGGCTCCGCGCGGGCGGCCTCGCCACCGGTGTGCAGGACGAGCCGGCGCGCGCCGACGGCGCGGATCAGCTCGGCCGCCGTGCCCTTCACGGCTGCGGCCGCGTCCTTCCAGCCCCCGCCGAGCGACTCGCCGCCGAGCGGTCCGCCCTCCTTGGGCCCGGAGTTGATCAACCGGGCGATGCCGTCGGCCAGGCTCTCCTCGGCGAGCGAGGTCCGCTCGAGTCCGACCAGGACGCGGACCGGGCGCTCGACCTCCGCATCCTCCTCGCCCTCGGCGGGCTCGGGCTCCGGCGCGGGCGCGTCGTCGAGGGCGTCCTGGAAGAGCAGCGCGTCCCCCTCCGTGACGGAGCTCTGCACGGCGGCGTCCGGGTCCGGCACGCCGCGCTTGCCGAGCGCCTCGACGAGTACGGGCAGGTCGAGAGCGGTGTGCCCGGCCACAGCCGCCTGTTCGAGCAGCCAGAGGGTGACGGCACGGCCGCGCCGCTCGTCGTCCGGCGCGCACTCCGCGCCGAGCAGCGCCCGCGCGAACCCGTCGGCCTGCTCCGGCCGGACACCTGGCAGGCGCAGCAACTGCCAGGGGTCCTCCCGGAGTTGATCGTCGGCGCCCTCGCCCAGGGTCCGGGCGGCCGCCGCGGCGAGGGTGTCGGGTGCCCCGCCCTCGACGAGCACGGCCCGCACCGCGCCCACGGTCTCGGCGTCGGGTCCCGCGTCCTGGGCGGGCACGACGGGCTCCGGCCTGCGCGCCGGCTCGGGCACGACGACCCGGCGCGGCCCGCGCTCCGGCTCGGCGAACACGGTGGTGGCGGGCTTCTCCCCGCTCTCCACGGCACGTACGGCGGCCAGGAGATCGGCGGCCTTCCCGCTCAGCTTCGTCCCGGCGACGACCGGGCCGTCCTTGGCGGCCTTCCGCTCCGCGATCCGCTCGCGAAGAGCCCGCTGAGCGGCGATCTCCGCCTCGGCCTCGGACGGTTGCGCGGCCTCTTTCTGCTCGGTCCCGGCGGCCTCCGCACCCTCCGCGGTCGCCGCCCCCTCTGCACCCTCCGCGACCTCTTCGCCGTCCGCGACAGCGACCTCGGTCGCCGGGCCTCGGTCCTCGGCGAGCGGCTCGTCCGGCCCGGCGTCGGGGCGCACCCCGGACTCGTCCTCCGCGGCAGCGGACTCCGTACTCACAACGTGCTCCAGTCCTGATCGGGATAGCGGTGCACGGGCGCCGACACGTCGTCGAGCGCCTGGCAGATCTCGTCAGGAAGACTAAGCGCCTCCACTGACAATGCGGCCGTGAGCTGCCGCGCGTTGCGCGCGCCGACGATCGGCGCGGCCACCCCCGGCCGGTCCCGCACCCAGGCGAGAGCGACCTGCAGCGGCGTCACCGAGAGTCCGTCCGCCGCTATGGAGACCGCCTCCACGATGTGCCCGGCCGCCTCGTCGAGATACGGAGCGACGAACGGCGCCATGTGGTCGGAGCCGCCGCGCGAGTCCGCGGGCGTGCCGGAGCGGTACTTCCCCGTGAGGACGCCCCGGCCCAGCGGCGAGGACGGCAACAGGCCGATGCCCAGGTCGAGCGCGGCCGGCAGTACCTCTCGCTCGATACCGCGCTGCAGCAGCGAGTACTCCATCTGCGTACTGGCCAGACGCGTGCGCACGCCAGGCGCCGCGAGCTGCCAGGTGCCCGCCTTGGCCAGCTGCCACCCGCAGAAGTTCGAGACGCCCGCATACCGTGCGCGGCCGCTGCTGACCGCGATGTCGAGCGCCTGGAGCGTCTCCTCCAGCGGGGTCCCGGCGTCGTACGCGTGGATCTGCCACAGGTCGACGTAGTCCGTGCCGAGCCGGGCCAGCGAGGCGTCGAGGGCGGAGAGCAGATGGCCGCGCGAGCCGTCGAAGCGCCGGTCCGGGTCGGGCACGCTGCCCGCCTTGGTGGAGATGACCAGGTCTCGCCGTGGCACGAGGCCCTCGACGAGCCGCCCCAACAGGTACTCGGACTCCCCGTCCCCGTACACATCGGCCGTGTCGACGAGGGTGCCGCCCGCTTCCCAGAAGGATTTCAACAGGTCGGCGGCGTCGTGCTCGTCGGTGTCCCGACCCCACGTGAGAGTGCCGAGTCCGATCCGGGACACGCGCAGGCCGGTGCGGCCGAGATGCCTCTGCTCCATGGGCGCTGAGATTACTGGCCGAAGGTCATGATGGGGGCCCCTGTGGATAACTACGGTCCTGCCCATCGCGCTAGGGTGCCCGGCAAGAGACGTTACCGATGGGTAAGCCAGCGGATCCGCACGGCGTTAAGGGGATGTGGTCAATGAAGCTCGGCATCAATCTCGGGTACTGGGGCGCGGGCATGGACGCGGACAACCTGGCCGTCGCGAAGGAGGCCGACCGGCTCGGCTACGCGGTGTGCTGGGCCGCCGAGGCGTACGGCTCCGACGCCGCCACCGTCCTCGCGTTCGTCGCCGCGCAGACCGAGCGCATCGACGTCGGCTCGGCCATCTTCCAGATTCCCGCCCGCCAGCCCACGATGACGGCGATGACGGCATCGACCCTCGACTCGCTCTCCGGCGGCCGCTTCCGCCTCGGCCTCGGCGTCTCCGGACCGCAGGTCTCCGAGGGCTGGTACGGCGTCAAGTTCGACAAGCCGCTGGCGCGCACGCGCGAGTACGTCGAGATCGTCCGCAAGGCGATGAGCCGCGAGCGGGTCTCCTACGACGGCGCGCACTGGACGCTCCCGCTGCCGGACGGGCCGGGCAAGCCGCTCAAGCTGACCCTGCACCCGCAGCGCGAGCACATCCCGCTCTACATCGCGGCGATCGGGCCGAAGAACCTGGAGCAGACCGGCGAGATCGCCGACGGCGCCCTGCTGATCTTCCCGGCGGCCGAGCACCTGGAGGAGACCGCTATCGCGCCGCTGCGCGCGGGCCGCGAGAAGGCCGGCAAGACGATGGAGGGCTTCGACGTCTGCCCGACGCTGCCGCTCGCCGTGGGCGCCGACAAGGACGTGGCCGCCCTCGCGGACTTCTTCCGCCCCTACACCGCCCTCTACGTGGGCGGCATGGGCAGCCCCAAGCAGAACTTCTACAACCGGCTCGCGCGGAGCATGGGATACGAGAAGGAAGCCGCCGAGATCCAGGAGAAGTACCTGGGCGGCGACAAGGAGGGCGCGGCCGCGGCCGTCCCGCACCAGCTCATCGACTCCACGACGCTGCTCGGTTCCGTGGACCGGATCGCCGACCGGATGCAGGCTTACGCCGCCGCAGGTGTCACCACGCTGACGATCAATCCGGCCGGCTTCACGCTCGACGAGCGGGTGGCCGCGCTCCGGGCGGGCACAGAGGCGCTGGAGCGGGCCGGGCTGGCGTAACACGAGACGCGGGACGCACGATTCTGCGGCCGTGGTGGGGGCTCGGGGGGTCTTCCCCGCCACGGCCGTCACGGAGAACAACGCGTCATCGTGCGCACGGTTACGCCTTCGTCCGACACTCCGTCTCCTCCGTTCGGCCGAGTTGTACAGCACAGCTGTTGCCCCTCTTCGCGCACCGCATTTGACTCGTCTTTTGCGGAACACCGGATGCGGTGCGCAGGCATGGAGGTACCACGATGCTGTCGGCCAGGAGCCTGTTCCAGGAGATCATCGACAACGACGAGTCGTTCCGGCTGTTCTGCTCGATCGCCGCAGGCGGTGAGTCCCAGGGCGGCTGGGAGAACGGGCGGATCGCCGCGCTCGTCCCCGAGAGCGAGCGAGCGCTCGCGCCCAAGGTGGCGCGGCACGGCGCCGACGAGGACAAGCACGGCCGCATTTTCAACGCCCTGATGAAGAAGCGCGGCCTGCGACCGGTGCCCGTCCCGCACGAGACCGACTACACGATGCTGCTGGAGAAGCACGGCATCGGCCTCGCGCACGAGCAACTCGAGCGGGACGAGCCGCTCTCCGTGCAGGACATGGTCACCTACCTCGCGCACAGCCGTGTCACCGAACAGCGGGCCTCCGAGCAGATGGACCTGCTGCGCAAACACTTCGCCGATCACCCGGATCTCGGCCGCGCGGTGAAGATGATCTCCCACGACGAGGACAACCACCTCGCCTACTGCCACGAGGAACTGCTCCGCTTCGCGTACGCGGGCCACGGCCGCACCATTCAGCGGATCCTGCGCGAGTGCGCCCTGGCGGAGATCGCCGTCTACAGGGACGTCAGTCTGGCCGTCATGGGCCACATGGGCCGCATCCTGGGGTGGCCGAAGACGAAATCGGCCGTGCTCGCCGCCGGGATCCACACCGTGTACGCCTACGAACGGGCCGGCGGCTGGCGGCGCATGGTGTCCCTGACGATGCCGCGGCGGCGGAACGCCCTCGGCGGCCGGGTGACCACCTCGGTGGAGTTCGTCTGACCCGCGCTACAGCCAGCCGCGCCTCTTGAACAGCCGGTACAGGCCCAGCTCCAGGACGGCCATCAGCACGATCACCGCGGGGTACGACCACACCCAGTGCAACTCGGGCATGTGGTCGAAGTTCATGCCGTAGATGCCCGCGATCATCGTGGGCACCGCGGCCATCGCCGCCCACGCCGAGATCTTGCGCATGTCGTCGTTCTGCCGCACGCTCATCTGCGCCAGGTGCGCGGACAGGATGTCCGACACCAGCCGGTCCAGACTGTCCACGGACTCGTTGACCCGCGTCAGGTGGTCGTTCACGTCGCGGAAGAACGGCTTCGCGCCCTCGTTCACGAACGCCACCCGCGCCAGGCCCCAGGGGCCCGCGCCGGAGAGCCGGTCGAGCGGCAGGGCCAGCGGGCCGGTGGCGCGGCGGAATTCGAGGACCTGCCGTTTGAAGGTGTAGATCCGGGACGCGGTGTCCCGCGAGCCCCCGCGATCGGGGGAGAAGACCTCCGCCTCCAGCTCCTCCAGGTCGATCTGCAGCTCGTTCGCGACCTCCAGGTAGTGGTCGACGGTGGCATCCGCGATCGAGTAGAGGACCGCCGTCGGCCCCTGCTTCAGTAACTCCTGATCGGCCTCCAGGCGCTGCCGTACCGCCTTCAGGGGCGCACCTTCGCCGTGCCGCACCGTCACCACGAACGAGTCGCCCAGGAACAGCATCAGCTCTCCCGTGGACACCTTGTCGCTCCGCGGCTCGTACACGACCGGTTTGAGGACCACGAAGAGCGAGTCGTCGTAGACCTCCAGCTTGGGCCGCTGATGCGCCTTCAAGGCGTCCTCGACGGCCAGCGGATGCAGCCCGAACTCGTGGCTGACCAGGTCGAACTCGTCCTGGCTCGCCTCGTGCAGGCCGATCCACACGAACGCGTCACCCGTCGACCGCGCGGTATCGAGGGCGTCGGAG
The DNA here is from genome assembly GCF_044765445.1 of Streptomyces sp. NPDC102467. Classification (NCBI taxonomy): domain Bacteria; kingdom Bacillati; phylum Actinomycetota; class Actinomycetes; order Kitasatosporales; family Streptomycetaceae; genus Streptomyces; species Streptomyces sp. NPDC102467. The sequence goes on along the minus strand of NZ_JBIWKA010000004.1, from coordinate 319,589 downwards.
AAGTCGGAAGGGCCCTCGGTACGGCGCCCGTCCCGGTAGATGGCACAGTCGACGATCATGAGACGCATTCTCCCCAGGGGGCGACAGGGGTGCACTCCCGCGTGCGCTTAGGCTGGCCCGCATGCCCACGCTGATCCTCGTCCGGCACGGACGCTCCACCGCCAACACCGCGGGTCTGCTCGCCGGGTGGACCCCCGGTGTGGCCCTCGACGAGCGCGGCGCCGCGCAGGCCGCCGCCCTGCCCGCTCGCCTCGCGGACCTGCCCCTCGCGCAGATCGTCGTCAGTCCGCTGCAGCGCTGCCAGGAGACCCTCGCGCCGCTCATCGCCGCGCGGCCCGACGTGCCGGTGAGCGCCGAGGAGCGCATCGGCGAGTGCGACTACGGCGACTGGTCGGGCCGCAAGCTGGCCGAGCTGACCGACGAACCGCTCATGCAGGTCGTGCAGCAGCACCCGACCGCCGCCGCGTTCCCCGGCGGGGAATCGATGCGGCAGATGCAGCACCGGGCCGCCGAAGCGGTGCGGGAGTGGAACGCGCGCGTGGAGCGCGAGTACGGCACGGATGCCGTCTATCTGATGTGCTCGCACGGCGACATCATCAAGTCCCTGGTGGCGGACGCTCTCGGACTGCATCTTGACCTCTTTCAGCGCATCTCCGTAGAGCCTTGTTCCATCACAGCGATCCGTTACACACGGCTGCGCCCTTTTCTCGTACGTCTCGGAGACACGGGCGACTTCGCGTCCCTGGCGCCGCGCGAGGAGCCCGGGGAGGCGGACGCACCTGTCGGAGGCGGTGCGGGCGCACCGTGATCGTCGGCCGCAGTAGGGTGAGGCAGCCGTAAGTACGGTCGGGTCCGGTCGTTCCACGGCCGAACCCTGCCAGTCGAAACTCAGATCCCATGGAGACAGGACGTGTCCCGTCAGGTGTACCTCTACGACCCTCCGGAGCGGTTCGTGGCCGGTACGGTCGGGCTCCCCGGGCGCCGCACCTTCTTCCTGCAGGCCTCGGCAGGAACCCGGGTCACCAGTGTGGCGCTGGAGAAGACGCAGGTGGCCGCGCTCGCCGAGCGCATGGACGAACTCCTTGACGAGGTCGTCCGGCGCAGCGGAGGCAACGCGCCGGTGCCCGCCGTGATGCCGGGCGAGACTTCCGACAACGCGCCTTTGAACGCGCCCGTCGACGAGGAGTTCCGCGTCGGCACCATGGCGCTCGCCTGGGACGGCGACGAAGAGCGCATGATCGTCGAGGCGCAGGCCCTGGTCGAGCTGGATGCCGAATCCGACGAAGACCTGGCCGACGCAGAGGAAAGGCTTCTCCAGGACGAGGAGAACGGTCCGCCGATGCTCCGGGTGCGCCTCACCGGGGTGCAGGCCCGCGCCTTCGCCAAGCGGGCCCTCGACGTGGTGAACGCGGGCCGCCCGCCGTGCCCGCTGTGCAGTCTGCCGCTCGACCCGGAGGGACACGTATGCCCGCGCCAGAACGGATACCGGCGCGACGCGTGAGCGACCGGGACCTCGCGCTCCTCGCCCGGGGAGAGCTGCGCGTACAGGGACAGATCCGCGACGCCTCGAACGCCGTCCTGCTGTGCACGGTCACGTACGAGGGCCGTGAGGCCCGCTGCGTCTACAAACCGGTGCGCGGCGAGCGGCCCCTGTGGGACTTCCCCGACGGGACGCTCGCGCAGCGCGAGGTCGCCGCGTACGAGGTCTGCGAGGCGCTCGGCTGGGGCCTGGTGCCGCCGACCGTGCTGCGCGACGGCCCGTACGGCGAGGGCATGTGCCAGCTGTGGATCGACGGCCCCGCCGAGGCCGCCGTGTCTTCCGAGGCCGCAGAGGCCGCAGAGGACGCAGAGGACATGGAGACCGCAGAGGACGCAGAGGACCCGGTGACCGGCCGGCTGTTGGCTCTCGTCGACGCCGAGGAGCCTGCGGAGGGCTGGAAGGCCATCGGCTTCGCCGAGGTCGAGGAGGGGCGCACGGCGCTGCTCGTGCACGCCGACGACCCTCGGTTGCGCCGGCTCGCCGTGCTCGACGCGGTGATCAACAACGGCGATCGCAAGGGCGGGCATCTCCTCGTCGACCCCGAGGGCCGGCTGTACGGCATCGACCACGGGGTGACCTTCAACGTCGAGGACAAGCTGCGCACGCTGCTGTGGGGCTGGGCCGGTGAGCCGCTGACCGACGAGGCCGCCGACGCGCTGGAGGGGCTGCGGGAGCGGCTGCGGGACGGCGAGCCGCTGGCCGTCCGGCTCGGCGAGCTGATCACCGGGGCCGAGCTCGAAGCCGTACGGGAACGGGTGGCGGCCCTGCTGAAGACCGGCCGGCACCGGGAGCCGAGCGGCGAGTGGCCCGCGATTCCGTGGCCGCCCATCTGACCTGCGGCTCGGTCGTGGTCGATGGCGGCTGTGACGCGATCCGGCCAGGGGCGTCGTACAGCGGGGTCCTCGCCTAGCGGGTGTGCCGCGGGTGCGCAAGAGGGCCTCGTCGGCCAGTTGCGCCGGTCCGGTTCGTATCCGGAAGCGCCGTCCGGTTACGCTCAAGGCATGCATGCCTGGCCCGCTTCTGATGTCCCCGCCCTGCCTGGCAAGGGCCGCGACCTTCGGATCCACGACACCGCGACCGATGGGCTCGTCACACTCGACCCCGGTCCCGTCGCCCGTATCTACGTCTGCGGCATCACGCCGTACGACGCCACCCACATGGGTCACGCGGCGACCTACAACGCGTTCGACCTCGTGCAGCGCGTGTGGCTCGACACCAAGCGGCAGGTTCACTATGTCCAGAACGTGACGGACGTCGACGACCCGCTGCTCGAGCGGGCCGTGCGCGACGGCATCGACTGGTCCGGCCTCGCCGAGCGCGAGACCGCCCTGTTCCGCGAGGACATGACCGCCCTGCGGATGCTGCCGCCGCAGCACTACATAGGCGCCGTCGAGGCCATACCCGGCATCGTGCCGCTCGTCGAGCGGCTCCGTGATTCCGGTGCCGCCTATGAGCTCGACGGCGACGTCTACTTCTCCGTCGAGGCCGACCCGCACTTCGGTTCCGTCTCGAACCTCGACGCCGAGGCGATGCGGCTGCTCTCCGCCGAGCGCGGCGGCGACCCGGACCGCGCGGGCAAGAAGAACCCGCTCGACCCGATGCTGTGGATGGCCGCGCGCGACGGCGAGCCCAGCTGGGACGGCGGCTCACTGGGCCAGGGCCGTCCCGGTTGGCACATCGAATGTGTCGCCATCGCCCTCGACCACCTCGGCATGGGCTTCGACGTCCAGGGCGGGGGATCCGATCTGGCCTTTCCGCACCACGAGATGGGCGCCTCGCACGCCCAGGCGCTGACCGGCGAGTTCCCGATGGCCAAGGCGTACGTACACGCCGGGATGGTCGGGCTCGACGGCGAGAAGATGTCCAAGTCCAAGGGCAATCTGGTCTTCGTCTCGACGCTGCGGCGCGACGGCGTCGACCCGGCCGCGATCCGCCTCGCGCTCCTCTCGCACCACTACCGGGCCGACTGGCAGTGGACGGACCAGGTCCTCTCGGACGCGGTCGCCCGTCTCGGACGGTGGCGGGCAGCGGTGTCGCGGCCCGACGGGCCGTCGGCGCAGGCACTCGTCGAGGAGATCCGGGAGGCGTTGTCGAACGACCTCGACGCTCCCGCTGCGCTGGCTGCCGTTGATCGTTGGGCCGAGGCACAGTCCGAAAGCGGCGGTACGGATGACGGCGCACCGGGCGTCGTTTCCCGGGCCGTCGACGCGCTGCTCGGGGTCGCTCTCTAGGCCCCATATCACCCGTCTGTGAACAGCCCTTCCGGGGCGAGAAGTCGAGGTCACGGGGCTCCGCCCCGGGCCCCGCTCCCCTCGAACGCCGGAGGGGCTGTTTCATGTGGCTGGCGCCGCCCTCTAGGCGCGTGCTCGTTTCTGCGCTAAACACTGCTCATGCAATCAGCATCGAGCACGTCCAGACGTCTCAGATCGTTGATCACCGTCGCCCTGCTCGGCCTCGCGGCCGCTTTCGCCGGGCCCGGACTCGCGCAGGCGGATCCGTCCGGCACGGTCGGCGAGGTCACCGGGTTCCACCCCGACGGGTCCCGCTACACGTTCGACGCGGGGAACGCCGAGGCGCGCGTCAGTTTCGTCTCGAGCGAGAGCTTCCGCATCGAGCTGGCCCCGGACGGCACGTTCACCGACCCGGCCGGTGACGACATCGTCCTGCCCCAGGGCCGCCCGCCCGCGACCCGCTGGAAGGACAAGGGCGACCGCTACGAGCTGAGCAGCAGCAAGGTCACCCTGCGCGCCTACAAGTCCCCGCTGCGCTTCGCCCTGTTCCGGCACGACGGCACCCAGGTCTGGGCCGAGAGCGCGCCGATCAGCTGGACCGCCGACAGCACGACGCAGACCCTCGGCCGCGGCAGCGAAGAGCAGTTCTACGGCGCCGGCATGCAGAACGGGCGCGGCAACACCTCGCTGCGCGGCCGGACCGTCGAGGCCGAGGTCGACTACAACTGGGACGACGGGGGCCACCCCAACTCCGTCCCGTTCTACCTCCCCTCGGCCGGATACGGCGTCTTCCGGAACACCTATGCCCCCAACACGTACACCTTCGGCGAACCCGTCACGGCAGCCGCCAAGGAACGCCGCTTCGACGCGTACTACTTCGCGGGCAGCGGCTCCGACAGCGCCAAGGACGTCATCGGGCAGTACACGAAGCTGACCGGCAAGCCCTTCCTGCCGCCGGTCTACGGCCTCGAAGTCGGCGACGCCGACTGCTACTTGCACAACGCCAACCGCGGTGAGCGGCACACCCTCGACGCCCTGAAGATCTCCGACCAGTACGTCGAGAACGACATGCCCCTGGGCTGGATGCTCGTCAACGACGGATACGGCTGCGGGCACGAGAACCTTGCCGAGACGGCCAAGGGCCTGCAGGCCGACAAGACGCAGCTAGGACTATGGACCGAGGACGGCATCGACAAGATCGCCGACCAGGTCAAGGCCGGACAGCGCGTCGCCAAGCTCGACGTCGCCTGGGTCGGCGCGGGATACAAGTTCGCGCTCGACGGCTGCAAGGCCGCCTACCAGGGCATCGAGGACAACTCCGACGCACGCGGCTTCACCTGGGCCCCCGAGAGCTGGGCGGGCGCGCAGCGCTGCGGTGTCCAGTGGTCGGGCGACCAGTCCGGATCCTGGGACTACATCCGCTGGCAGATTCCGACCTACGCGGGCGCCACGATGTCCGGGCTCGCCTACACGACGGGCGACGTGGACGGCATCTTCGGGGGCAGCCCCAAGACGTACGTACGCGATCTGCAGTGGAAGTCGCTGCTGCCCGTGACCATGACGATGGACGGCTGGGCGGCCAGTGACAAGCAGCCGTTCCGGCAGGGCGAGCCGTACACGACCATCAACCGGAAGTACCTCAAGCTGCACGAGTCGCTGCTGCCCTACCTGTACGCGTACGCGCATGAGGCGACGGACACGGGTGTGGGAGCCGTGCGGCCGCTCGCGCTCGAGTACCCGGACGACCCGAAGGCCGCGACCGACGCGGCCAAGTACGAGTTCCTGACCGGCGAGGACTTCCTCGTCGCACCGGTCTACAAGGACAGCGCCGTACGGGACGGGATCTATCTGCCGAAAGGCACCTGGACCGACTACTGGACCGGCCGCGTCTACCAGGGACCGACCACGATCGACGGGTACAGCGCCCCGCTCGACACCCTCCCGCTGTTCGTGAAGGGCGGGGCCGCCGTGCCGATGTGGCCCGGCATCCGCTCGTACGCCGACCGCACCGCCGGCTCCCCGCTCGCCTGGGACATCTACCCGCAGGGCAGGTCCTCCTTCCAGCTGTACGAGGACGACGGCGTGACGCGCGCGCACCGCGACGGCGCCTTCGCGACCCAGCAGGCCGAGGTCGACGCGCCGAAGGCCGGCGCCGGAGACGTGCGGGTACGGATCGGGGCCGGTCGGGGGGAGTTCAAGGGGAAGCAGGGCGCGCGGCCCTACTCCTTCACCGTGCACACCGCCGACGCGCCGAGCCACGTCCGGCTCGATGGCCGGAAGATGACCCGGGCCGCGTCCAGGAGCGCGTACGAGAAGGCCACGAGCGGCTGGTTCTACGACCGCGACGACCGCGGCGGCGTCGTACTCGTGAAGACCGGAAAGCTGTCGACCCGGCACGCCTTCACGCTCGACCTGCGTGACACGGCCGCGGTGGGCGGTGCCGTGCCGGGCGCCGCCGCCGCGGTGAGCGCACCGGTGGAGCAGGAGGTGGGCGCGGGCGTCGGCGGGAAGGTCGCCGTCGATGTCACCGCGGGCACCAAGGACGCCACGGACGTCTCCGTGGCCCTGGGCGTGCCCGACGGGTGGCGGGCCGATGACGCCGTGACCGTCGGCCGCGTCCCGGCCGGCACCACTCGGCGCGTGGAGCTCGCCGTCACTCCCGCCAAGGACGCGGCCCCGGGGGAGCAGGCGCTGACCGCGACGACCCGATACCGCGCGGCCGGTCAACAGCGCGTCGCACAGGGGCACTTCGGGGTGAGCGTGATGCCGGAGCCGCCCACGGGGAACGCCTGGGCGAGTGATCTGGCATGGCTGACGTCGGCCAACGGATACGGGCCCGCCGAACGCGACCGCAGCAACGGCGAGTCCGGCGCCACCGACGGCCACCCCCTGACCCTCGCCGGGAAGACGTACGACAAGGGCATCGGCGTGCACGCCGACTCCGACATCGAGGTCTATCTCGGGGGCCGGTGCAGTCGGCTGACCGCCGACGTCGGGATCGACGACGAGATCAACGGATATGGGGAGGTCGCCTTCTCCGTCGAGGCCGATGGCGCGGTGCTGTGGACGTCGCCGAAGGTGACGGGCGCCTCGGCGGCCGTGCCGGTGGACGTGGACGTGTCCGGCGCGCGGCACGTCCGGCTCAAGGTGACCGACACGAACGGGTCGAAGACCGGGGATCACGGGGACTGGGCCGCCGCCGCGTTCACGTGTGCGGGCGAGGGCTGACACAGGAGAGGGGCGCCTCCTCCCTGCGGAGGAAGCGCCCCTCGGTTTACCTGTTCTGATCGGATCCTGCGATCAGCTGGTGCCGATCGAATGGTGCCGGTCGGATTGCGCTGGTCGGATTGCGCTGGTCAGATCTTGCGCACGTGGATGCTGCGCAGGATCTGCTGTGAGTTGGAGTCCCAGATGCCGACGACCTGGTGGCCGAACGCGAAGGCTTCCTGGACCTGGTCGTGGGTCTGCGGGTTGGGGTTGGCGAAGATCCTGAACTGACCCTGGATGCGCAGCGCGATGAGGCTGGGCTGGCCGGGCAGCGGCTGCACCACGTCGATGTACGCGTCCGCGACGCCGGCCTGCAGCACCTGCTGCTGGACTTGCTGCTGAGCGTGCTGCACCGCGATCTGGGCGATCTGGTGGAGATGCTGCTGCACCTGCTGCTCGACCTGCTGCTGCTGGCCCTGGCCCTGCTGCTGACCCTGCTGCTGGCCCATCTGCTGCTGCTGGCCGAGCTGCTGGATCAGGCCCTGGAAGGGCTGCTGCTGGGCGAGCTGCTGCAACTGCTCGAGCGAGCCGCCCATCCCCATCGGCTGCTGCTGGCCGAAGCCCTGCTGGCCGAACGGGGACTGCTGCTGCTGGCCGTAGCCCTGCTGGCCGAACGGCGACTGCTGCTGCTGGCCCTGCTGACCGAAGGGCGACTGCTGACCGAACGGCGACTGCTGGCCGTAGCCCTGCTGGCCGAACGGGGACTGCTGCTGCTGGTGCTGCTGGTAGGGCGAGGTGCTCGGGAACTGCTGCCCCTGCTGGCTCATTTGGGGGGTGATGCTCATGCGGGTGCCACCTTCCATCAATGGTTGGCTGCGTTCGTCAGCCCGTGATGACCAGGCCGACGATCTCGTCGTCCGAGAACCAGACACGTACATCGGGCCGTCCCCCCGCGAAGGCGGAGTGCACCGCCTGGCGGATTTCGGGGGACGGGTGGGTCAGATTGCGCCAGGCGCCCGCCACGAACAGCCTCATCCGGGGCGGGAGTTCGGGCGGATACGGGATCAGTTCGTCCCAGTACCGATCCGCCTGGCCCGAGCCGACCGTGGACGGCAGCACGTTGGTGACCGCCGCCTTCAGGTCGGGCCGGTTGCCGATCCGCTGCGACGCGGGCCGGCCGGGGGCGTCCTGCTGCGGTGAGCCGGTCGCCCGGAGCATCTCGCGCGCCCGCTGCGAGGTCATCGGGCGCTGGCCTCCTGCCTTGAGCATGCCTTGCAGGCAGGCCAGCGCGCCGACGACCACCGGGGAGGCGGACGAGGTGCCGGAGAAAGTGTCGGTGTACCAGGCGATCTCTTCGCTGCCGCCCTGCAGATCGCCGGGCCGGTCCCAGGAGCCGCCGGTGGTCGTGACCTCGCGGCCCCACCCCTGGGCGTCCACGCGGGCGCCGTAGTTGGAGAAGGAGAGGCGCGAGCGGTCCGGGCCGTGGTCGCGGCCGTGCGTGCCAGGAGGCGGCGCGCCGGCGCCCACGAGGACCGCGTCGGTCGATTTGTTCGACGGGTTGAACGGGTTGTGCCACCACGCCGGGAACTCGTCCGGGCGCCGCTCGTACACCGCGTCGTCGAGCGACTCGGCGCCGTTGCCCGCGGCGCCGACGACCACGATCCCCTTCGACGTCGCGTACTTGATCGCGGCGTAGTCGTCGGGCCACCATTCCAGGGGGATGTAGCCGCGCTGGTCGTCGCGCTGCGCGAAGTCGAACCGCGGCCCCGGGCGGTGCAGTTCGATCAGGACGATGTCACCGGGGGAGAGGCGCTCCGCGGCCGCGTGGATCGCCGCCGCCGTACCGACACCCTGGAACGACGCCGCCGCCGTCACCGCCTCCGGTGCGATTCCGGTGACTCCGTGCTCGCCGCGATCGCCGCCGATCACGCCGAGCACCGCCGTGCCGTGGTTGCGCCAGGCCACGTCCGCGACCGGCGTGCCGATCACGATGCCGGCCAGCTTCGAAGACAGGTCCTCGTGCCCGAGCTGCCAGGCGCCCTCGACGTCGATGACGGTGACGCCCTCGCCGCTGCCACCGAGCCGCTGCCACGCCCACTGCGCGTCCACGCCCTCGGGCGCGGGGCCCAAGTAGCGCTGGCGGGCGGTGAAATCAGGGGTCGCGGCGGTCTTCTCCTTCATGCGCCGCGCCTCGTCGAACTCCTCCGGCATGGCGGCGGGCACCGCGCCCGGCTTCACGTATGCCGTCACGATCCCGGGCAGCGCCGCGATCCGGGCGCGCAGTTCCTGGGTGCGGTCCGCGCCGCCGCTGACCCGGTAGAACAGCGCCAGGTCGGGGAAGTCCGCCCCGGCCGCCGCCGCCTCGGACACCCCCCGCAGCCGCTCCTCGCTGCCGAACAGCGGTTCCAGGGCGAGCTGTTCGTCACCCAGGAACATGTTCAGGGCCGAGACGTCGGTGCCCGCCGCCGAGCGCACTCCGTCGGCCTGGACACGCAACTGGGCCTCGGGGCGCGCCAGGACGATCAGTTCCTCTTCCGCCCCGCGATAGCTGAAACCGGAACCTTCAGGCCCCGGGCCGGCCGCCCCCGGCCCCGCCCCCGGGCCTCGCGCCGATTCCGCGTGCTGATCGGTCATCGCTCCACAGCTCCCTCGCCATGTCCGGTCGTTCCGGTGTGCCTGTGCCGCGCTCGTCCGGGGCACACCTTGCTACGGCCACGCCCGCCCGTCCACCCCTTGTTGGCCAAAGTGCGTTTGAAAACAAGTTGAATGGGGAACCCCCACCAATCCGCAAGGAATCCGGTGTCACGTCACAAACCGGCCAAACGGAAAGTGGCACATGCCGCCGGGTCCGGCCCGCGGCGGGTTCCGGGCTCATGGGACCGTGACAAATCCGGTCCCATAGGACCCCGTGCGCCCCACGAGTGCAGGGCAGCGCCTCATGAGCGCCTGACAAAAGCGGACGCCCGCGGTACCGGTTTCCCGGTACCGCGGGCGTCCGCCCGCCGCGTGTCCTGCGGCCTATTTGTCTTGATCTTGCCCTACGGGCTATTCGTCGCCCTCGTCGCTCTCCGGACGCGGTGGCTTGGGCGGACGGGGCCGGCCGCTCGGGTTGTCCCTCAGGTACGGCGAACCGTCCCCGCCGTCCGTCGCGTGCCCGCTCGGCGGGGCGCCCGGATCGCGACGCCGCAGGTAGCGCTCGAATTCGCGGGCGATGGCCTCGCCGGACGCCTCGGGCAGCTCCGCGGTGTCCCGCGCCTCTTCGAGACTCTGGACGTACTCGGCGACCTCGCTGTCCTCGGCCGCCAGCTGATCCACGCCCAGCTGCCAGGCGCGCGCGTCCTCGGGCAGCTCGCCCAGCGGGATGCGCAGGTCGATCAGGTCCTCGAGGCGGTTGAGGAGCGCCAGGGTCGCCTTCGGGTTCGGCGGCTGCGAAACGTAGTGCGGGACCGCCGCCCACAGGGAGACCGCCGGGACGCCCGCATGCGTGCACGCCTCCTGGAGGATGCCGACGATGCCCGTCGGGCCCTCGTACTTGGTCTCCTCCAGATCCATGCGCGTAGCGAGATCCGCGTCGGACGTGACGCCGGACACCGGCACCGGGCGCGTGTGCGGGGTGTCACCGAGCAGCGCGCCCAGGATGACGACCAGCTCGACGCCCAGCTCGTGCGCGAAGCCGAGGATCTCGTTGCAGAACGAGCGCCAGCGCATCGACGGCTCGATACCCCGGACCAGGACCAGGTCACGCGGCTTGTCGCCGCCGATGCGGACCACCGAGAGACGGGTCGTCGGCCACGTGACCTTGCGCACACCGTCCTCCAGCCACACCGTGGGCCGGTTGACCTGGAAGTCGTAGTAGTCCTCGGCGTCCAGCGCCGCGAACACCTGGCCCTTCCACTCCTTGTCGAGATGCGCGACCGCGGTGGAGGCGGCGTCGCCGGCATCGTTCCAGCCCTCGAACGCGGCCACCATGACCGGGTCGACCAGCTCGGGAACCCCCTCGAGCTCGATCACCCAGCGCCTCCTTCCGACGTGCCCTCGCGTACCTGCCCACCTTACGGCGTCCGCGCGGACCCTCCGCAGCCCCCCGGAACCCGGCGGCTGCCGGAAACACTGCCCCGAGTCGGAGTGCCCCACTCCACCCGTGCGGCCCCTTTGCCCCAGTGCCGGGGCTCCGTCACAGGGTCGAGCGCAGCCACTGCTCCACGCTCGCGATGTGCACCGTCGCCCAGGACCGCGCCGCCTCCGCGTCGCCGTCGCGCAGTGCGGCCAGAATCGCGCGGTGTTCGTGCAGGGTGCGGCTGACCGCGTCCTCCTGCGTCAGGCCGCGCCAGATGCGGGCCCGGGTGGTCGGTCCGGAGAGACCGTCGAGCAGGGAGCACAGGACCGAGTTGCCGGACGCCTTGACGATGCCGCGGTGGAAGTCGAGGTCGGCGGCGACCAGCTCCTCCACCGAAGGACCGGCGCCCAGGGCGTCCAGCTGCGCCGAGAGCTTGTCGAGCTGCTCCTCGTCGATCAGGGTCGCGGCCATCGCCGTCGCGGCGGGCTCCAGGATGCGGCGCACGGCGAGGAACTCCAGGACCGTGTCGTCGCGGTGGAAGTCGACCACGAAACTCAGCGCCTCGAGCAGCAGTTGAGGGTCGAGGCTGGTGACGTACGTGCCGTCGCCCTGGCGCACGTCGAGAATGCGGATCAGCGACAGGGCGCGGACCGCCTCCCGCAGCGAGTTGCGTGACAGGCCCAGGTCCGCGGCGAGTTCGCTCTCCTTGGGGAGCCGGTCGCCGGGGCGCAGCGCGCCGGAGACGATCATGCCCTTGATCTTCTCGATGGCCTCGTCGGTGACGGCCATGGCAGCCCCCTCTGCTCGTCCGGAGGGCAGATACCTCCGATGTCTCGGACCATTATGTGGCCACGAGCGGCGGGGGCGAGCCGGGCGGGAGACCGGACCCATTGCTCAGGGCCTCATGCGCTCGCCTGTTCCTCGGCGCCCGCGCGGTAGAGCCGGCGCAGCCGGACCACGCCCAGGTCGTGCTGGTAGAGGTTCTCGCGCTGGTCGGCGTCGGTCGGCATGGCCTCCAGCATCACCCGGTCCTGCTCCAGGACCGCCCAGTGGCGCTCCTCGATCAGCGTCTTGTAGAGGAACCGCCAGCTGTCGCGCTGCCAGCCCTGGACCGTGCGGTAGCGCCAGAAGAAGACGGCGCAGCGCTCCGCGTCGACCGGCCGCACCATGCCGACGATGCCGAACGGTCCGCCGGGGCCCGCCGACGGCGGGTACGGGATCGACAGGTCGACCCAGTCCACGCCGGTCCGGCACAGTTCGACCCAGTCGAAGTTGACGCCCCGCTGGTCGGTCTTCTCGAAGAAGTAGCCGCGGTCGGTCTCCCGGATGCGGAACTTGGCGGTGGTGTCGCCGTCGAACATCGTGTGCGAGTCGTGGTGCAGGAAAGCGCCGTGCATCGGGTCGAGCAGATTCTCGACGGCGTAGCGCCACGGCACGTTCCACTCGGCGTAGCACAGGATCGCGTCGGTGTCCGGGTCGGTCAGCGGCTCCGGGAGCGTCAACTCGACCGGCCCCGGCTGCTGTTCGGTGCCGAAGTAGGCGAGGACGGCGCCCGAGACCTCCCGCACCGGGAGTGAGGTGACGAGCTGCTTGCCCTCCAGGTTGCAGCCGGGCAGGCCGGGCACGGCCGAGACGGTGCCGTCCGTCTCGATCTCCACGCCGTGGTACCAGCAGGCCACCCGGTCGCCCAGGTGTTTGCCGAGCGAGAGCGGGGCGCCGCGGTGCGGACAGCGGTCGGCCAGCATGCTCAGGGCGCCGTCGGAGCGGCGGAACAGCAGCCACTGCTCGCCGAGGACGGTGACCTTGCGCATCGCGCCGGGCGCGACGAACGAGGACGGGACGACCGGGTGCCACTGGCCGCGCAGGCCCGTCGCGTACAGGTGATCGGCGGTCAGGGTGGTCATGGCGGTCACGCTCCCAGTCGGTGCATCTCGGCGGTGAAGGACTCCTCGGTCCACGGCGACCCGTCGGGTGCGTGAACCTGGCGGGCGTTCAACCCGCGTACTACGTGGGCGAGTTCGTGGCCCTCCTTGGTGAAGACCTCTTCGAGGGTGGCGGCCAGCTTGTACTCGTAGGGGCTCGGCTCGTGCGTACGGGACTGGTGGATGTCCAGGTAGGGCCAGTCGGTCTCGGTGCTCATACGTGTCTCCGCGGTGGTTTCGGGACGGGGGTCACAGGTCGAGGACGAGGCGGCCCGACGCGCGGCGCGAGACGCAGATCATCATCGAGGTGTTGGCGGCGCGCTCGGCGTCGGAGAGAAGGAAGTCGCGGTGGTCGGGGGCGCCGGCGAGCACCCGCGTCTCGCAGGAGCCGCAGATGCCGTCGCGGCAGGAGCTGGCGACGTCCAGGCCCGCCTGCTCGGCTGCCGCGAGGATCGAGGTGTCCGCGCCGACGGTGAGGGTCAGCCCGGACGTGCGGCATTCGACCTCGAACTCGTCGTCGTCCGCCGCCCGTTCGGTGACGGGCGCCGCGAACCGCTCGACCCGCAGAAGCTCGGCCGGGCACACCGCCTCGACGGCGGAGAGCAGCGGCTCGGGCCCGCAGCAGTAGACGAGCGCGCCCTCGGGCACGTCCGCGAGGGTCGCGGCCAGGTCGATGTGGCCGAGCTCGTCCTGAGGTACGAGCGTCAACGCGTCGCCCAGTGCGGCGAGTTCCTCGGTGAACGCCATGGAGGCGCGACTGCGGCCGCCGTACACCATCCGCCACGGAGTGCCCTGCCGTGCCGCTTCCCGGGCCATCGCGAGGAGCGGGGTGACGCCGATCCCGCCCGCGACGAACACGTACGCGGCGGCGTTCTCCAGGGTGAAGCGGTTGCGGGGCTCGGAGACCGTGATCCGCTGGCCGGGCCGGAGCGATGTGTGCACGTGGCGTGAACCACCGCGCGAGGACGGCTCGTTGAGAACGCCGATACGGTACGTGCCCGTCGCCGCGGGGTCGCCGCACAGGCTGTACTGCCGGACCTGCCCCCCGACGTGCACGTCGACATGGGCACCGGGCGCCCAGGCGGGCAGCGGCTTGCCGTCGGGGTGGGTGAGCTCGACGGACAGGACGCCGTCGGCCTCCCAGGTCATCCGCCGCACGAGCAGGGACAGTTGACGCTCTTCGGTCGTCGTCATGGCGCGGTCTCCCTACGCGGTGGGGATCTTCACGGGCGGAGTGAACGGGTTCTTCATCGGACCGAGCGCCGCCAGGTCCACCTCGACGAGCGTCGGCCCGTCCGAGGCGACCGCTTCCTCGATCACCGGCCGGGCGTGCGCGGCGTCCGCGATGCGCAGGTAGGGCAGGCCGCAGGCGCGGGCGAGGAGCTCGAAGTCGGGGGTGGTCAGGTCGACGCCGGAGCGGCGCTCGCCGTAGCGGTCCTGCATGTTGCGCAGTACGCCGTAACCGCCGTCGTTGAAGACAACGACGGTCAGCCGGGGACGTTCCTGGGCGACCGTGAGCAGTTCGCCCAGGTGCACGGCGAGGCCGCCGTCGCCGGCGATGACCACGGTGGGCCGCCCGGGCGCGGCGAGCGCGGCGCCGATGCCCATGCCGAGGCCCTGGCCGATACCACCGCCGCGCGGGAAGACGTTGGCGTGCGGCTCGTACATCTCCAGGAGCCGGTTGCCCCAGCTGCTGGAGGGGATGGTGACGTCCCGGGCGACGACCGCGTCCCGCGGCAGCGCGGCGCGCAGCGCGTCGCAGATCGCGGCCTGTGGGCCGATGTTCTCGTGCAGCGCGGCGCGGACGTCGGCGCGGACCTGCCCGACCCGGCGCGTCCACTCCGGGTCGGCCGTACGGGCATGGGGGAGCAGGGCGGACAGGATGTCGGCGGCGTCGCCGTGCAGGGGGTGCGAGGCAGGGTAGGCGCGGCCGAGCGCCGCCGCGTCGATGTCGATCTGGATGTGGGCCGAGGGCAGTCCGAGCCCGTAGTCCGCCGTCTCGTTGGACCGGAAGTGGGTGCCGATCGTCAGCAGGACGTCCGCGTCGGCGAGCAGGGCGCGGCCCTGCGGGGTCGTCGCGAAGTTGCCGATGACCTGCGGGTGGTCCTCGGGGACGGCGCCGCGCCCCGAGTTGGAGGTGAGCAGCCCGGCGCCGGTCGCCTCGACGAGCGCGGCGAGTTCGGTACGGGCCCGGACGGCGCCGCCGCCGGCCCAGATCAGCGGACGCCGGGCGGTGGCCAACAGGGCTCCGGCGGCGGCCGGTTCGGTCGGTTCGGGCGCCGGGCGCGTCGGCTCCCGCACCGGGCCGGCGGCATCGTGCTGGACCGCGTACTGGAGGTCGATGGGCCACTCCACGCTCGCCGGGCCGCCCGGTGAGGCGAGGGCCGCGCGGGCCGCCTCCCGCAGCACCCGGCCCGCGTCCTCCGCGGAGCCGACCGTCGCGGCGTACGCGGAGACGGCCTTCAACATGCCGAGCTGGTCCTGTGTCTCGTGGATGAAGCCCCGCCCGCTGCCCAGGAACGCGGACTCGACCTGGCCGGTGACGTGCAGCACGGACGTGCCGGAGGCCAGCGCCTCGACAAGCGACCCGGCCGCGTTGCCCGCGCCGGTCCCGGTCGAGGTGAGCGCGCAGCCGATCGAGCCGCGGGCCCGCCCGTACGCGTCGGCCGCGTTCACCGCGCTCGCCTCGTGCCGTACCGGGACGAAGCGCAGCTCGCGGTCGACGGCCTCGACCAGCGGCAGATTGTGCACGGAGACGATCCCGAAGACCGTGTCGACGCCCAGTTCCTTCAGGACGGCGACGAGGAGGTCGCCCCCATGGGCGTACCGCGGGGTGGCGTGCTGCGGGGTGGCGTGGTGCATGCGAACTCCTCAGAGGATGCCGCGGCCGATGCCGCCGCAGACGTCGATGCCGGTTCCGGTGATGTACGAGGCACGCGGCGAGAGCAGGGAGACGACCGCGTACGCGACCTCATCGGCCCGGCCGAGCCTGCCCAGGGCGACGCCCCGGTCGGCGGCCAGTTCCGCCTGCCAGTCCGCGTAGGAGAGACCGGAGTCCGCGGTGGCATGGCGGCGCGTCCACTGACCGGTGTCGATGAGCCCGAGGCACACGGAGTTGACCCGGATGCCGTCCGGAGCGAGCTCCGTGGCGAGGGATTTGGAGAGGTTGAGGATGCCGGCGCGGGCCGCGCTCGTCGTGATGAGACGGGGCTCGGGCTGCTTGGCGAGGACGGCGTTGACATTGACGACGGACGCCGCGTCGGACGCCCGCAGGTGGCCCCGGGCGGCCTGCAGGGGGTTCAGCACGCCCGCGAACTTCAGCTCGAGTTCGTCGCGCCAGTCGTCCGGGGTCGTCTCGTCGAGGCGCTTCATGCGGGACTGTCCGGCGTTGTTGACGAGCCCGTCGATCCGTCCGCCGAGCGCGTCGGCCGACGCGGTCACGAAGTCCCGTACGGCATCGGCGTCGCGCACGTCGCACACGTCGGTGAAGAGCCGTTCGTGTGCGCCGATCCGCCGCAGCCGCTCGGCGTCACGCCCGCACGTGGCGACCCTCGCGCCCTCGTCGAGCAGGGCGCGGACCGTGGCCAGGCCGACGCCCGAGCTGCCTCCGGTGACCACGTAGGTCCGGTCGGCGAGGCCCAGATCCATAACTCTCGTCTCCAGTACGTCAGTTGACAGTCGATGGCAGTCGATTGGCAGTCAGTCGACTGTCAGTTCATCGTGAAGCCGCCGTTGACGGCGATCACTTGTCCGGTGAGGTAGCGCGACTCCTCGGAGAGGAGGAAGGACGCGAGGCCGACCAGGTCGTCGGGTTGCTGGGCCCGCGGGATCGCCCGGTTCGCCGCGTAGAGTCCGTGCCGCTCGGCGGGCACCGTCTCGGTCGCCTCGCCTTCGGTGAGGCCGGGCGCGAGCGCGTTCACGGTGATGCCGCGCGCACCCAACTCCCGTGCCATGGCCCGGGTGAGGGCGATGACAGCGCCCTTGGAGGCGATGTAGTGGGCAAGGCGAGGGGATCCGTAAAGGGCGGCGTCCGAGGCGATGTTGACGATGCGTCCGGTCGGGCCGAACAGTGGGTGCAGCGCCTTCGCGACGAGCCATGGGCCGCGCGCGTTCACCGCCATCAGGCGGTCCCAGGACTCGATGTCGATGTCCTGGAACTCCTTGCCGCCGACACCGTTGGCGAGCGCGGCGTTGTTGACGAGCCCGTACAACACGCCCAAGTCGCCCACAGTGGAGGCGAGTTCGGCGACCGAGGCCGGGTCGGCGACATCGCACCGCACGAAGTGCGCGTCGAGGCCCTCGGACCGCAGCTCGTCCGCCGCCCGGGAGCCGCGCTCCGCGTCGACCTCGGCGACGACGACCCGGAAGCCGTCCGCGCCGGCCCGGCGGGCCATGGCCAGTCCCAGGCCACGGCCCGCCCCGGTCACGACGACCAGAGGGGCGTCAGTCACGGGTGACGCCGTGCATCGGCGAGTACTCGGGGTAGGACGGGACCTGCGGCTTCTGCGTGCCGATCACGACACAGAACAGGGCGTCGGTGTCGCCCTCGTTCTTCAGCGAGCGGGTCACCCCGGCCGGCACCACGATCATGTCGCGGTAGCCGAGCGTGCGGTACTCCGCCTCCTCCGCGCCGCGGTGGATGCCCACGCGGACCTCGCCCTCCAGGACGAAGAACGCCTCCTCCACGTCGTGGTGGGTGTGGGCCGGGCCCTCGGCGCCGGGCGGCAGCAGCATGTTGGAGAAGGTGAAGCCGCCGGAGGGGAGGATCCGCTTGTCGCCCTCGTGGTTGCCGGTGGCGCCGGAGCCGACGTAGCGGATCTGCCCGCGGCGGTACTGCGGGCCCGCCTTCTCCTGGAAGGAGAGCGTGTCGAAGTCGGCGATCCGCGAGTCCTTCGAGGCGATCAGCGAGTCGGTGTACGTGCCGAGGTCGCCGCCGTTGTCGTACTCGGTGGTGGTCAGAGGCATGATGGCCGTCCTTTCAGGCAGTGACGATGTGCAGGTGGGACAGGACCCAGGCGTTGAACCGCTCGGGTTGCTCCTGGTTGGCCAGGTGACCGGCGTCCTTGACGATCACGAAGGCGGTCTTGTGCAGGGCCCCGGCGAGGACCTGGGAGGCCTCGACGCCGGTGACCGTGTCGCGGTCGCCGCACACGACGAGCGCGGGGGCGGCGACCGCGGACAGTTCGGGGCGCAGATCCGCGCCCGCCATGGCTTCGGCGGCGTACCCGTAGCCGGGCAGCCGGATCGAGTCGGCCATGGTGTCGACGACCCGCTGGACGAGGGCGGCGGGGGCGAGGTCCGAGACGAGGCGCGGCCCGCGCTTCTCGGCGAACGCGCGGGGCCCGAGCGCGGCCAGCTCCTCGGCGCGCGCCCGCATTCCGGCGGCCTTCGCCTCGCCGGTACCGGACCCGGCGCTGGAGTCGGCGAGCACGATCGACTCGACGAGCTCCGGGTGCCGGGTCGCGAGCCGCACCGCGATCACGCCGCCCCAGGACACCCCGAGCACATGTGCCGAGGTCCCGTACGAGCGGATCACGTCGGCCGCCGCGTCCGCGAAGCCGTCCAGGTCCAACGGGGCGTCGGGATCAGGGGACTTGCCGTACCCGGGAGCGTCCCAGGCGACGACGCGGACGTGCTCCGCGAGGGCGTCGAGCTGTGGGGCGAACGCGGCGGACGAGGAGCCGATCCCGTGCAGACACAGCAACAGCGGCCCGTCCGTGCCCGCCTCCTCCACGTGCACGGCGGTCGCACGGGCGGTGTTCGCTTGGCCGGTGGTCACCTGGGCGGCGTTCCTCCGGGCGGCGGTCACAGGATCTGCCCCGACCGTCCGGCCAGCGCCGCCACCGAGCGCAGCACCGCGTACGGCACGATCTGACTGGTCGCCGGGTTGGCGGGGTCCGGCCGGTGCGCCACCTCGAAGCGGTACGCGCCGTGCGGCCCGGACGCCTCGATCACATGCGTGGTCCGCTCGGCCGCCGGATCCGCGACGACCCGGACCCGCACAGCGTCCAGGTCGCCGACGGCGAGGGCGACCGAGGCCGCGACGTTCGTCGACTTCGGAAACTTCACGGGCACGTCCCGCGCGGTCCCCGACATGACCTCCAAGGGCCCGGACGCCGCACGCATCCGGTCCAGCAACTCCGGCTCCATCCAGGGCTGTTCGAGGGTCGACGGCAACTTCGTCGTCGTCAGCCGCACCTCGTCGAGCGGGCCGAAGGAGCGGACGGCCTGGAGCAGATCGAGGCCGCCGACGGCGCCGCTCGTGAAGTAGACCCGGCCGGGCCCGGCGGCGAGCAGCCGCTTGGCCAGCTCGTCGTCGGTGAGGGCCCCGGTCGAGGCCACGAGGAGATCGGTGCCGGAGCTGAGGACGCGCTCGCCCCATTCCCGTACGACACCCTGACCCGCCGCCTCCACGATCAGGTCGCACCGCTCGACGGCGTCCTCGAAGGAGACCTGCGGCGCGGGGGCCGCCTCACCGAGCGGCCGGTTGTCGACGATGCACGTCAACTCGGCTCCCTGGACGTCCTGTTGCGCCAGGGCGGTGCCGACGACGCGCCCGATGGCGCCCCAGCCGACGAGCCCGACCTTGAGTGCGCTGGTCATACGTGAACCCCTTCCGGTTGGCCGGCCATGTGGCAGCGGATCTCCTTCGACGGCGCGCCCGCCGTACCCCAGAGGTCGGACAGCTCGGGGACACGCCGCCACACCTTGGCGATCCACCGGTCCTCGACGATCTGCGCGACCTCGGAGGTGTACTCGCAGACGAGCCCCGTCGGGTCGGTGAAGTAGGAGAAGGTGTTGTTGCCGGGGCCGTGCCGCCCCGGGCCCCACTTCGGGACGATCCCGTGGTGCCGCAGGCGCCCCAGACCTCGCATGAAGTGGTCGACCGAACTCATCTCGTACGCGACGTGGTTGAGGGAGACCCACTCGGCCTGGTTGAACGCGACGCAGTGGTGGTCGGCGTTGCAGCGCAGGAACGCCATCTGGTGCTCGGACCAGTCGGAGACGCGCAGGCCGAGCACATCGCAGTAGAAGGCGACAGCGGCATCGATGTCGGGCGTGTTGAGGACGGTGTGCGTGACGCCGACCGGTACGGCCTCCGCGCGGCCGCGTGGCCGGACCGCCCAGGTCTCGGCGGACAGCTCGACGAGCCGGCCCTCGTGGTCGTGGAACCGGAGGCCGTACCCGCCGCCGACCTGGTCGAGCGGTCCTGGCCCGGCGACCGCCGCGATGCCGCGCGCTTCGAGCCTGCGCGCCGCCTCGTCGATCTCGGCCGGGGTGGCGACCGCGAACACGAGCCGGCCGAGGCCGGTCCGCTCGGAGCGGGTCAGTTGCAGGGCGTGGTGCTCGTCGCCGGTTCCGCGCAGCCAGCTCGTGCTGTGCTCGGACTCGACGACCTCCAGGCCCCACGCGTCCTCGTAGAAGTCGGTGGCCTCGGCGAAGGAGGGCGTGAGCAGTTCGACGGAGCGCAGGGCGCGCAGCCGGGCTATCGGGGGATGGGGCATGCGGAACTCCGGGGAAGGGGTGGTCAGTTGGCCCAGGGAAGCGGGGCGTCGGAGGTGCCCCAGTACAGGGACTTCTGGCGTTGGTAGGCGCGGATGGCGTCGCGCCCCTTCTCCGTGCCGAGTCCGCTGTCCTTCATCCCGCTGAACGGGGTGGACGCGCTGAACTGCTTGTACGTGTTGATCCAGACGGTGCCCGCGTCGATCCGGCGGGCGAGGCGCCAGGCGGCGCGATGGTCTCGGGTCCAGATCCCGCAGGCCAGGCCGTACACCGAGTCGTTGGCCTGGCGCACCAGGTCGTCCTCGTCGTCGTAGGGCAGCGTGACCAGGACCGGGCCGAAGATCTCCTCCTGGCAGGTGCGCGAGGAGTTGGGCAGGCCGGTGAGGACGGTGGGCAGGTAGTACGCGCCGTCGCGGTACTCCGGGCCCTCGGGGGCGCCGCCCCCGCACAGCACCTCGGCGCCCTCGGATCGGGCCAGGTCCACGTACGCGGCGACCGAGTCCCGGTGCTTGTGGTGCACGAGGGGCCCCACCTGGGTGTCGGGATCGGTGCCGGGGCCGACCCGCAATTTCCTTACTCTCGACACGAGTTCGCTCACGAACTCGTCGTGGATCTCGCGGGCCACGAAGAGCCGCGACCCGGCGATGCAGGACTGCCCGCTGGAGGAGAAGATCCCGAACATCACACCGGCCAGGGCCTGTTCGAGGTCGGCGTCGGCGCGCACGATCGTCGGCGACTTGCCGCCCAGTTCGAGCGAGGCCGGGATGAGCTTCTCTCCGGCGATCGCCGCGATGGAGCGGCCGGTCTCCGTGCCGCCGGTGAACCCGATCCGGCCCACCAGCGGGTGCCGTACGACCGCGTCCCCGACCACCCGGCCGCTGCCCGGCAGTACCGACAACAGGGCGGTGGGAAGGTCGAGTTCGGTCAGAGCCCGGGTGATGACGCGGCCGAGCGCGAGGGAGACGAGGGGTGTCCAGGCGGCCGGCTTGAGCAGCACCGCGTTGCCCGCCGCCAGGGCGGGGGCGACCTTCTGCGCGTCGCTGGCGACCGGGGAGTTCCAGGGGTTGATCGCGCCGACGACACCGATCGGCTCGTGCACGCTCATCGTGACGTACGCGCCGCGCGACGGGGTGAGCGTCTCCTCGGCGGTCTCCAGCGCGGCCGCCATATAGCGGAACGTGCCGGCGGCGCTGAGTGCGAGCGCCTTCGTCTCGGTGAGGGTCTTGCCGGTGTCCGCGGTCTGCGTGGCGGCCAGCTCGTCCGCGGCATCCTCCGTCAACTCCGCGATGCGGTACAGGAGCCGGGCCCGCTGGTGGGGGAGCAGCTCGCGCCAGGCCGGGTCGGCCGCGGCCCGCGCCGCCGCCCGCGCCGCCTCGTCGACCTCGTCGGCGGACGCGGAGTGCACGGTGGCGAGCACCTTCCCGGTGGCCGGGTCGACGGTGTCGAGGGGCTCGCCGCCGCCGCGGCGCCACCGGCCCGCGACGAGGATCTCGGTGAGGGGATGGGACACGGCGAGGCCTCCAGAGAGGATGGCGGGCTGGGCTGGAATCGTTGAGGTGCTAGAAATCTAAGCGCTTAAATGATTCTCCGCAAGACCTCTCGTCCTCACGCTTCGTGCGCGACGATTCGCCACTGTGCAGCGAGAGTTACGCGGGGGTGACGGTGGCATCACTCTCTATATGCCTAAGTGCCTAACCATTGACCACTTAGGCGTCGGCTCCTACTGTCTGCGGAACTCCTCTGTTCGCGTGTTCGCGGAAGGACCCCTCCATGACGACTGTGGCCGGCAAACAGGGCCTCGGCTCGATCGCAGCCAGGCTCGAACGGCTGCCGCACTCCCGCTGGCACGTCAAGGTGCGCTTTCTGATCGGCGCCGTGACGTTCTTCGAGGCCTTCGACCAGCTCCTGTCCGCCTCCGCGCTGCCCGTTCTGATGAAGGACTGGCACCTCACGACGGGCCAGGCGACCTTCGCGGTCACCGCCGGTTCCATCGGCATGCTCTTCGGCGCACTGATCGCGGGCTGGTTGGGGGACCGGATCGGCCGGGTGCGGACCGTCGCCCTCGGCGTGGCGATCACCGGCGTAGCCAGTCTGGCCGTCGCGCTGGCGAACGGGATCGAGCTGTTCTCGCTTTTTCGCTTCGTGCAGGGCCTCGGCATCGGCGGCGTCGTCCCCGTCGCGGCCACGTACATCAACGAGATCGCCCGCTCCGACAAGCGCGGCCGCTTCGTCCTGCTCTACGAGATGATCTTCCCGGCCGGGCTGGCGGCAGCAAGCCTCGTCGCCGTGTGGGTCGTCCCGAACCTCGGCTGGCGCGCGATGTTCGTGCTCGGCGCGCTCCCCGTCGTCGTCGCCGTCATGCTGCCCCGGCACGTCGCCGAGTCGCCCCGCTGGCTGCTCTCGCAGGGCCGGGTCGAGGAGGCCGAGCGGGTCATCGCCCGGATCGAGGCGGAGGTGGAGAAGACGGTCGGCGAACCCCTGCCCCAGCCCTCCGACGCGCCTGCCGAAGAGGTGACGCGGGGCCGCCTGCGTGACTTGTTCACCGGCCGCTATCTGCGCCGCACGACGGTCCTCTCGGCCCTGTGGTTCGTCGCGTACTACGTCAATCACGGCATCTCGACCTGGCTGCCGTCGCTGTACACGAAGAACTTCGGCCTCGACCTGACCACGGCGCTCGTCTACACCCTGCTGAGCAACGTCACCGGCCTGCTGGGCACGTTCGCCGTCGCGCTCGTCATCGACAGGATCGGCCGGCGCCCCGCCCTGGTCGCCGCGCTCGGCGGCACCGCGCTGGCCCTCGGCACACTGGCGTTCGCCGGGGTCACCTCGGGACTCCAGGTCGCCGTCTTCGCCTCCTGCACGACCTTCTTCGTCTACGCGATCAACGCGGGCCTCTATCTCTACTCGCCGGAGCTGTACCCGACCTCCAACCGGGCCAGGGGCGCGGCGTTCGGCGGCCTCTGGAACCGGCTCGGGGTGATCCTCGGCCCCATCACGGTCGGCGCGATCCTCGGCTCCGGCGGCAGCCTCAGCCTCGTCTTCGTACAGCTGGCGTGTGTGGCGGGGGCCGGCGCGGTGATCGCGCTGTTCGCCGTGGAGACGAAGGGGCGGACGCTGGAGGAGCTGAACGCGTAGGTGATCCCCTGATGGCGCCGGGCCCCGTGCGGAGAGCCCGGCGCCGTCACGCGTTCAGCGCGTCTTCACCCGCTTCAGCCCGCTTCAACCCATTCAACCCCTTCAACTCGTTCAACGTGTTCACGGGGAGGCGGCGGGTTCGGCGAGTGTGCGGTCCAACGCACCCAGCAGCAGCCGCAGTTGGCGCCGCTCGTCCGGCCGCAGGCCATCGAGCAGCTGCCGCTCCTGGGCCCGCCGCTCCTCGGCCACCCGGTCGACCAGGTCGAGCCCCGCCGGTGTCAGCCGCAGCCGCACGACGCGCCGGTCCCGCTCGTCCCGCTCCCGCTCCAGGAAGCCGGCCCGCTCCAGCCGGTCGGCGTGCTGTGTCATGCCGCCTGCCCCGACCGTGCCCGCCGCGGCGAGCTCGCCCATGGTGCGGCGGTACGGCGCGCCCGCCCGGCGCAGCTCGGTCAGCACCTCGAAGGCGGCCAGACCGATGCCGTGCCGCTTGACGACCCGGCCGATCAGGGCGCGGTAGCGGGTCGCGCACTCGGTGAGCGCGGTGAAGACACGGGTATCGGCGTCGGTCGCGGGGGCGGCCGGCTCCGTGGGTGCGTTCGGCGGCGGCGCCGTGCCGACGGCCGCCGCGAGCACGGCGGTGAGCAGCGGCTCCAACGTGTCCGTCGGCACCGAGCGGGCCGGCTCATGGGCGAAGAGATAGCGCTCCATGATGACGCCGAACAAGATGCTGCGGACCAGGCCGGTCCGGGCCCGGCCGTCCGCAGAGTCGCCGAGCACACCTTGGAGCGGCCGGGTCACGAGCCGCTCCAGCAGTTCGGCCAACTGCTCTGCGCTGGGCGGGTGGTTGAGCGCCGAGCGGATCAGGGCCGCGAGGGGATCCTGGGCGGAGAGCCGGTCCCAGCGGTCGAGGTAGGAGTGGGCGAGGGCCTGCGGGAGCCCGGCCCGGTCGTTGCTCGCCTCGTCGAGCACGTGCGCCGTGACGCCGGTGCCCTCACCGACGACGGCGCGGAAGAGTCCGTCCTTGGACCCGAAGTAGGCCATGACGAGTCCGGGCGTCACTCCGGCCTCGGTGGCGATCGCCCGGATGCCGACTCCCTGGTAGCCGTGGGCCGCGAACAGGCGCCGGGCCGCCTCCAGCACGGCCAGCCGGTTGTTCTCGGGGTCGCGCGCGTGGGCGCGCCGCCGCGTCCGCTCCGGGGATGTCTCGTGCTCTGCGTCCATCTCGCCACAGTAGACGACCGTCCGGCGCCTCTGAACGGACGTTCAAGGGTCCCGGTCCGGTGTGACTGTTAAACGCACGTTCAAGAGCCGCTGGGCGCGCTCCGTTCGCCTGCATACCTGCTGTGCAGGGGTGGTGCACCGTCAGTACATGTATCCTCCTGCCTCTTGCCAAACAGATAGTTCACCATCAATTATTTCAGCTACTAGATAGATTGCTCGCTCTCCCAGGGGGCCCGGCTTGAAACCCACACCCTTCGACTACAGCGCCCCGCACTCCGTCACGGAGGCCCTGGTTCTCCTCGCCGACGAGGACCGCGAGCCCAAGGTGGTGGCCGGCGGCCAGTCGCTGATCCCCATGCTGAACATGCGGCTCGCCCGCCCCGGTCTCCTCGTCGACATCACCCGCATCCCCGGCCTCGACCGGATATCCGTCGACGCGCAGGGCGCCCTGCACATCGGCGCGGCCGTCCGGCAGGCCCGCGCCGCGGCCGACCCCGCGGTACGCGACGGCTGGCCGCTGCTCGCCGCCGCGATCGGATACATCGGGCACCCCCAGATCCGCGCCCGCGGCACCGTCTGCGGCAGCCTCGTCCACCACGACCCCGCGGCCGAACTCCCCACCGCCGCCCTGGCCCTCGACGCCCGCTTCGTGATCGCGGGCCCGTCCGGCACCCGTACCGTCGCCGCCGAGGACTTCTTCGTCGCCACCTTCCAGACCGCCGTGGAACCGGACGAACTGCTCACCGAGGTCGTCCTCCCACCGCGCCGGAGCGGCTGGGCGTTCGAGGAACTCGCCCGCAGACACGGCGACTTCGCCACGATCGGCGTCGCCGTCCTACTGGAGCGCACAGACCACGCCGTGGCCGCCGCCCGCGTCGTCTTCTGCGGCGCCGGCTCCGTACCGGTCCGGCTGCCCGCCGCCGAGCAGGCGCTGACCGGCACCGACGCGGGCCCCGCCGCCCTGGACGCCGCACGCTCCGCGGCGCTCGACCGCCTCGCCCCGTCCGACGACGTCCACGCCACGGCCCGCTATCGCCGCGAAGCCGCCGCCCACCTCCTCGTCCGTGCCTGCACCACCGCATGGGAGCGCGCCCGATGACCTCCACCACACACCGCATGGGAGCGCACCCGATGAGCTCCACCACCCCCGCCCCGCCGCCCCGGACCGTGCGCACACCGCCGCTCTCCGAACCCTCCGGCTGGCACGAGCTCCACCTCACCGTCAACGGCGACCCCGTCACCGCCCAGGTCGAGTCCCGGCTGCTGCTCGGCGACTTCCTGCGCGACCGGCTCCGCCTCACCGGCACACACGTGGGCTGCGAGCACGGCGTCTGCGGCGCCTGCACCGTCCTCGTCGACGACGAACCCGTCCGCTCCTGCCTCACCCTGGCCGTCCAGTGCGAAGGCGCCACCCTGCGCACGGTCGAGAGTCTCGCCCCGGGGGAGGAGCCGCTCACCCCCGTCCAGCGCGCCTTCCACGAGTGCCACGGCATGCAGTGCGGCTTCTGCACCCCCGGCTTCCTGATGACGGCCACCGCCCTGACCGAACAGGACGAGCGCCCCGACGCGACCGAGGTCGCCGACGCCCTCAGCGGCCACCTGTGCCGCTGCACCGGATACCGCAACATCCGCCGCGCACTGGGCCAGGCCCTCGACGAGACGTACGAGCAGGGGGAGTGACCATGTCAGGCAACGAGTCCGGCGGCTGGATCGGCCGCCCCGTCCCGCGCGTGGAGGACGACCGGCTGCTGCGCGGCAACGGCCGCTATGTGGACGACATCGACCTGCCCGGCGCCGCCGAGGCAGCCGTCCTGCGCAGCCCGCACGCCCACGCCGCCATCGACTCCGTGGACGTGACGGCCGCACTCCGGGCCCCCGGCGTCGTCGCCGTCTGGACCGGCGCCGACGTCGCCCACCTGCCCGCCCTCCTCAACCGCGAGGAACTGCGCACCCCGCCCCGCCTCGCCGAACTCCTCGGCCCACGTGTCGCCATGACGCCGATGCCGCTGCTCGCGACCGACAAGGTCCTGTACGTGGGTCAGCCGGTGGCGATCGTCTTCGCGGACAGCCGCTACCTGGCCGAGGACGCCCTCGAACTCATCGACGTGCGCTACCGCCCGCTGCCCGTCCTCGTCGACCCCGACCTGGCCCTCGCGGACGACGCCCCGCTGCTCCACGACGACCTGCCCGACAACACCGCCGTCGCCGTCGCCGCCCGGGTCGGCGACCCGGACGCCGCGTTCGCCACCGCGCACACCGTGATCAGCGAGGAGTTCCAGGCGCACCGCTACGTCGCCTCGCCCATCGAGACCCGCGCCGTCGCGGCCCGCGTCGACACCTACAGCGGCGACCTCACCGTATGGTCCAACACCCAGACCCCGCACCGCGTCCGCGAAGCCATCGCGCACACCATCGGCCTCGACTCCGAGACCGTCCGCGTCATCGCCACCGACGTCGGCGGCGGCTTCGGACAGAAGGGCATCCTCTACGTCGAGGAGCTGCTGATCCCTTATGCGGCACGGGAGTTGGGGCGACCCGTCGTCTGGCGCGAGGACCGCAACGAGAACCTCACCGCGGCCTCGCACGCCCGCGAGCAGATCCACCGCATCGAACTCGCCGCCGACGCCGAGGGCCGACTGCTCGCCGTGCGCGACCGGATCACCGTCAACTTCGGCGCGTACAACATGACCGGCCTCGTCGTCCCGTACAACTCGCTGTGCCACCTCCTCGGCCCCTACCGCATCCCGAACGTCGACATCGACGTCCTCGGCGTCCTCACCAACACCGCCTTCGCGACGCCCTACCGCGGCGCGGGACGCCCCGAGACGGTCTTCGCCATGGAGCGGGCCATGGACCGCCTCGCGGCGCAACTCGACCTAGAACCAGCCGAGTTGCGCGCCCGCAACCTCATCGGACCCGACGACATGCCGTACACGACCGGCCTCGTCGACCGCTCCGGAAACCCCCAGTCCTACGACTCCGGTGACTTCCCCGAGCTGCTGCGCCGGGCCCGCGCCAAGGTCCAGGTCCCGTCCGCCCCGGGCCCTGGCAAGCGCATCGGTGTCGGCTACGCCATGTACATCGAGGCGACCGGGCTCGGCCCGTTCGAGACCGCCCGCATCGACATCGCGCCCAGCGGCCGCGTCAAGCTCGCCATCGGCGCCCCCTCCCAGGGCCAGGGCCACCGCACCTCCATGGCGCAGATCGCCGCCGACGCGCTCGGCGTCCCGCTCGACGTCATCGACGTGGTCGGCGGCGACACCGACCGGACCCCGTTCGGCGTCGGCACCATCGCCAGCCGCGCCCTCGTCAACGCGGGCAACGCCACGCACCGCGCCGGAAAGCTCGTCCGGGAGAAGGCCCTCGACGCGGCCGCTCGTCGGCTCGGCGTACCCGTCGGCGAACTCAGCCTCACCGAAGGGGTGTTCACGACCAGGACGCCCGACGGGCCCACCCTCGCGCTTGCCGAACTCACGGGCCGCGCCCCGCTGCCCGGCACTTCCGAACCCACCGACGGGCGGCACGGCACCGAGCTCAGCGAGACCGTCCACTTCCGCCCGCCCGGCTTCGCCGTCGCCAGCGGCGCGCACGCCGCCGTCGTCGAGATCGACGAGGCCACCGGCGAGCTGAAGATCCTCCAGTACGTCGTCGTCCACGACGCGGGCGTCATCGTCAACCCGCTCATCGCCGAGGGCCAGGTCACCGGCGGCATCGCCCAGGGCATCGGCGGCGCCCTCTACGAGGAGATGATCTACGGCCCCGACGGGCAGCCCCGCACCGGCACGTACATGGACTACCTCGTGCCCACCTCGTCCGAGATCCCCGACCTCGACATGGACGAGATCCACTCGCCGAGCCCCATGAACGACCTCGGCGTCAAGGGACTGGGTGAGGGCGGCGCCATCGCCCCGCAGGCCGTCCTCGCGAACGCCGTCGAGGACGCCCTGCGCCCCTTCGGCGTCGTCGTCCGCCGCGGCCCGCTCTCGCCCAGCCGCATCCGCGCCCTGCTCCGCACCGCCCCCGCCGCCACCCACTGACCCCTGCCCCACGATTGGACGATTCCGACCATGCAGCTCGACCACTCCTTCACCGTCCCGGCCGCGCCCGACGACGCCTGGAAGCTCTTCCACGACCTCGCCCGCGTCGCCCCGTGCATGCCGGGCGCGGTCCTCGACACCCTCGACGGGGACTCCTTCACCGGGCGCGTGAAGGTCAAGGTCGGCGCGGTGCAGATGAGCTACCGGGGCGAGGGCACGGTGGCCCGCGACGAGTCCGCCCGCAGCATGCGCCTCGCCCTCAGCGGCAGCGAGACCCGCGGCGCGGGCACCGTCTCCGCCGCCGTCACGGCGGAGCTCGTCGCCGACCCGGCAGGAACGCGCGTCCGGGTCCGCACCGACCTCGACATCACCGGCCGGCCCGCCCAGTTCGGCCGGGGCATCATGACCGAGGTCGGCGACCGGATCGTGGGCCGGTTCGCCACCCGGCTGGAGGAGTTGCTGAGTGCTCCGTCGGCCGTGCCCGACGGCCCCGCACCGGCTCCCGCAGAGCCGGAGGCCGTCGACCTCGGCGCCGCGGCCCTGCCGGTCCTCCTGAGGAAGGCCGCCGTCCCGGCCGCCGCCGTGCTCGCCGCGATCGTCCTGATCCGGGTGCTCGGCCGCCGCGGCCGCTGACAGTCCACGCCGTCCGACCGGCAGGACGCGGGCGCTTCAGGGGTAGAATTTTCAGGGGCGTAGGACTCCGCGCCCACCCGGGAGCAGCGCGAGGGGACGGGATGGCCGAGCGGAAGGCGACGCGGCAGGACGCCGTGACACAGATCGTGGCGGACTGGGCGCGCGAGCGGCCCGAGCTCGACACCGCCCCGCTGGAGGTGCTCGCCCGCCTGCACCGCTCGTTCCTGCGGTACAACACCAAGCTCAACGCGTCGATAGAGCGGCACGGCCTGTCCGTCGCCGGGTTCGACGTGCTGACCGCGCTGCGCCGCTCGGGCAAGCCCTACCGGCTCACCGCGGGACAGCTCGCCGACTCGGGGCTCGTCTCCTCGGCCGGTGTCACCCTGCGCATGGACCGCCTGGAGAAGGACGGTCTCATCGTGCGGGAGCGCGACGCCGACGACCGGCGCGTGGTCTACTCCCGGCTGACGGACGACGGGCTCGCCAAGGTCGACGAGGTGTTCGCCGAGCACCTGGACAACGAGCGCCGGATGCTCGCCGGGATCTCCCCGGCCGAACGGCGTCAACTCGCCCGTCTCCTTGCCAAGTTGGAGCGCTCGATAGTCGACTCGGACGAGGAGTAGTAGTCGGCGGCCCGGCCCGGTCGGGGGTGCTCACTCCCAGAGCCGGCTCGGCGCCTCCTCGCGCACCACGGGCGCGATCTCCTCGGCGAACCGCTGCAACGTCTCGATCTGCTCGCCCGTCCCCTGCCCGAAACCGTCCACGGTGATCGACTGCAGGTCGTGCCGGTACACCTCGTGGTACCCGAGGATCTTGTCGATGATCTGCTGCGGCGAGCCGATGAGCTGCGGCCCGTCGGCGATGGCGTCCTCGATCCGGCGGAACGGTGTGTTGTAGCCCGCCTTCCCGGCCAGGTGCGGTCTGAAGGACTGGGCGACCTTCGCCTCGTAGAGCTCCTTGTAGCGTTCGACGGCCCGCTCGTGCGTGTCCGCGATCAGCAGTCCGCCCGAGCCCGCCGCCACATGCGCCTTCGCCGGATCATGGCCGTACGCCTCGAACCGCTCCCGGTAATGGTCGATGAGCTTCGCGTACGCGGCCCGCGGCTGGACGGCGTTCGCGGTGAACAGCGGATCGCCGTGCCTGGCCGCCAGTTCGGGGGAGTTGAGCGAGGTCGCCGAGCCGTGCCAGACGCGGGGGAGTCCCGCGTACGGGCGCGGCACCGTCGTCACCGCCTTCAGTGCGGGCCGGAACTCGCCCTCCCAGTCGACGCCTTCCTCCGTCCACAACCGGCGGAGCAGCTCGTACTTCTCCTTCTGCAGATCCCACTGGCGCGCCTCGTCGAGCCCGAACAGGTCGAAGTGGCCCGCCTCCGCTCCTTTGCCGATCACCAACTCGACCCGCCCGTGCGAGAGTTGATCGAGCGTCGCGTAGTCCTCGGCGACCCGCACCGGGTCGAGGATCGCGACGACCGTGACGCCCGTCAGCAGCCTGATCCGCGCCGTGCGCGCCGCGAGCGCGCCGAGCACCACGGTCGGGCTCGACGACAGGAACGTGCCCGCGTGCCGCTCGCCGACCGCGTACGCGTCGTACCCGAGCCGCTCTGCCGCGACCCCGACATCGACGACCTGCGTCAACCTGTCGGCCGCGGAGGGGAGTTCCCCGGTCAGCGGATGCGGCGTGTGGCCGATGATGGACAGGACCTGGAACTTCATGGTGCCCCCTCGCTCGTCCTCCCCACTCTCGCTCCCGGGCGTTGCGGCTGTGTGTACACGGCATGGCAGCGCCCCCGGACACGCGGGAGGGGCGGCCCCCGGGTGGGAGCCGCCCCTCAACTCAAGGACCCGCGGGCCTACTTCTCTTCGAGAAGGGCCTGCACCTTGCCGCGTACGTCGTCCGTGGCGAGGCCGCGGATCGTCAGCGTGGTGCGGCGGCGCAGCACGTCGTCGGCCGTCTCGGCCCACTCGTGGTCGCGCGCGTACGCGACCTGCGCCCAGATCTCCGGCGCGTCCGGGTGGACCCGCTCGCCGAGTGCCGGGTTCTCGTTGGCCAGGCGCGCGATGTCGAAGGCCAGCGAACCGTAGTGCGTCGCCAGGTGGTTGGCGGTGTCGGCGGCCATCCGCGGGCCGGGCGCCGGATTGTCCACCAGGAGGCGGTGCGCGACGGCCCGCGGGTTGGCGACACCGGGGAGCGGCATCCGCTTCGGCAGCTTGTCGATCGGCTCGAAGTCGTCACCGAGCGGGTGGCCCGGCAGCGCCTCCAGCTTCTTCATCACCGTACGGCCGATGTGGCGGAACGTCGTCCACTTGCCGCCCGCGACGGACAGCATGCCGCCCCTGCCCTCGGTGACGACCGTCTCGCGCTTGGCCTTCGACGTGTTGCCGGGGCCGCCGGGCAGCACCCGCAGACCCGCGAAGGAGTACGTGATCAGATCCCGGTTCAGCTGCTGGTCGCGCACGGAGAAGGCGGCCTCGTCGAGGATCTGGTCGATGTCCTTCTCATTGACCGCGACGTCCGCCGGGTCCCCCTCGTACTCCTCGTCGGTCGTACCGAGCAGCAGCATGTCCTCCCAGGGGAGGGCGAAGGTGATGCGGTACTTGTCGATCGGAGTGGCCAGCGCGGCCTTCCACGGCGAGGTGCGCTTCAGGACCAGGTGCGCGCCCTTGGAGAGGCGGATGGAGGGGGCCGAGTTCGGGTCCTCCATCTTGCGCAGGTGGTCGACCCACGGACCGGTCGCGTTCAGCACGAGCCGCGCGCTCACACCGAACTCGTCACCGCTCGTGCGGTCCTTGAGCTCCGCGCCCGTGACCCGGCCCTTGGTGAAGCGCAGGCCGGTGACCTCCGCGTGGTTGAGCACGACGGCACCGGCGTCGACCGCGGCGCGCACCGTCATCAGCGCCATCCGCGCGTCGTTCATCTGGTCGTCGCCGTACACGGCCACGGCCTTCAGGTTCTCGGTGCGCAGCTCGGGCACGTCCTGCTGCGCCTTGCCGGGGGAGAGCAGGTGCCCGACGCCGTCACCGAACGCCGAAAGGGCGCTGTACGCGAAGACACCCGCGCCCAGCTTGGCCGCGCCGTGCGGGCCGCCCTTGTAGACGGGCAGGTAGAAGGTGAGCGGGTTCGCGAGGTGCGGCGCCACGTTCCGGGACACCGCCCGCCGCTCGAAGTGGTTCTCCGCGACCAGCTTCACCGCGCCGGTCTGCAGGTAGCGCAGACCGCCGTGGAGCAGCTTCGAGGAGGCGGAGGAGGTGGCGCCGGCGAAGTCGCCGGCGTCGACCAGAGCCACCCTGAGACCGGACTGCGCCGCGTGCCAGGCAGTGGAGATGCCCAGGATGCCGCCGCCGATCACCAGTAGGTCGTACGTCGCCTTGGAAAGCTGCTCGCGGGTCTCGGCGCGGCTCGGGTTGGAGCCGGCGGCCGGGTGCGTTCCGAGGGCAGGCACGGTCTGCAGGGTGGACTGGGTAGTCATGGTGGGGTCTTACTCCTCGACAGAGCTGTCTTCGAGCCAGCCCATGGACCGTTCGACGGCCTTGAGCCAGCTCTTGTACTCACGGTCACGGGTCTCCGCGGCCATGTTCGGGGTCCATTCCGCGGCCCGGCGCCAGTTGGCGCGCAGATCCTCGGTGTTGGTCCAGAAGCCGACGGCGAGACCGGCGGCGTAGGCGGCGCCGAGGCAGGTGGTCTCGGCGACCATCGGGCGCACCACGGGGGCGTCCAGGACGTCGGCCAGGGTCTGCATCAGCAGGTTGTTGGAGGTCATGCCGCCGTCGACCTTGAGGGCCGTGAGCTCGACGCCGGAGTCCTTCGTCATGGCGTCGCTGATCTCACGGGTCTGCCAGGCCGTGGCCTCCAGGACGGCGCGCGCGATGTGCGCCTTGGTGACGTACCGGGTCAGGCCGGTGATCACACCGCGGGCGTCGGGGCGCCAGTACGGTGCGAAGAGGCCGGAGAAGGCGGGCACGAAGTACGCGCCGCCGTTGTCCTCGACCGACGACGCGAGCGTCTCGATCTCGGCGGCCGACTTGATGAGGCCCATCTGGTCACGCATCCACTGCACCAGCGAACCGGTGACGGCGATGGAGCCCTCCAGGGCGTAGACCGGCTTCTGGTCGCCGATCTGGTAGCCGACCGTGGTCAGCAGCCCGGAGTAGGAGTTGATGGCCTTGTCACCGGTGTTCATCAGCATGAAGGTGCCGGTGCCGTACGTGGACTTGGCCTCGCCCTCGGCGAAACAGGTCTGGCCGAACAGGGCCGCCTGCTGGTCGCCGAGCGCCGAGGCGACGGGGACGCCGCGCAGGACGTCGCCGAGCGTGCCGCCGGTGACCTCGCCGTAGACCTCGGCGGAGGAGCGGATCTCGGGCAGCATGTTCATCGGGACGCCGATGGAGGAGCAGATCTTCTCGTCCCACTGCATCGTGTGCAGGCTCATCAGCATCGTGCGGGAGGCGTTGGTGACGTCGGTGACGTGCTTGCCGCCGTTCACCCCGCCCGTCAGGTTCCAGATGACCCAGCTGTCCATCGTGCCGAAGAGGATGTCGCCGGCCTCGGCGCGCTCGCGCAGGCCCTCGACGTTGTCGAGCAGCCAGCGGGCCTTGGGCCCGGCGAAGTACGAGGCGAGCGGCAGACCGGTCTCACGACGGAAGCGGTCCTGCCCGACGTTGCGCCCGAGCTCCTTGCACAGGGCGTCGGTGCGGGTGTCCTGCCAGACGATCGCGTTGTGGACGGGCTCACCGGTGTTCTTGTCCCAGAGGAGAGTGGTCTCGCGCTGGTTGGTGATGCCGATGGCCTTGATGTCGTCCCGGGTGATGCCGGCCTTGGTGACGGCACTGGCGACGACTTCCTGGACGTTGGCCCAGATCTCCTTCGCGTCGTGCTCGACCCAGCCCGGCTTCGGGAAGATCTGCTCGTGCTCCTTCTGGTCGACGGAGACGATCCGGCCGTCCTTGTCGAACACGATGCAGCGGCTCGACGTGGTGCCCTGGTCGATCGCCGCGATGAAGGGTCCTGCGGTGTGTGCGTCGGTCACGGGGTGCTCCTGAAGTTCTCGATGCTCGGGCGGGGTGCTCGCGGTGCCGGGCCGGTCTACTTGAACGCGATGTTGTAGAGGCCACCGGCGATGGCGCCGCCGATCAGCGGTCCCGCGACCGGGATCCAGGCGTACGACCAGTCGGAGCCGCCCTTGTTGGGCAGCGGCAGCAGCGCGTGCACGATGCGCGGACCGAGGTCACGGACCGGGTTGATCGCGTAGCCCGTGGGGCCACCGAGCGAGAGACCGATGCTGACCACGACGAGCGCGGTGATCAGGGCGCCGAGGGTGCCCAGGCCGTTGCCGCCGTCGTTCAGGCCCTGCGTGAGGATGGCGAGGACCAGGACGGCCGTCGCGATGACCTCCGTGATCAGGTTCTGCACGTAGTGCCGGATCTCCGGGCCCGTCGAGAAGACACCGAGCACGGGGCCCGCCTTGGGCGCGGCCTTCTGGTCGACCAGACCGTCCTCGTCCGGCTGCGCGGCGATGATCTCCGGGTCGGTCAGGTGCGCGTGGAACTGTCCGTAGTACGTCGCCCAGACCAGCACGGCGCCGATCATCGCGCCGAGGAGCTGTGAGCCCAGATAGAGCGGTACGTCGCTCCACTTGGTGCCGCCCTCGATGGCGAGGCCGATGGTGACCGCCGGGTTCAGATGGGCGCCGGAGACGCCGCTCGCGAGGTAGGCGCCGGTCAGGACCGCGAAGCCCCAACCGAAGGCGATGGCGACCCAGCCGGCCTCGTACGCCTTCGAGCGCTTGAAAGTGACGGCGGCGCACACGCCACCGCCCAGCAGGATGAGCACGGCGGTACCGATGGTCTCGCCGATGAAGATGTCGGAGCTGGACACCCGCGACTCCTTTGTCCTTCGTCCAGGGAAAACCGAACCCCGGGTCCGTCTCCGGTGGTCCGCGCCCTCAAGTGAGGGCGGTTTCGGCTGGCCTCGTCACACTCTAACGCTTATTGCCGGTAGGTGTTCGACAATGCCGACCGATGGACGCGAGTCTCGCTCCGGGGTTACTCGATCGTCAAGGGTTCTGTTATTCAAAGCACGATCGTTATTGATAGATCGTGGTTATCGGTGACTGTGTGGTGATGGATGTTCATCGATGGTCGCGCGGAAAGGTGCACGCTGCACCTTGAGAAGACCCCGCAACGGCGAAAGCCCCGTCCGAAGACGGGGCTGACGACAGGGCAGGGGCCGGGGCGGCTCAGAACCGGCTGGCACCCAGATCACGGGAGACGGCACGGGCGCAGTCCCGCACGGCGGCGATCAGCTCGGGCCGCAGCGCGTCCTTCTCGTCGGCCTTGCAGACCCGCTCGACCGCCCCGGTGATCCCGACCGCGCCCACCGGCATCCGGTGCCGGTCGTGGATCGGCGCCGCGACCGAGGCGACGCCCTCCCAGGTCTCCTCGACGTCCTCGGCGTACCCACGCGCGCGGGTCAGATCGAGCACCGTCTCGAAACCCGCGAGGTCGGACACCGTCCGCGCCGTGAAGTCCTTCCGCTCGGCCTCCATCGCCTCGCTGTGCGCCACCGGGTCGTACGAGGTCAGAACCTTGCCCAGGGCCGTCGAGTGCAGCGGCTGCATCGCCCCGACCTCCAGGACCTGCCGGCTGTCGTCGGGCCGGAAGACGTGGTGCACGATCAGCACGCCCTGCTGGTGCAGCACCCCCAGATAGACGGCCTCCCCGCTGGAGCGGGCCAGATCGTCCGTCCACACCAGGGCGCGGGCCCGCAGCTCGTGCACGTCCAGATAGCTGTTCCCGAGACGCAGCAACTCGGCGCCCAGCTGGTAACGCCCCGACGCCGTGTCCTGCTCGACGAAGCCCTCGGCCTGCAGGGTGCGCAGGATGCCGTGGGCCGTGCCCTTGGCGAGACCGACGGCGGAGGCGATGTCCGAGAGACCGAGCCGCCGCTCACCGCCCGCGAGGAGCCGCAGCATCGCCGCGGCCCGTTCGAGCGACTGGATGTTGCGTGCCATCGCAGTCCCTTCCTCCCTCGGTTCCTCTCGCGACAGGGGTCGCCAGGCATCGTTCGACAATGCTGAACAGTATCGGTCGTTGCCGACCTCCTGCTAATGCGGCGTGAGCCTATATTTCGGCCCGTTTTCTGTCAGGAACCCCCGCCGGCTGCCGCGGGCCCGTGTCGGCGCAGCGCGACGGGCGACATTCCACGCCGTGGACGTCTTCACGAACGGACCTTGGTCCCGGCTACCCTGGCCGGGTGCGCCTCCAGGAGTGGAGCCGCAAAGCCGACAGCCGTCGCACCTCAGGGAGCACTTTCATGGCCTCGTTGCCAACGCCCGCCACCGATTCCCGAGCCCGCGTGGACGCCCTCCGCGAAGCCCTCGCCACCCGCGTAGTGGTGGCCGACGGCGCGATGGGCACCATGTTGCAGGCGCAGGATCCCACCCTTGAGGACTTCCAGCAGCTCGAAGGCTGCAACGAGATCCTGAACATCACCCGCCCCGACATCGTGCGCTCCGTCCACGAGGCGTACTACGCCGTGGGCGTCGACTGCGTGGAGACGAACACGTTCGGCGCGAATCATGCCGCGCTGGGTGAGTACGACATCGCCGAACGCGTCTTCGAGCTGTCGGAGTCCGGTGCGCGAGTGGCCCGCGAGGTCGCGGACGAGTTCACCGCGTCCACGGGTCAGCAGCGCTGGGTGCTGGGCTCGATGGGCCCCGGCACCAAGCTGCCGACCCTGGGACACGCCCCCTACGAGACACTGCGTGACGCGTATCAGCGGAACGCGGAGGGTCTGATCGCCGGCGGTGCGGACGCGCTGCTGGTGGAGACCACGCAGGACCTCTTGCAGACGAAGGCGTCGGTCATCGGCGCGCGCCGTGCCCTGGACGCCACCGGCACGAACCTGCCCCTGATCTGCTCGGTCACCGTCGAGACGACCGGCACGATGCTGCTCGGTTCGGAGATCGGCGCGGCGCTGACGGCCCTGGAGCCGCTGGGCATCGACATGATCGGCCTGAACTGCGCGACCGGCCCGGCGGAGATGAGCGAGCACCTGCGCTATCTCTCCCGGCACTCGCGGATCCCGATCTCGGCGATGCCGAACGCGGGTCTGCCGGTGCTGACCAAGGACGGCGCGCACTACCCGCTGACCGCCGAGGAGCTGGCGGACGCGCAGGAGACGTTCGTGCGCGAGTACGGCCTCTCCCTGGTCGGCGGCTGCTGCGGCACCACCCCGGAGCACCTGCGCCAGGTGGTGGAGCGGGTCCGCGGCGCGCAGCCGACGCGGCGCGAGCCGCGCCCCGAGCCGGGTGCCGCCTCCCTCTACCAGACAGTCCCCTTCCGCCAGGACACCGCCTACATGGCGATCGGTGAGCGGACGAACGCCAACGGGTCGAAGAAGTTCCGCGAGGCCATGCTGGAGGCCCGCTGGGACGACTGTGTGGAGATGGCCCGCGACCAGATCCGCGAGGGCGCGCACATGCTCGACCTCTGCGTGGACTACGTCGGGCGGGACGGCGTGGCCGATATGGCGGAGCTGGCCGGCCGGTTCGCGACCGCGTCGACGCTGCCGATCGTGCTGGACTCCACCGAGGTGCCGGTGCTGCGGGCCGGTCTGGAGAAGCTGGGCGGCCGCGCGGTCCTGAACAGCGTCAACTACGAGGACGGTGACGGCCCGGAGTCCCGCTTCGCGAAGGTCACGCAGCTGGCGCGGGAGCACGGTGCGGCGCTGATCGCGCTGACCATCGACGAGGAGGGTCAGGCGCGTACGGTCGAGCACAAGGTGGCCATCGCCGAGCGCCTGATCGAGGACCTCACGACCAACTGGGGCATCCACGAGTCGGACATCCTGATCGACTGCCTGACCTTCACGATCTGTACGGGTCAGGAGGAATCCCGTAAGGACGGCATCGCGACGATCGAGGCGATCCGCGAGCTCAAGCGCCGCCGCCCGGACGTGCAGACCACCCTGGGCCTGTCGAACATCTCCTTCGGTCTGAACCCGGCCGCCCGGATCGTGCTGAACTCCGTCTTCCTGGACGAGTGCACGAAGGCGGGCCTGGATTCGGCGATCGTGCACGCCTCCAAGATCCTGCCGATCGCCCGCTTCGACGAGGAGCAGGTGCAGACGGCCCTCGACCTGGTCTACGACCGCCGCAGTGAGGGTTACGACCCCCTGCAGAAGCTGATGGCGCTGTTCGAGGGCGCGACGGCGAAGTCGCTGAAGGCGGGCAAGGCCGAGGAGCTGGCGGCGCTGCCGCTGGAGGAGCGCCTCAAGGCGCGGATCATCGACGGCGAGAAGAACGGCCTCACCGACGATCTGGCGGAGGCGCTGGAGTCGCGCCCCGCGCTGGAGATCGTCAACGACACCCTGCTCGAGGGCATGAAGGTCGTCGGTGAGCTGTTCGGGTCGGGGCAGATGCAGTTGCCGTTCGTGCTGCAGTCGGCCGAGGTGATGAAGAACGCGGTCGCCTACCTCGAACCCCACATGGAGAAGTCGGACTCCGAGGGCAAGGGCACGATCGTGCTGGCCACGGTGCGCGGGGACGTGCACGACATCGGCAAGAACCTGGTCGACATCATCCTGTCCAACAACGGCTACAACGTGGTGAACCTGGGGATCAAGCAGCCGGTGTCGGCGATCCTGGAGGCGGCCGAGGAGCACCGGGCCGATGTCATCGGGATGTCCGGGCTGCTGGTCAAGTCCACGGTGATCATGAAGGAGAACCTGCAGGAGCTCAACCAGCGCAAGATGGCCGCCGATTACCCGGTGATCCTGGGTGGTGCCGCGCTGACCCGCGCCTATGTCGAGCAGGACCTGCACGAGATCTACGAGGGCGAAGTCCGTTACGCGCGGGACGCGTTCGAGGGGCTGCGGTTGATGGACGCGCTCATCGCGGTCAAGCGCGGTGTGCCCGGCGCCACCCTGCCCGAACTCAAGCAACGCCGGGTCAAGGCGGGCAACGCCGTGATCGAGGAGCAGGACGACGAGGGGCCCGCGCGCTCCGACGTCGCCGTCGACAACCCGATCCCGGAGCCGCCGTTCCGCGGCACCCGCGTCATCAAGGGCATCCAGCTCAAGGAGTACGCCTCCTGGCTGGACGAGGGCGCCCTGTTCAAGGGCCAGTGGGGCCTGAAGCAGGCGCGTACCGGGAACGGGCCCACATACGAGGAACTGGTGGAGACCGAGGGCCGTCCGCGACTGCGCGGCTGGCTCGACGAACTGCACACCAAGAACCTGCTGGAGGCGGCCGTCGTGTACGGCTACTTCCCCTGTGTGTCCAAGGGCGACGACCTGCTCATCCTGGACGACGACGGGAACGAGCGGACCCGGTTCACCTTCCCGCGCCAGCGCCGCGGCCGGCGCCTGTGCCTGGCCGACTTCTTCCGCCCCGAGGAGTCCGGCGCAACCGACGTCATCGGTCTGCAGGTCGTCACCGTCGGCTCGAGGATCGGCGAGGCCACGGCCGAACTGTTCGCCTCCGACTCCTACCGCGACTACCTCGAACTGCACGGCCTGTCCGTCCAGTTGGCCGAGGCGCTCGCCGAGTACTGGCACGCCCGCGTCCGCTCCGAGCTGGGCTTCGCCGGCGAGGACCCGGACGCCATGGAGGACATGTTCGCCCTGAAGTACCGGGGCGCCCGCTTCTCGCTCGGCTACGGCGCCTGCCCCAACCTGGAGGACCGCGCCAAGATCGCCGCACTGCTCGAACCCGAGCGGATCGGCGTGCAGCTCTCCGAGGAGTTCCAGCTCCACCCCGAGCAGTCCACCGACGCGATCGTCATCCACCACCCCGAAGCGAAGTACTTCAACGCGCGCTAGCTGTGCATCTGCGCCCGGCAGCTTTGAAGCCAGGGCGGAGATCCAGCCGAAGTCGCGCCGGGATATATAACGACGCGCGGTATTCCGCGACAGTCGTACACTGGTCGGTCCAGTGCAGGCCGGTCGCTCTCCCGCTCAGGGAGGGTGACCGGCCTTCTCGTCCCTCATGGAGGTGTACTCGGATGACCAGTACGGTCCCCGCATTCGGTACCCGAACGGCCGAAGGCTCCACGCTGCAGGCTGTGCTCCTCGACATGGACGGAACCCTCGTCGACACCGAGGGCTTCTGGTGGGACGCCGAGAGCGCTGTCTTCGCCGACCTCGGCCACACCCTCGACCCCGCCTGGAAACAGGTCGTCGTCGGCGGCCCCATGACCCGCAGCGCGGGCTTCCTCATCGAGGCGACCGGTGCCGACGTCACCATCGCCGAAGTGACCGTGCTGCTCAACGACGCCTTCGAACGACGCATCGGCCAGTCGCTGCCCCTAATGCCGGGCGCCGCGAGACTCCTCGCGGAGCTGGCCGCGCACCAGGTGCCGACCGCGCTCGTCTCCGCCTCGCACCGGCGCATCATCGACCGCGTCCTGCACTCGCTCGGCGCGCAGAACTTCCGCCTCACCGTCGCCGGTGACGAGGTCTCCCGCACCAAGCCGCACCCCGACCCGTATCTGATCGCCGCCTCCGGCCTGAGCGCCGAACCCGGGCGGTGCGCCGTCATCGAGGACACCGCCACCGGCGTCGCCGCTGCCGAGGCCGCGGGGTGCCACGTTGTCGCCGTACCGTCCGTCGCGCCGATCGAGCCGGCCCACCGGCGCACCGTCGTCCCCTCCCTCGAGCACGTCAACCTGCCTTTCCTGCATGGCCTGATGACGATCTGAAGGCTGCCGGTTGGCTGAATCCCAGCGCTCACCAACCCAGTTGAACATGTGACCTTTCCCACTTGACAGGGGGTCGACAGCTCCGGTCGGCCATGCTGCGCAACGGCCCCGCGCGCGCCCTGGCGTGACCTTGTGTCCCGATTGGTCGCCCCCTGTGCCTAACCTTCCTCCTGAGGTGTTTTCGGTGCGTCCACGCCTGATTCCGCTGCGTGATGGGCGACCGGCTCCAGCGCCCGCGGGCCACGACGGCGAGCCCATTAATGTCGTCGCGAGAACATCGCCTTAACCCACCCGTTGGCCCGCGCGCATCACCCCTTGCCCAGGTCCACGGGATCGACAGCTCTGGAGAACTTCGAGCATGAACCGCAAGACTTTGGTGCTGCCGGCCGTCATCGGTCTGCTTGCCCCCGTGCTCGTCGCGTGCGGCGGGTCCGACAGTGGGAGCGAGAGCGGCGACGGGATCGCCGTGGGCACCACCGACCGGTTCGTGGCGTCGAAGTCCACCCCCGCCCCGTTCGACCCGGCCGACGCCTACGACGTCGGCTCCTGGAACGTGCTGCGCCAGACCGTGCAGACGCTGATGGCGATGCCCCGCAGCGGCAGCGGCGACCCGGTGCCCGACGCCGCCGAGAGCTGCATCTTCACCGACAGCGGCAGCGAGCGGTACGTCTGCAAGCTCCGCAAGGACCTGAAGTTCGCCAACGGCGATCCGATCACCGCCGCCGACGTGAAGTTCTCCATCGACCGCGTCCTCAAGATCAAGAGCGCCAGCATGGTGTACGGCCTGCTCTCCACGATCGACACCGTCGAGACGCAGGGCGACGACCAGGTGATCTTCCACCTGAACACACCGGACGCGACCTTCCCGTACAAGCTGGCCACGCCCGTCGCCGGCATCGTCAGCCCCGACGACTACTCGAAGAACGCGCTGCGCAAGGGCTTCGAGATCGACGGATCCGGCCCGTACACGATGA
This sequence comes from Streptomyces sp. NPDC102467, assembly GCF_044765445.1. Taxonomy (NCBI): domain Bacteria; kingdom Bacillati; phylum Actinomycetota; class Actinomycetes; order Kitasatosporales; family Streptomycetaceae; genus Streptomyces; species Streptomyces sp. NPDC102467. The sequence goes on along the minus strand of NZ_JBIWKA010000004.1, from coordinate 277,433 downwards.
AGGCCGAGGTCAAGGACAACACCCTCGTCAAGGCCGTCTTCACCAAGAACCCGAACTACAAGGGTCAGTTGAAGCCGAAGAACAACGAGGTGTCCCTGGTCTCCTTCGACGGGGCGGACGCCATGGGCAAGGCGCTGGAGAAGGGCGACGTCGACGTGATGACGCGCGCCATGTCCCCGGAGCAGATCAACACGTATTCGACCAACCCCCCCAAGAACATCAACCTGGTCGAGACGCCGGGCATGGAGATCCGCTACATCGGCTTCGACACCGCCGCGGGTAACACCAAGGACAAGGCCGTCCGCCAGGCCATGGCCCAGATCGTGGACCGCGGCGAGCTGATCTCGAAGGTGTACGGCACCACCGCCGACCCCTTGTACTCGATGGTGCCCGCGGGTGTCACCGGTCACCAGAACTCGTTCTTCAACAAGTACGGCGACCCGGACAAGTCGAAGGCCGCGGCGGCGCTGAACCGGGCGAACATCACCACGCCGGTCAAGCTCACCCTGCACTACACGACCGACCACTACGGCTCGGCCACGAAGAAGGAGTTCGAGGTCCTGCGGAAGCAGCTGAACGCGAGCGGCCTCTTCGACGTCACCATCAAGGGCGACGTCTGGGACACCTTCCGCGCCGATGAGCTCAAGGGCAAGTACGACGTCTACGGCATGGGCTGGTTCCCCGACTTCCCCGACGCCGACAGCTTCCTCGCGCCGTTCCTCGACAAGGACAACACCATCGCGTCCCCCTACGCGAACGGCACCATCCGCAACGACCTGATCCCGGCCGAGCGCCGCGAGGCCGACCGGCTCACCGCGTCCAAGAGCCTCCAGCAGATCCAGAACATCGTTGCCGAGGACGTGCCCGTCCTGCCGCTCTGGCAGGGCAAGCAGTACGTCGCCGCGCGCGACGACATCACGGGCGTGGAGCGGGCGCTGTCCTCCTCCTCGGTCCTCCAGCTGTGGGAACTGGGCCGCGGCATCAGCGGCTGATCCCTCCACGGCACACACGAAGGCGGCGGTCACCCGGAGGTGACCGCCGCCTTCGCCGTACGTCGTCGGTGCCCGCGTGACTACTGGGCGCCCGGCCGGACGAGGCCGCTCTCGTACGCGTACACGGCGGCCTGCACCCGGTCGCGCAGCCCCAACTTCGTGAGCACATGGCCGACATGGGTCTTCACGGTCGTCTCGCTCACGAACAGATCGGCGGCGATCTCCGCGTTCGACAAGCCGCGGGCCACCAGCTTGAGCACCTCCACCTCACGCTCCGTCAGCGTGTGCAGCGTGTCCGGCACCGGCTCGTCACCCGACGGCAGATGGTCCGCGTACTTGTCGAGCAGGCGGCGCGTGATGCTCGGCGCGAGCATCGCCTCGCCGCCGGCGACCACGCGGATCGCCTGTACCAGCTCGTTCGCCGGGGCGTCCTTGAGGAGGAAGCCGCTGGCCCCCGCCCGCAGCGCCTCCACGACGTACTCGTCGAGATCGAAGGTCGTCAGGACGAGCACCTTCGCCGGACCGTCCCGCTCGGGACCGGTGATCTGCCGGGTCGCCTCGACACCGTCCATCCGCGGCATCCGGATGTCCATGAGCACCACATCGGGCTGCAGCGCCCGGACTTGATCGAGAGCCTGCAGGCCGTCTCCGGCCTCACCGACGACCGCGATGTCCTGCTCGGCCTCCAAAATCATGCGGAAGCCGGTACGCAGCAGCGGCTGGTCATCGACCAGTAGGACGCGGATGGCCACGAAACACTCCTTCGATAGTCCGGGCCCATTCTGCCCTGCTAGGGCCTGCCGGACTCGGCCACCCTGACCTCGAGCGGCTGCGCCACCTCCGGAGCGGCCCCGGGGCTCCCGGCCGGAGCGTCCGCGGACAAGCGCACCGGCAGCGGATAGGGCGGGGGAGTCCCCCCGAATTCAGGACAGACCGCCCGGTGATCGCACCAGCCGCACAGCTTCGTCCGGCGCGGCCGCCACTCGCCGGTCTCGGTGGCCTGCCGGATCGCGTCCCACAGCGCGTGCAACTTGCGCTCCATGCGCTCCAGGTCGGCGATCACCGGGTCGTAGGTCAGCACATCCCCACTCCCCAGATAGACGAGCTGCAGCCGCCGCGGTACGACCTCCTTCAGCCGCCACACCACCAGCGCGTAGAACTTCATCTGGAACAGCGCGCCCTCGGCGTACTCGGGCCGGGGCGCCTTGCCCGTCTTGTAGTCGACGATCCGCACCTCGCCGGTGGGCGCCACGTCGACCCGGTCGATGATGCCGCGCAGCTTGAGGCCGGACTCCAGCTGGGCCTCGACGAAGAGCTCCCGCTCGGCAGGCTCCAGGCGGGTCGGATCCTCCAGCGTGAACCACCGCTCGACGAGCCGCTCCGCATCGCCGAGCCACCGCGTCATCCGCTCGCCCTCGGCATCGTCGGCGAACAGCTCGCCCAGCTCAGGCCTGGACTCCCGCAGCCGGTCCCACTGGCCCGGGATCAGCGACTTGGCCTGCGGCGCGGTCCGCTCCCCGGCCGGCGCGTCGAAAAGTCTCTCCAGTACGGCATGGACCAGCGTGCCCCGCGTCGCCGCCTCGCTCGGCTTCTCCGGCAGCTTGTCGATCACCCGAAACCGGTACAGCAACGGGCACTGCATGAAATCGCTCGCGCGCGAAGGCGAGAGCGACGCCGGGGCGACGGCGGCGACGGCCTTGGCCGGGCCGCTCTCGGGCCCGGGCTCCGGGCCGCTCTCCGCGCCCGTCTCGGTACTGGTCTCCATGACCCACGACGATACGGCCCGCCACTGACAGTCAGGCACCTGCGCGTCCACGGCGTCTTGCGTAGCGTGGCCCGGGGGAGTCGACGGGGGCCACCGGACACCGTCCGCATACCATCGACGCCAGAACGTCCCGCCCCGGCGGGAAACGCTCGAACGAGGGGACCGAGGGATCACCGTGGACGAGAGCGGGCAGCCGCAGTCCGGCACCGGCGAGGCGACGCCGCCCACGCGGGACACCGGAGGGCGTCTCGCACAGGCCCGGCCCGACTCCGCCGCGCCATCCGCCCCGGAGAACTCCGCTCCGGTCGACGCGGACGCGCCCCGGCCGCAGGAGCCCCCGGCCGACGCGGCCCCCGATGACCCCGGCGCGGGCCAGGACCCCGCCGCCGCGCCCGCTCCGGCGGACCCGGCCCCGCAAGACCCGGCCTCGAAGGACCCGGCCTCGACGGACTCGGCCTCGAAGGACCCGGCCTCGAAGGACCCGGCCTCGAAGGACCCGGCCTCGACGGACCCGGCCTCGACGGACCCGGCCTCGACGGACCCGGTTCCGCAGACCGAGACCCCGCAGGACGAGAACCCGGCGCACCCCTACGACAGTCACCCCGACCGCGCCGCCGCCACCTCCGGCAAGCGCACACGCAAGGGACCTGCCAAGCGCCCCGAGCCCCGGGGCGGCATCCTCATGGGACGCCCCTTCGGCGTACCGGTCTACGTCGCGCCCAGCTGGTTCCTCGTCGCCGCGCTCATCACCTGGGTGTTCGGCGGCCAGCTCGACCGCGTCCTGCCCGAACTCGGCGCCGCCCGCTACCTGGTCTCCCTCTTCTTCGCGGTCGCCTTCTACGCCTCCGTGCTCGTCCACGAACTCGCCCACGTCGTCGCCGCCCTGCGCTTCAAGCTCCCGGTCCGCCGGATCATGCTGCAGTTCTTCGGCGGAGTCTCCGAGATCGAGAAGGAGTCGGAGACCCCAGGCCGCGAATTCGTCCTCGCCTTCGTCGGGCCCCTGCTCTCCCTCGTCCTCTCCGGCGTCTTCTACCTCGGCATGATGGCGGTCGAGCCCGGCACCGTCCCGGGCGTACTGCTGGCCGGACTGATGGTGTCCAACCTCATCGTCGCCGCGTTCAACCTGCTGCCCGGCCTGCCCCTCGACGGCGGCCGCATGCTCCGCGCCGTCGTCTGGAAGATCACCGGCAAGCCCATGAGCGGCACCGTCGCCGCCGCCTGGGTCGGCCGCGCCCTCGCCGTCACCGTCCTCATCGGCCTGCCCCTGCTCACCCAGTCCGGCGCCCTCGGCCAGAGCGCCGAGGACGTCAGCGGCATGGACACCGTCACCGACGCCCTGCTCGCCGCCATCCTCGCCGCGATCATCTGGACCGGCGCCGGCAACAGCCTGCGCATGGCCCGGCTCCGCGAACACCTCCCGGAGCTGCGCGCCCGCACCCTCACCCGCCGCGCCGTCCCCGTGGAAGCGGCGACCCCGCTCTCCGAAGCACTGCGCCGCGCCAACGAGTCAGGGGCCCGCGCCCTCGTCGTCGTCGACGTCGACGGCGAACCCCGCTCCCTGGTCCGCGAGGCCGCCATCGTCGGCATCCCCGAACACCGCCGCCCCTGGGTCGCCGTCAGCGGCCTCGCCCAGGACCTCACCGACGGCATGCGCGTCTCCGCCGAACTGGCCGGCGAGGACCTCCTCGACACCCTCCGCGCGGCCCCCGCGACCGAATACCTGGTCGTGGAGAACAACGGCGCGATCTACGGCGTCCTCTCCGCGGCAGACGTCGAACGCGCCTTCGTCAAGGCGATGGCCCGCCCCACGTAGAACATCCCGAAAGCCGCGTGGTCGGCGGCCACCGCGAGGCCCGGTAGGCTGGTCACATGTCCGAACCGACCGGTGCCGCCCGCCGACGCGGGCCCTTCAAGGTCGGGGACCAGGTACAGCTGACCGACCCCAAGGGCCGCCACTACACGTTCACGCTCGAGGCCGGGAAGAACTTCCACACCCACAAGGGTTCCTTCCCGCACGACGAGCTGATCGGCGCTCCCGAGGGCAGCGTTGTCCGCACCACCGGAAACGTCGCCTACCTCGCGCTGCGCCCCCTGCTCCCCGACTACGTCCTGTCCATGCCCCGCGGCGCCGCCGTGGTCTACCCCAAGGACGCGGGGCAGATCCTGGCCTTCGCCGACATCTTCCCCGGCGCGCGCGTCGTCGAAGCGGGCGTGGGCTCCGGCTCGCTCAGCAGCTTCCTGCTGCGCGCCATCGGCGACGAGGGCATGCTGCACTCGTACGAGCGCCGAGAGGACTTCGCCGAGATCGCCAAGGGCAACGTCGAGCGCTACTTCGGCGGCCCGCACCCGGCCTGGCAGCTGACCGTCGGCGACCTCCAGGACAACCTGACCGACGGTGACGTCGACCGCGTCATCCTCGACATGCTGGCCCCCTGGGAGTGCCTGGACGTCGTCAAGAAGGCGCTCGTCCCCGGCGGCATCCTCTGCTGCTACGTCGCCACGACCACGCAGCTCGCCCGCACCGTCGAGTCCATCCGTGAGATCGGCTGCTTCAACGAGCCCACCTCGTGGGAGTCGATGATCCGCAACTGGCACGTGGAGGGCCTCGCTGTCCGCCCCGACCACCGGATGATCGGCCACACCGGCTTCCTGCTGACCGCCCGCCGCCTCGCGGACGGCGTCGAGCCGCCCATGCGCCGCCGCCGCCCCGCCAAGGGCGCGTACGGCGACGACTACGACGGCCCCAACGCCGACGGCGGCAACCGCGGCCGCTGAGCCACCGGTCGGCCAGTCGTCAGGGATGTACAACCTCAGAACGCACCGGCGCCGCCGCCGAGTTCCCCACCGCATACGGGAACTCGGCGGCGGCGTCCGTTCGTTGACACAGCGGCAGCACCACAACCAGGAGCCACGGCGGAAAACCCCTGACCCCGGCGTTCCCCCGCACTGTGACGTATGGCACGATGCTCGCCATCCCCACCGGCACAGCCCTCACGGGAGACACTCCTAGTGCAGCAACCCGCCGTCCCGGAACTGGCGCACACCACCACCCGACCCATCCACTGGCTGGCCACCGCGGCAGCGCTCGCCGCCGTCGTCGCGGCCTCCGGCTTCCTTCAGCCGGGCGCCGCCACCGCCGCCCAGGCCGACTCCAAGACGCCCACCGTCACCTCCAGGGCCGTCGCCCCGCCCGATCCGGCCGGGGTCCACTTCCCGCTCAACTGCGGCCCGGTCAAGGTCGTCGTACAGAAGAAGGCCTCCGGCGACCTCGACGGCGACGGCAGACCCGAGACGGTCGCCGTCGTCCGCTGCGACGCCGGCTCCGGTACCCCGCCCAACGGGGTCTATGTCCTCACCCAGCCCCCCGGCGCCAAGCCCCGGATCGTCGCCACACTCGTCGACCCGAAGGACCGCTTCTCCGTCAGCGCCTTCCGCGTCCATGACGGAGCCGTCACCGCAACCCTCGACGGCTACTCGTCCGACGCGGTCCCGCGCTACCGCCCGGACGTCCACGACCAAGCCAAGTGGCAGTGGCAGGGAGGGCGGTTCGTCCGCTCCACCCCGGCCAGGGCCAGTAGCGTCTGACCGCTCGCAGGTACGGCCAGGGGCCCCGCACACCGACATTCCGGTGTGCGGGGCCCCTGGCCGTACCTGCAAGCGGTCACCGCGGCGTCACGCCGCGTCGGGACCGTACACCTCGACGCTGTCCGAAACGCGTCGTACATGGATGCAGTCACCCGGGCACTCTTTTGCGGACGCCACGACATCCGTGAGAAGCGGAAGCGGTACGGGTGTTGAGGCACCCACGTCCTGCAGCAGCTCGTCGTCCGCGCTCTTCACATATGCGAGACCGTCGATGTCCAGCTCGAAGACCTCCGGCGCGTACTGGGCACAGATCCCGTCCCCGGTGCACAGGTCCTGGTCGATCCACACCTCCAGCGGAACACTGCTGTCGGTGCCGGATCCGGCCTCTTGCTGCACGGTCATGTCTCCTGCCGTTTCCTGCGTCGTGGCCCCGGAAATCCGACTTCACAGGAGCAAGTCGGGCCAGGCCTGACGGGTGTTGAACAGTTCGACCCTACAACCGTCCGCTTTCCGATGTTGTTGGGTGGGTATTCACCTGACGTGAGGGAGAGCGCAAGGGTGAAGATCGGACACACCCCGACCGTCTTTGTGATCTAGGGGTTTCAATCAACACCCACCCAGGTAGGGTCTGGAAGCGTCCAGCTCCCCTTGGAGGAGGTGAGGACCGTGGCAGCCCACGACGACGACATCAACCGCGGCATCCGCCCGGGACGAGGGTCCGACGACCCCGCCGGGCAGATTGCCTATCTCGAGCAGGAAATCGCCGTCCTGCGGCGCAAGCTCGCCGACTCTCCGCGTCATACGAGGATTCTCGAAGAGCGGATCGTCGAGCTGCAGACCAACTTGGCCGGCGTGTCCGCTCAGAACGAACGGCTCGCCAACACACTCCGCGAGGCCCGCGACCAGATCGTGGCCCTCAAGGAAGAAGTCGACCGGCTCGCACAGCCGCCGGCCGGCTTCGGAGTCTTCCTCACCGCGAACGAGGACGGTACCGCCGACATCTTCACCGGCGGCCGCAAACTCCGTGTGAACGTGAGCCCGAGCGTCGAGCTCGACGAGCTCAGGCGCGGCCAGGAAGTAATGCTCAACGAAGCGCTCAACGTGGTCGAGGCCATGGAGTACGAGAGCGTCGGCGACATCGTCACCCTCAAGGAGATCCTCGAGGACGGCGAGCGAGCCCTCGTCACCGGGCACACCGACGAGGAACGGGTGGTACGGCTCGCCGAGCCGCTGCTCGACGTCGTCATCCGCCCCGGCGACGCGCTGCTTCTCGAATCCAGGTCCGGCTACGTCTACGAAGTCGTACCGAAGAGCGAGGTGGAAGAGCTCGTCCTCGAAGAGGTCCCGGACATCGGCTACGAGCAGATCGGCGGCCTGGGCAACCAGATCGAGCTGATCCGCGACGCGGTCGAGCTGCCGTACCTCTACCCGGACCTCTACCGGGAGCACGAACTGCGACCGCCCAAGGGCGTGCTGCTGTACGGGCCTCCCGGATGCGGTAAGACCCTGATCGCCAAGGCAGTCGCCAACTCCCTTGCCAAGAAGGTCGCCGAGGTGACCGGACAGGGCCAGGGCAAGAGCTTCTTCCTCAACATCAAGGGCCCTGAGCTTCTCAACAAGTACGTCGGTGAGACCGAGCGGCAGATCCGCCTCGTCTTCCAGCGTGCCCGCGAGAAGGCCAGCGAGGGCACTCCCGTCATCGTCTTCTTCGACGAGATGGAATCCCTCTTCCGCACCCGCGGATCCGGCGTCAGCTCGGACGTGGAGAACACCATCGTCCCGCAGCTGCTCGCCGAGATCGACGGTGTCGAAGGCCTGCAGAACGTGGTGGTGATCGGTGCCTCGAACCGTGAGGACATGATCGACCCGGCCATCCTGCGGCCCGGACGACTCGACGTGAAGATCAAGATCGAGCGCCCGGACGCCGAAGCGGCCAAGGACATCTTCGGGAAGTACCTCACCCAGCGCCTTCCGCTGCACTCCGACGACCTCGGCGAGCACGGCAGCGACCGGGGAGCCACGGTCCAGAACATGATTCAGACCGCCGTGGAGCACATGTACGCGGAATCCGAGGAGAACCGCTTCCTCGAAGTCACGTACGCCAACGGCGACAAGGAAGTCCTGTACTTCAAGGACTTCAACTCCGGCGCAATGATCGAGAACATCGTCGGCCGCGCAAAGAAGATGGCCATCAAGGCCTTCCTCGAGCAGAAGCAGAAGGGCCTCAGGGTCTCTCATCTCCTGCAGGCCTGCATCGACGAGTTCAAGGAGAACGAGGACCTGCCCAACACCACGAACCCGGACGACTGGGCCAGGATCTCCGGAAAGAAGGGCGAGCGGATCGTCTACATCCGTACCCTTGTCACCGGAAAGCAGGGCGCGGACACCGGGCGTTCCATCGACACGGTGGCGAACACCGGGCAGTACCTGTAAAAGACAGGGTGGCTGCGGGTGCCCGGACCGGGTATCCGCAGCCCATTGTTTTTCCAGGCAACTATCAAGCGGCCCCCGCTCGACGTCGGAGCGAAGCAATGACGCAAATGATCTCCCCACCAGCGCGGAGGCGTTCTAGGCTCTTCAATGCCGCCGAGTCGCGCCGTGCGGGGACGGGCACCGCACACGCACCGGAGAACCAGCGGTACTTGAGCGCCGCCCCCGACCGAGGGCGGCGCCGGGCAAGGAGGGCCGCATGACCGTACGGCGAGTAATGGGCATCGAGACGGAGTACGGAATCTCCGTCCCCGGCCACCCCAATGCCAATGCCATGCTCACCTCGTCCCAGATCGTCAACGCGTATGCCGCGGCGATGCACCGGGCCCGCCGCGCCCGCTGGGACTTCGAGGAGGAGAACCCGCTGCGCGACGCCCGGGGCTTCGACCTCGCGCGCGATTCCGCCGACTCCAGCCAGCTCACCGACGAGGACATCGGCCTGGCCAACGTCATCCTCACCAACGGGGCGCGCCTCTACGTCGACCACGCGCATCCGGAATACAGCTCCCCGGAGATCACCAACCCGCGCGACGCCGTCCTGTGGGACAAGGCGGGCGAGCGCATCATGGCGGAGGCGGCCGACCGCGCGGCCCAGTTGCCGGGCGCCCAGCCGATCCACCTCTACAAGAACAACACCGACAACAAGGGCGCCTCCTACGGGACGCACGAGAACTATCTGATGAAGCGGGAGACCCCCTTCTCGGACATCGTGCGCCACCTGACACCGTTCTTCGTCTCCCGTCAGGTCGTCACCGGCGCGGGCCGTGTCGGCCTCGGTCAGGACGGGCACGAGCACGGCTTCCAGCTCAGCCAGCGCGCGGACTACTTCGAGGTCGAGGTCGGCCTGGAGACCACGCTCAAACGCCCGATCATCAACACCCGCGACGAGCCGCACTCGGACGCGGAGAAGTACCGCCGGCTGCACGTGATCATCGGCGACGCGAACCTCTCCGAGATCTCGACGTATCTGAAGCTGGGTACGACGGCCCTGGTCCTCTCCATGATCGAGGACGGCTTCATCGCGGTCGACCTGGCCGTGGACCAGCCGGTCCGCACCCTCCACCAGGTCTCGCACGACCCCTCGCTCACGCATCTGATCACCCTCCGTAGCGGCCGCACGCTCACCGCGGTCCAGCTGCAGATGGAGTACTACGAGCTCGCAAGGAAGTACGTCGAGGAGCGCTTCGGTGCCGACGCGGACGACCAGACCAAGGATGTCCTGACGCGCTGGGAGGACGTCCTGGGCCGCCTGGAGAGCGATCCCATGAGTCTCTCCGGCGAGCTCGACTGGGTCGCCAAGCGCGAGCTCATGGAGGGCTACCGGCGCCGTGACAACCTCGACTGGGACGCGGCGCGGCTGCACCTGGTCGACCTCCAGTACGCCGACGTACGGGCCGAGAAGGGCCTCTACAACCGCCTCGCGGCCCGCGGCAAGATGAAGCGCCTGCTGACCGAGGCCGAGGTCGAGAGGGCCCGTACGGCGCCGCCCGAGGACACCCGGGCGTACTTCCGCGGGCGCTGCCTCGAGCAGTACGCGGACGACGTCGCCGCGGCCTCCTGGGACTCGGTGATCTTCGACCTGCCCGGCCGCGACTCACTGCAACGGGTCCCAACCCTCGAACCCCTTCGCGGAACGCGAAACCACGTGAAAGAGCTGCTCGACCGGTGTCGGACGGCCGAGGATCTGGTGCGCGTGCTGTCCGGCGGCTGATCCGCGGCTGAAAGCCTGGCGGCAGGGGAATCACAGAGATGGGTCCCGCACGTTCCACAAACTGCGGGGCCGATGTCGGGCCCGACTTGTAGGGTTCTGATCACGAACAGCCTGTACGACACGTACGACGTGTATGTCGAACCGAGCGGGGTGAGCTGGATATGGCGACCAAGGACACCGGCGGCGGACAGCAGAAGGCGACGCGCAACACCGAGGAGGTCGAGGAGCAGGTAGAGGACGCTCAGTCGACCGAGGACCTCAAGGAGCGCCAGGAGAAGCTGAGCGACGATGTCGACTCGGTTCTGGACGAGATCGACGACGTCCTAGAGGAGAACGCAGAGGACTTCGTTCGGTCATTTGTCCAGAAAGGCGGAGAATAGCCTTAATGTCCGATTCGGCCGTGCCGAAGAAGTGCTCGCGGTGCCAGGTGCTGAAATCGCGGGACGCCTTCGCTGGTAACAAGGCGGCCCGCGACGGCCTCCAGGCATATTGCCGAGAGTGCTGGGCGCAATACCACCAAGAGCGACAGGTTGCGCGGGGCGAGAACGTCAGGCCCCGTGTGGCGGCGCCAGAGGGGCACAAGTACTGCCGCACATGTGGCGAGATCAAGCCGCACAGTGAGTGGACGAAGAACAAAACCGCCTCGGACGGTCTCGCCGCGCTCTGCAAAACATGCAAGGCGGACAAGGGGCGTGCTCATCATCTCAAGCGCAACTACGGCATGACCGAAGCCCAGCGCGACGAGATGATCACCTCCCAGATGGGGATCTGCGTGATCTGCCTGAAGGCTCCCGCAGTTCATGTGGATCACTGCCGCGAGACGGGTAGGGTCCGTGGCGTACTGTGCTTCAACTGCAATTCGGCCATCGGCAAGTTGGGGGACGACCCCGACACCACTCGTCGGGCCGCCGCATACCTGGAAGGAAACGCGTGGAAGCCAACCCTCGTAGCACCGGGCGTCTACCGGCTGCCTTCCTGACGCCCGGGTCGTCGTCCTTCATGGACTTCCTGTCCGAGCACCAGCCCGAAATCCTGCCGGGCAACCGGCAGTTGCCGCCGACGCAGGGTGTCATCGAGGCCCCGCACGGCACGACCATCGTCTCCGTGACGTTCCCCGGAGGCGTCGTACTCGCCGGCGACCGGCGGGCCACGATGGGGAACGTGATCGCGCAGCGCGACATCGAGAAGGTCTTCCCGGCGGACGAGTACTCGGCCGTCGGCATCGCCGGCACCGCCGGTCTGGCCGTCGAGATGGTGAAGCTCTTCCAGTTGGAGCTGGAGCACTTCGAGAAGGTCGAGGGCGCCCAGCTGTCGCTGGAGGGCAAGGCGAACCGGCTCTCCACGATGATCCGGTCGAACCTCGCGATGGCCATGCAGGGGCTGGCCGTCGTGCCGTTGTTCGCGGGGTACGACGTCGACCGCGAGAAAGGGCGCATCTTCTCGTACGACGTCACGGGCGGGCGGAGCGAGGAGCACGGCTACGCCGCCACGGGTTCGGGTTCGGTCTTCGCGCGCGGAGCGATGAAGAAGCTCTACCGCGAGGACCTGACGGAGGAGCAGGCGACGACGCTGGTCATTCAGGCGTTGTACGACGCGGCGGACGACGATTCGGCGACGGGTGGTCCCGACATGGCGCGGCGGATCTTCCCGATCGTCACGGTGATCTCGCAGGACGGGTTCCGTCGGCTGACGGACGACGAGTCGTCGGAGATCGCTCGCGCGATCCTCGAGCGGCGTCTGGAGCAGCCGGACGGTCCGCGAGCCGCTCTGCTGTGAGCCGTCCGTTCGCTCTTCTTTCCCCACTGACGCGTTACTGACAGAAAGGGACGGATAGCCGGTGTCGACGCCGTTCTATGTCTCACCCCAGCAGGCGATGGCCGACCGCGCGGAGTATGCGCGCAAGGGCATCGCCCGCGGTCGCAGCCTGGTCGTGCTGCAGTATGCCGACGGCATCGTGTTCGTCGGCGAGAACCCGTCCCGTGCCCTGCACAAGTTCAGTGAGATCTACGACCGGATCGGCTTCGCGGCCGCCGGTAAGTACAACGAGTACGAGAACTTGCGTATCGGGGGCGTCCGTTACGCGGATCTGCGTGGGTACACGTATGACCGTGACGATGTGACGGCCCGTGGTCTGGCGAACGTGTACGCGCAGACGCTGGGCACGATCTTCTCCAGCGCGGCCGAGAAGCCGTACGAGGTGGAGTTGGTCGTCGCGGAGGTCGGGGAGACCTCCGAGGGGGACCAGATCTACCGGTTGCCGCACGACGGATCGATCGTGGACGAGCACGGCTCGGTGGCGGTCGGCGGTAATGCCGAGCAGATCAGCACCTACCTGGACCAGCAGCACCAGGACGGTATGACGCTGTCGGAGGCGCTGAAGCTGGCTGTGCAGGCGCTGTCGCGGGATACGAACGGGAGCGAGCGGGAGATCCCCGGGGAGCGTCTCGAAGTGGCGGTGCTGGACCGTACGCGGCCGCAGCAGCGCAAGTTCAAGCGGATCGCGGGGCGGCAGTTGTCGCGGCTGCTCACGGCCGAGGGTGCCGCGGCGACGTCGAAGGCCGCGTCCGACGCGGTGTCCGACGACTCCTCCGACGACGATTCCGCCGAGGAGTAGTCCGTAGTTCGTCATCCGTGTGCCCCGGCCGGTTTCCGCATCGGCCGGGGCACACGTGTGTCAGGACTCGGTGCGCGGTGGAGGTGCTGTCGAGCCGCGCACGATCAACTCGACCGGGAGGGGGGCGGTTTCGGGCTCGTGCCCCTCCAGGACGGCGAGGAGCGCTGCCATGCCCCGCTCGCCGAACTCCTCCGCGGGCAGCCGTACCGTGGTGAGTTCGGGTTCGACGGCGGTAGCCAGGGAGAGGTCGTCGAAGCCGGTGACCGAGAAGTGTTCGGGGATGCGCAGCCCCATGCGCCGGATGGCCTTGTAGGCGCCGGTGGCGAGCTTGTCGTCGTCGCAGACGATCGCGGTGGGCCGGACGGGGCCGCAGGTGTGCAGGGCCCGCTGTGTGGCCGCCAGGGCGTCCTCGACGGTGAGGGCGGAGCGGACGGTGCGGAGGGTGGTGCCGGGCTCCTGGGAGGTTCTCGTGGCCAGTTCGTGGGCGCGTACGTCGAAGGTCCAGGACTGCACCGCAGAGGCGATGTGCAGGAAGTGGCGGTGGCCGAGGCCCAGCAGGTGGTCGGTGAGCTGCCGGGTGCCGTCGGTGAGGTCGAGGTTCACGGTCGTGGCGCCGAGGCTGCCGGCCGGGTCGCTGTCGAGCATGACGAGAGGGAGGTCGTCGCCGCGCAGCGCGGTGACGGCGTCGGCGGTCATGGAGGAGGCCAGGATGCCGTCGAGGGCGGCGCGGGCGGAGGGGAAGGGGTCGCGGGCCGGGCCGATGCCGTCGGGGGAGGGGTAGAGGACGACGCCGAAGTCGTGCCGGGCGGCGATGCGGGCGGCTCCGGTGTAGACGCCCGCGAAGAATTCGTTGGTGAGGGCGGGGACGACGAGCAGGGCGGTGCGGGTGCGGCCCAGGCGGAGGTTGCGGGCGGCGAGGTTGGGGCGGTAGCCGAGTTCCCGGGCGGCCGCGCGGACGCGGTCGGCGGTGGTGGCGGCGACCCGGCCGCGCCATTTGTCGCCCATGACGAGGGAGACGGCGGCCTGGGAGACGCCTGCGGCGCGGGCCACGTCCCGGCTGGTGGGGCGGGTGGTGGCCGCTCCGTCCGTACCGCTGGTCACTGCTGCCTCCGTGTGGTGCGTGCCGAGGTACCCGACGGTATCGGGTGGCTCTCCGGGCCACGTACGTGGTACGTATAACCCTTCGACGTTATACGTAACACTTCAGGTGGGGGCGGGCGATGGCCGCGGGATATGCGGAGATCCTCAGGGCGCGGCACGCGATGCGGCTGCTCACGGGCACGCTGGTCGGCCGGCTGCCGAACGCGACGGCGGCGATCGCCATCGTGCTGTTCGTCCGCGCCGAGGGCGGCACCTACACGCTGGCCGGCGCGCTCGCGGCGGTGTACGGGGTGGCCAACGCGATCGGCCAGCCGGTGCTCGGCCGCCTCGTCGACCTGCGCGGTCAGCCGAAGGTGCAGCTGCCGGCCGCTGTCCTGTCGGCGCTGGCGATGAGCCTGTTCGCGTTCGTCGGCACCGACTCGCCGGTGTGGGCGTACGGGGCCGTGGCCGTGGCCGGACTGTTCACGCCGCCGCTGGAGGGCGGCCTGCGGGCGCTGTGGCCGGGCGTGCTCTCGCGTGAGGACCAGGTGCACACGGCGTACGCGATGGACGCGATCGCGCAGGAAGTCATGTTCACCGTCGGCCCGTTGCTGGTGACCGTGTGCGCGTCGCTGTGGTCGGCGCAGGCCGCGCTCGTCGTCCTGAACGTCATCGGGGTGCTCGGCGCCCTCTCCGTAGTGCTGTCGAAGCCCTCCCGTGAGTGGCGCTCGGCGCCGCGTGAGGCGCACTGGCTGGGCGCGCTGCGCTCACCGGGCCTGCTCGTCCTGCTCGCCACCTTCTTGTTCATCGGGCTCGCGCTCGGCTCGATCACGGTGGCCGGGGTCTCGTACGGGGACGGGAACGGTGGCGCCGATGGGAACACCGTGTACGGCTGGATGATGGCGGCGCTCGGGCTCGGCGCCCTCGTGGGCGGCCTCGGGTACGGCGCGCGGCAGTGGAGTGGCGCACCGGAGGCGCGACTTCGGTGGCTGGTGGCGCTACTGGCGTTGTTCTACGTGCCGTTGACGCTGATGCCGGGTCCGGTCGCGATGGTGGCGCTCACGGCGGTGGCCGGGGTGTTCCTCGCGCCGGCGATCGCCTGCGCGTTCATCGTCGTCGACCGGCATGCGCCGCGGGGGACGGTGACGGAGGCGTTCTCCTGGCTCGTGACGACGTTCACGGTGGGCGCCAGTGTGGGTACGGCCGTCGCGGGGCCGGTCGTCGAATGGGGCGGCACACGGTGGGGGTTCACCGTGCCGGCGGCCGCGGGGGCCCTCGCGTTGCTCGTGCTGCTGGCCACGGGCCGGGTTCTGCTGGCCCCGCGCACGTCCGGGCGTGTCGCGGCCATATCGGAAAATGATCCAAACCGTGCTGTCGAACCCCGTTTCAGCTCGGGGGATCGGGCGTAATGTTCAGTCATGGACCGCCGCATTTTCGGGCTGGAGAACGAGTACGGCGTCACATGCACGTTTAGGGGACAGCGACGTCTGTCTCCTGACGAGGTGGCGCGGTACCTCTTCCGCCGTGTCGTGTCATGGGGCCGCAGCAGCAATGTCTTTCTGCGGAACGGTGCCCGTCTCTATCTTGACGTGGGTTCGCATCCGGAATACGCAACACCGGAATGTGACAACGTGACCGAGTTGGTCACCCACGACAAAGCGGGCGAGCGCATTCTGGAAGGCCTGCTCGTCGACGCCGAACGACGCCTGCACGAGGAGGGAATCGCAGGCGACGTATACCTCTTCAAGAACAACACGGACTCGGCCGGCAACTCCTACGGCTGCCATGAGAATTACCTGGTGGCGCGGCACGGGGAGTTCTCGCGGCTCGCGGACATCCTCATTCCCTTCCTGGTCACAAGGCAGTTGCTCTGCGGCGCGGGCAAGGTGCTGCAGACTCCGCGCGGTGCCGTGTACTGCGTGAGCCAGCGGGCCGAGCACATCTGGGAGGGCGTCAGTTCCGCGACGACGCGCTCCCGGCCGATCATCAACACCCGGGACGAACCGCACGCGGACGCCGAGCGCTACCGCCGTCTGCACGTCATCGTCGGCGACTCGAACATGTCCGAGACGACCATGCTCCTCAAGGTCGGCGCCACCGACCTGGTGCTGCGCATGATCGAAGCGGGCACGGTGATGCGCGACCTGACCCTGGAGAACCCGATCCGGGCGATCCGCGAGGTCAGCCACGACATCACGGGCCGCCGCAAGGTGCGCCTCGCCAGCGGCCGCGAGGCCTCGGCCCTCGAAGTGCAGCGCGAGTACTACGAGAAGGCCGTGGACTTCGTGGAGCGCCGGGGCATCCGCACCGGCACCGTCGACCAGGTCCTCGAACTGTGGGGCCGCACGCTCGACGCGATCGAGGCGGAGGACCTCGACCGCATCGGCACCGAGATCGACTGGGTCATGAAGTACCAGCTCATCGAGAGGTACCGGGCCAAGCACAACATGACCATGTCGCATCCGCGGGTCGCGCAGATAGACCTCGCGTATCACGACATCCACCGCCGCCGAGGCCTCTACTACCTCCTGGAGAAGAAGGGCCAGGCCGCTCGGATCTGCAATGACCTGAAGATCTTCGAGGGCAAGTCGGTTCCGCCGCAGACCACGCGTGCGCGCCTGCGTGGCGACTTCATCCGCCGGGCTCAGGAACAGCGCCGTGACTTCACGGTCGACTGGGTCCATCTGAAGCTGAACGACCAGGCGCAGCGCACCGTGCTGTGCAAGGACCCGTTCCGCAGTGTGGACGACCGGGTGGAGAAGTTGATCGCCGGTATGTAGCCGCGCTCCGGGCTTCGTCCCGGTCCGACCGATCACGCGAAGGGCCTCGTACGAATCATTCGTACGAGGCCCTTCGGCCGTCCTTGGAAAAGGGGGGCGAGGGCCTAGAGTGGCCGAACCGTACTCGAGCGACTTGAGGATCACTGTGCGACGCCGACTTGCAGCTCTACTGATCGTGCCGGCACTGGCGCTGACCGCGACGGCCTGCGGCAGCGACGACGGCAAGAAGGATGCGACGGACAAGGCGGATTCCTCCTCGTCCGCCTCGCCGAAGGCGGCAGAGGTGCCCAAGGCGGTCGACACCGCCGCGCCGATGCCGAAGGTGACCGGCGACGTCGGCAAGAAGGCGTCGATCACGCTGCCCAAGGGCGACCCGAGCGGCAAGTTCGTCGTGCACACGGTCTCCGAGGGCAGCGGCGCTCAGGTGAAGAAGAACGACCTGGTGTCGATGAACTTCACCGGCAAGCTCTGGAAGGGCGGCAAGGACCTCGGGACCACGTACGGCGCGAAGGGCGGCGGCGACCAGATGGTGACCGCGGGCTCGGCGGGGCAGCTCCCGGCGTTCGCGCAGGCCGTGGTCGGGCAGAAGGAGGGCAGCCGCGTCCTCGTCGTGGCGCCGCCCGCGGCCGGCTTCGGCAGCCAGGGCAACTCCCAGGTCGGCGTCTCCGCCACGGACACGCTCGTCTTCGCGCTCGACATCGGCAAGGTGATCCCGAAGAAGGCCGAGGGCACGCAGGCCGCGATCCCGTCGAACCTGCCGCAGATCAAGGCCGACAAGGAAGAGCCGGCCACGATCTCCGTCCCGAAGAACGACCCGCCGAAGAAGCTCGTCGACCAGGTGCTGATCAACGGCAAGGGCGCCGAGGTCAAGAGCGGTCAGACGGTCACGATGCAGTACAGCGGTGCCGCCTGGAAGCCGAACGAGGGCAAGGCGAAGGCGGAGCTCTTCGACTCCTCCTGGAAGGCGGGCCAGCCGTTCTCGACCGCCATCGGCCAGGGCCAGGTCATCAAGGGCTGGGACACCGGCATCGTCGGCAAGCACGTCGGTGACCGGGTGCTTCTGGTGATTCCGGCCGACCAGGCGTACGGCAAGGAGGCCAAGGGCGCGACCCTTCCGGCCAACTCGACGCTGGTCTTCGTGGTGGACATCCTCGCCGCGCACTGACCGCCGGAGAAATGGCAGACTGTCCCGGTTGCCCAACCGCAAACAAGCAGGAGCACTTCACGTGAGCATCGACAAGCCCGAGATCGACTTCCCCGAGGGCCCGGCCCCGACGGACCTGGAGATCGTGGACCTCTGGGAGGGCGACGGCCCCGAGGCGAAGGTGGGCGCCACCGTCTCCGTGCACTACGTGGGCGTGGCTTTCTCCACCGGCGAAGAGTTCGACGCCTCTTGGAACCGTGGCACCCCGCTGCAGTTCCAGCTCGGTGCCGGCCAGGTCATCCAGGGCTGGGACAAGGGTGTGGAGGGCATGAAGGTCGGCGGCCGTCGTCGGCTGACCATCCCCGCGCACCTCGCGTACGGCGACCGCGGCGCCGGTGGCGGCCGCATCGCTCCCGGCGAGTCGCTGATCTTCGTCTGTGACCTGATCTCCGTCTGAGTTCGCCGGACATCGACCGCAAGCGGTCATCCGAGGGCCCATGCCTGTTGGCATGGGCCCTCAGCTTTTGCCAGTAGACCCCCTAGCGGTACGGTCATCCGTCGGGAGCTACATGAGGAAAGGGCGTCGATGGCCATTGCCAAGGCCGAGCGGCTGATGAATCTGGCGCTGTGTCTGCTCGGGACACGGCGGCCGCTCAGCAAGCGCGAGCTGCGGGGGTCCATCGAGGCCTACCTGGAAGCGGGCAACGACGACTCCTTCAACCGGATGTTCGAGCGCGACAAGGACGACCTGCGCGAGCTGGGCCTGGTCATCGAGACCGTGGAGAACCTGGACGGCGAGGTCGGCTATCTCGCCCGCCGCGACAGCAACCGGCTGCCGCCCGTCACCTTCGACGGTGAGGAGGCCGCCGCGCTCGGTCTCGCGGCGAAGGTGTGGCAGCAGGCCCGCCTCGCCGGTGCCGCCAGCGGCGCCCTGCAGAAGCTGCGCGCCGCGGGGATGCCCGAGGACGTGGATCCGTACGAGAGCCATGGTGCGCTCGAACCCCGGATTCCCGTGCACGAGGCGTCTTTCGAGCCGCTGATGCTGGCTTGCCGCGACCGCAGGCCCGTCGTCTTCGACTACCGCAAGGCGACCGCCGCCAGGCCCGAGCCCCGGCAGGTCGAGCCATGGGCCCTGGAGTGCTGGCGCGGCCACTGGTATCTGGCGGGCTGGGACCGCGACCGGCAGGCCGAGCGGGTCTTCCGGCTGTCCCGGATCACCGGCAAGGTCCGCTCGCGCGCCGCACAGTTCAAGGCGCCGGTGCCGGACGTGGTGACCGTGCGGGAGACCGTGGCGAGCTGGGCGGGGGAGAGCGCCACGCGCTCGGCGCTGATCAGGCTGCGCGCGGGCGCGGGCTACCCGCTGCGCGCCAAGGCCGCTTCCGTACGGGAACTGGGCGACGGCTGGGACGAGTTGGAGATTCCGTACGGGCACGGGCTCGACGCCTGGCTCGTGGAGTTCGGCCCCGACGTGGTCGTCCTGGAGCCTGCCGAGCTGCGGGCCGACGTGGTGGACCGGCTGCGCGCCGTGGCCAAGGGCTGAGGGGGAGAACGCGAGTATGGCTTCCAATGCCATCGACCAGACCCGGCGGATGCTGTCGCTGGTGACGTATCTGCGCGAGCGCCCCGGCGCACGCGTCGAGGACGTCGCTCGGGCCTTCGGCATCACCGAGGACGAGCTCATCTCCGACCTGGACGTGCTGCCGCTGTGCGGTACGAGCTTCCGGGGCGGTGACCTCCTCGACATCGACACCGACGGCGACCGCATCTGGTGGCACAACCCGGACGATGTGGCCGAGCCGCTGCGGATCGCCGCCGACGAGGCGACCGCGCTGCTGGTGGCCGCGCGCGCGGTGGCCACGCTGCCGGGGCTGCGCGAGAGCGACCGGCTCGCCCTGCTGCGGGCGACCGCGAAGCTGGAGGCGGCGGCCGGTGAGGTGGCGAGCGCGAGCGCCCGTCTGAACGTCACCTTCGAGTCCGAGGGCGGTGTCTTCGCGGACGTCGACCGCGCGATCTCCGAGCGGCGTCGGCTGTGGATCCGCTACTACTCGCCCGCGCGCGACGAGGTCACCGAGCGGGAGATCGACCCGATCCGTCTGGTCAGCGTCGGCCACACCTACGTAGAGGCGTGGTGTCGCAGGTCCGAGGCGCGGCGTACGTTCCGGCTCGACCGGGTCGCCGAGATCCGGGTCCTGGACGAGGCCGCGGCGCCGCCCGAGGTCGAACTGCGTGATCTTTCCGAGGGACTTGTGCAGCCCGCCGCCGAGGATCCCGAGGTGGTCGTCGAGGTCGGGCCCGGGGGGCGCTGGGTCGCCGAGTACTACCCGCACGACAGCGCCGAGGAGTTGGCGGACGGTGGTCTGCGGATCACGCTGCGTACGCCGGACCCTTCCTCGCTGCGCCGGCTCGCGCTGCGTCTGGGCAGGGACGGGCACATCGTGGCGCCGGTCGAGCTCGCCACCAGTGCGCGGGACGCGGCGCGGCGCGCGCTGGCCGCGTACGACGGGGCCGCGTGAGGGAGTTCGGCTGTCGGGCGCGACCTCGGGGATATACGGCGCAGAACGGATGAAAGGTGCGAAGGTGATCAAAATGACTGGTGTGGCCGGTTTCACTGATATCGCCACGATGTCCGCTACGGTCGCCGCTCCGGCGGCCGTCGTCTTCAAGGCGGCCTGCCCGGACTGCCGCGGCCGTTTCGAACTGGCCGCGACCGCGCTCCGGCTTGCGATCGGCGCCAGCCGCCGCACCACGTTCTACTCCTTCACCTGCCCCGAGTGCGGGACCGCGGTACGCAAGCCCGCCGGTGAGCGCATCATCGAACTCCTCACCGGTGGCGGGGTGCGCACGCTCCGCCTCCACCAGACCGTCTAGGCTCGGCGCATGTTCTGGGCGATGCTGGCCGTGGCTGTGGGTTTCGTGGGGCTTGCCGTGCTGGCCGTCTTCGCGATCAAGGTGTTCGTCGAGGCGCAGCGCCTCGGGCGTCAAGTCGCCGACACCACACAGCAGATCAACCGCGCCGCCGAGGAGCTGGAGCGGGCCGCGGTGAGTGTGGCGAAGGCCGGCGGTGACGCCGTCTGACCTGAGGCGCACCGCGGCACGGGATGGAAAGCGCTTTACCGCTGTGGCCTGTCGGTCGCCCATGTTCGGCGGGTACGCTCCTGTACGTGGCCTGGGAGCGAGGCGCGGGCCGCAACTGGGAGTACGCACAGGGATTGCCCCCTGTTCACCCCCACGGGATACGATCGCTGCCAGCATGGTGGTCGGACAACAGTCCGAAGTCCGATCGGTACCGGCAGTCCCGCCCCTGCCGCCTCAGTGAGAAGGTAAACGCATATGTTCGGTGGAAAGATCGGCGCCCCCGAGTTGATCATCCTGCTCGTGGTCGTCCTCCTCCTGTTCGGCGCGAAGAAGCTTCCGGACATGGCGCGCTCGCTCGGCAAGTCGGCCCGCATCCTCAAGAGCGAGGCCAAGGCCATGAAGAGCGAGGGTGGCAACAAGGATGCCGCTCCCTCCGACCCGCCGAAGCAGGACGACAATCAGCCGCCGGCCCAGCGCACCATCCAGGCCTCCCCGGGCGACGTGACCAGCTCGCGCCCCGTGTCCGAGCCGACCAACCAGACGACGCAGAGCTGATCAAGAGCTGATCGAAGGCCGCCTCTGCCACGGCGGCCTGTCGCACGAGATGAGGACGTGGGTTGCTCAACTCTGCCCGCAAGCAGGAGAAGGACCCCGAGGGACGGATGCCACTCGCGGAGCACCTGCGTGAGCTTCGCAACCGGCTCGGGAAGGCCGTCCTGGCCATCCTCGTCGTCACGATCGTCGCTGCCTTCTACTACAAGGACATCATCGAGTTCTTCACGAACCCGGTGCTGGATTCCGTCGGCTGCGACAAGACCTTCACGGAGCTGACGACCAAGGCCGCCGAGAACCCGGACGCCAATCAGCAGTGCGCCCGGATCGTGCTCAACGGCCTGATCACGCCCTTCACGCTCGCGCTGAAGGTGTCGCTGATGGCCGGTGTCATCGGGGCGTCCCCGGTCTGGCTCTACCAGCTGTGGGGCTTCGTCGCGCCCGGCCTGCACAAGCACGAGAAGAAGTACGCCACCGGCTTCGTGGCGACCGGCGTGCCGCTCTTCCTCGGCGGCGCCTTCTTCGCCTACAAGACGCTGCCGACGATGGCGCGGGTGCTGCTCGACTTCTCGCCGGCGAACATCGACAACCAGCTGCCGCTCGACGATCTGCTCGACCTGATCACCCGCATGGTGATCGTCTTCGGCCTCTCCTTCGAGCTGCCGCTGCTCCTGGTCATGCTCAACCTCACGGGCATCATCACCGGCAAGCGGATGCTCGGCTGGTGGCGCGGGATGATCATGGGCATCACGGTGTTCGCCGCGGTGGCCACGCCCAGTACGGACCCGCTCACCATGATCGCCCTCGCCGGACCGATCTGGGTCCTGTACTTCGCGGCGACGGCGTTCTCCTTGCTGAACGACCGTCGTAAGCGGCGGATCGAGGCGGCGGGCCCCGCCGACGACGAGGCGTCCGAGCTCGACCTCACCCCCGAGGACGTCGACGAGGTGGAGCCGGTCTCCGCCAGCCGGTCGCTGCCCGAGCAGTCCACGGGTGAGAACAGCCGGATCAACGGTTATGACGATGTGACCTGAGGCAACCCCCGCGCAGGGCCGGGCACTTGTTAGGGTCCGGCCCGTGACCAGCGAGATCACCCTCTTCGTCAATCCCACCGCGGGACGCGGCCGGGGCGCGGGCGCCGCGCAGCCGGCCGCTTCCGCGTTGCGGGCCGCCGGCTTCTCCGTGCGCAGCGTCATCGGGGAGGACGCCGCCGACGCACTGGTACGCGCGCGTGCCGCGGTGTCCCAGGGCACCGGCGCCCTGGTGGCCGTCGGCGGGGACGGCCTGGTGAACCTCGCCCTGCAGGCCGTCGCCGGCACCCGTACCCCGCTCGGGGTGGTCGCCGTCGGCACGGGCAACGACTTCGCGCGCTCCCTGGGACTGCCGGTGCGTGAGCCGGCCGCGGCGGGCGCGCTCGTCGCCGAGTCCCTCAAGGGCGCACGGATCCGCTCCATCGACCTGGGGCGGATCGGCGACCACTGGTTCGGCACCGTGCTCGCCTCCGGC
Source organism: Streptomyces sp. NPDC102467 (assembly GCF_044765445.1). Taxonomy (NCBI): domain Bacteria; kingdom Bacillati; phylum Actinomycetota; class Actinomycetes; order Kitasatosporales; family Streptomycetaceae; genus Streptomyces; species Streptomyces sp. NPDC102467. Next base: position 254,139 of record NZ_JBIWKA010000004.1, on the reverse strand, counting down.
TTCGACTCCCGGGTGAACGACCGCGGCAACCGGATGCGGCTGCCGCTCGGCCGGTTCAAGTACGACCTGGCGATCCTCGCGGAGCTGGCCGCGTTCAAGCCGGTGCCGTTCCGCCTGACACTCGGCGACGGTTCCGTGCGCGAGATCGCCGCGACCCTCGTCGCTGTCGGCAACGGCACGTCGTACGGCGGCGGCATGCGGATCTGCGCCGACGCCGACATGAGCGACGGCCTGTTCGACGTCACCGTGGTCGGGGAGTGCTCCCGTACGACCCTGCTGCGCGTGTTCCCCCGCGTCTACAAGGGGACGCATCTCACCCACCCCGTGGTCAGCTCCTACCGGGCGGCGCGCGTCGAGCTGGCCACCGGGGACGGGCCCGGCATCACGGGATACGCGGACGGGGAACCGGTCGGGCCGCTGCCGTTGGTCGCCGAGTGCGTGCCGGGGGCGGTGCGCGTCCTTACCGGATAATGATCGTCCGATGTCAGTGGTGGCCGGTAGGCTCGAAAGCACGATGACAGAGGACTTCTCACCGGCCGAGCGGTATGCGGCAGCCCGGAAGCGGGCCGTCGAGCAGGCCACCGCGCTCGCTTCCTTCCGCGAGATGTACGACTTCGGCCTCGACCCCTTCCAGATCGAGGCGTGTCAGGCGCTCGAGGCGGGCAAGGGCGTCCTGGTCGCCGCACCCACCGGCTCGGGCAAGACGATCGTCGGCGAGTTCGCCGTGCACCTCGCCCTTCAGCAGGGCAAGAAATGCTTCTACACGACGCCGATCAAGGCGTTGTCGAACCAGAAGTACCAGGACCTCGCCAAGCGCTACGGCGCCGACAAGGTCGGCCTGCTGACCGGCGACAACAGTGTGAACAGTGACGCGCCCGTGGTCGTGATGACCACCGAGGTGCTGCGCAACATGCTGTACGCGGGCTCGCAGGCACTGACCAATCTGGGCTACGTGGTCATGGACGAGGTGCACTACCTCTCCGACCGCACCCGGGGCGCCGTATGGGAAGAGGTGATCATTCATCTCCAGGAGTCCGTGACGCTGGTCTCCCTGTCGGCCACGGTGTCGAACGCGGAGGAGTTCGGCGACTGGCTCGACACGGTGCGCGGCGACACCGAGGTGATCGTCTCCGAGCACCGGCCCGTACCGCTGTTCCAGCACGTGCTCGCCGGGCGCCGCATGTACGACCTCTTCGAGGAGGGCGAGGGCAGCAGGAAGGCCGTCAACCCGGACCTGACGCGCATGGCGCGCATGGAGGCGAGCCGGCCGTCGTACCAGGACCGGCGGCGCGGGCGCGCCATGCGCGAGGCCGACCGGGAGCGGGAGCGGCGTCAGCGCTCCCGGATCTGGACGCCGGGCCGGCCCGAGGTCATCGAGCGGCTCGACGCCGCCGATCTGCTGCCCGCCATCACCTTCATCTTCAGCCGCGCCGCGTGCGAGGCGGCGGTGCAGCAGTGCCTGTACGCGGGGCTGCGGCTGAACGGTGACGAGGCGCGGGCCAGAGTCCGCGAGATCGTCGAGGAGCGGACGGCCTCCATCCCGGACGAGGACCTGCATGTTCTCGGGTACTACGAGTGGCTCGAAGGGCTCGAGCGCGGGATCGCGGCCCACCACGCGGGCATGCTGCCGACCTTCAAGGAGGTCGTGGAGGAGCTGTTCGTACGCGGCCTCGTGAAGGCGGTCTTCGCCACCGAGACGCTGGCGCTCGGTATCAACATGCCCGCGAGATCGGTGGTGTTGGAGAAGCTCGTCAAGTGGAACGGGGAGCAGCACGCGGACATCACCCCCGGTGAGTACACGCAGCTGACGGGGCGCGCGGGCCGCCGGGGCATCGATGTCGAGGGCCATGCCGTCGTGCTGTGGCAGCGCGGCTTCAGCCCGGAGCACCTCGCGGGGCTCGCGGGCACGCGCACGTATCCGCTCAAGTCGAGCTTCAAGCCGTCGTACAACATGGCGGTGAACCTGGTCGAGCAGTTCGGCCGGCACCGCTCGCGCGAGCTTCTGGAGACCTCGTTCGCTCAGTTCCAGGCCGACAAGTCGGTGGTCGGGATCTCCCGGCAGGTGCAGAAGAACGAAGAGGGGCTCGAGGGCTACAAGGAGTCGATGACCTGCCACCTCGGGGACTTCGAGGAGTACGCGCGGTTGCGGCGTGAGCTCAAGGACCGGGAGACGGAGCTGGCCAAGCAGGGCGCGGCCCAGCGGCGGGTGCAGGCGGCCGCGGCGCTGGAGAAGCTCAAGGCCGGGGACGTCATCCACGTACCGACGGGCAAGTTCGCGGGCCTCGCGCTCGTCCTCGACCCCGGGCTTCCGGCCGGGCGGACCAACGGGCACCGCGGATTCGAGCACCACGACGGCCCGCGGCCGCTGGTGCTGACCGCGGAGCGCCAGGTCAAGCGGCTGGCCTCGATCGACTTCCCGGTGCCCGTGGAGGCGCTGGAGCGGATGCGGATCCCCAAGTCGTTCAACGCGCGCTCGCCGCAGTCCCGGCGGGATCTGGCGTCGGCGCTGCGCACCAAGGCCGGGCACATCGTGCCCGACCGGCACAGGAAGGGGCGGGCGCCGGCCGCCGACGACCGGGAGATCACGCGGCTGCGGGCGGAGCTGCGGGCCCACCCCTGTCACGGGTGCTCGGATCGGGAGGATCATGCCCGCTGGGCCGAGCGCTACCACCGGCTGCTGCGCGACACCGGGCAGCTGGAGCGCCGGATCGAGGGCCGGACGAACACGATCGCGCGTACTTTCGACCGCATCGTGAAGCTGCTGACCGAGATGGACTACCTGCGCGGCGACGAGGTCACCGAGCACGGGAAGCGGCTCGCGCGGCTCTACGGCGAGCTGGACCTGCTGGCGAGCGAGTGCCTGCGCGACGGGGTGTGGAACGACCTGAACCCGGCCGAACTCGCCGCGTGCGTCTCGGCGTTGGTGTTCGAGGCGCGGGTCTCCGACGATGCGCTCGCGCCCAAGGTGCCGTCGGGCAAGGCGAAGGCCGCGCTGGGCGAGATGGTGCGGATCTGGGGCCGGCTCGACGCCCTGGAGGAGGAGTTCCGGATCAACCAGGCCGAGGGGGTCGGTCAGCGCGAGCCCGATCTCGGGTTCGCCTGGGCCGCGTACCAGTGGGCTTCCGGCAAGGGCCTCGACGAGGTGCTGCGGGAGGCGGAGATGCCCGCCGGGGACTTCGTCCGCTGGTGCAAGCAGGTCATCGACGTGCTGGGGCAGATCGCGGCGGCGGCTCCGCACGACGGATCGTCGACGGTGGCGCGTAACGCGCGCAAGGCCGTGGACCAGTTGTTGCGGGGCGTCGTGGCCTATTCGTCGGTGGGCTAGAGCACGTTCGAGGGGGAGGCCGAAGGGCCCGGGACACTCGTCCCGGGCCCTTCGGCTGTCACTTACGCCGCCGCGCGGGACGCGTCGCGCTTCGTGACCTCTTCGCGCGGACGAGCGGGGGTTCTCGATCTGCAGGGCGGTCTCGGCGAGGGGTTCGCCCCGCAGGCAGTAGATGTCGGCCTCCGCGCCGCCCCCACGTACGCCGCGGGGGAGGAGCCGCCGAACGAGACCTGTGGGTGCGGCTGTTGCACCGGGAAGGTGTTGCTACCGAAGTCGCGGATAGCGGTGGTGCGTGCGCTACAGGGCGGCGTGCGAGACGTTCAACGCCTGGTCCGGGGACGTGAGTTCGGACGGCCGGACGCGCTTACTCCATGTGTGCGAATCGCTGCTGAGCGTGCAAATGGGAGCGAGTGTATGCCTGCGGGGGGCTTATTTCAGGGGCTTGCCGAATATGACTCAGCGATGATCCGGTCGGACTAAGCTCGCCCGCAGCGCACCGAGTTGAGATGTATTCGGGCGTTTGTTCACCCGTGCGCTGATGGTTCGTTTTGATCCCGGAACGTAGCGCGGCGAATCATCGCAAACTTCCCCCGACCCGACCGTTCAGAGGGCATACATGGTGAGTGTTCAATCGCCTCCCGGTGGCCGAGACGTCCCCTACACACGCGTGCTGTTGCTGCCCGCCATGGTCATGGCCGCCGCCACCGGAGCGGCTGTCGCCCTGGTCACGCACCCCGCACGCCTCGCCGTCGCCCTGTGCGGCGCGCTCGGCACGCTCCTGGTGATCGCCGTCGCGGCCGAGGCCGTCCGGCGCGGCCGCCTCGTCAAGGGCCTGCGCGCCCGGTACGCGGGGGACGTCGCAGAGCTGGAAGCGCGCATAGCCGCCCAGGAACACCGGACGATGCGCGTCGCCAAAGAGGTGCTGCCGCACGCCCTGTACCGGATGCGCACCGGCGACAACCCGAGGGACGCGGTCCGCAACACCTGCGACTCCGACCCCGCCTTCCGCGACACCACCCAGGGCGAGCGCGAACTGCTCCGCCTGGCCCTCAAGGAGATCGACCGCGAGGAGGCCATGCGCGACGCAGCGCAGCGCGCCTTCGTCTCCATCGCCCGCCGCGTCCAGGCCATCGTGCACAAGCAGGCCCAGGAACTCCGCGAGATGGAGGAGGACCACGGCCGCAACCCCGAGGTCTTCGACGACCTCCTGCGCATCGACCACGGCACCGCCCTGATCGGCCGCCTCGCCGACTCCGTCACTGTCCTCGGCAACGCCAGGCCCGGCCGCCAGTGGCCCAAGCCGGTCAGGCTCTACAGCGTGCTGCGCGGCGCCATGTCGCGCATCCTCGAGTACCCGCGCATCGATCTGCACGCCATCTGCGACGTGGCCATCAAGGGCGTCTCCGTCGAGCCCCTCATCCACGCCTGCGCCGAACTCCTCGACAACGCCACCCGCTACTCGCCGCCGCAGACCCGGGTGCACGTCACCGCCGTCGAGGTACAGACCGGCATCGCCATCGAGATCGAGGACGGTGGCGTCAGCCTGGGCGAGGAGCAGCGCGCCAAGGCCGAGCGGATGCTCGACAAGGCCAAGTCCGGCATCGACCTCAACGACCTCGGCGAGAACCCGCGCCTCGGCCTCGCGATCGTCGGCCGGCTCTGCTCGATGTACGACATGCAGATCTCCCTGCGCCAGTCCGCGTACGGCGGCGTGCGGGCCGTCCTCGTCGTGCCGCGCGACATGATGAGCGTCGGCCCCGCGCCCGGCCTCGCCCACGGCATCGGCGCCACCGCCGTGCCGCGCGTCGACCACAACGGCGTACCGATCAAGGAAGAGCCGCGGTTGAAGAAGACGCGTCGGCCCACCACGGGACCGCGCCCCTCCGCCCCGCTCGTCGCGGCGGTGGAGGACGACGAGCCCGTGGTCACGGAGTGGCGGGAGAACGGGCTGCCGCAGCGCCGCAGGAAAGTCGACACGAAGGTCATCGAGAACCAGATCATCGTGACACCCCGGCACCCGGATCTGACGATGCCGGCGCCCGGTTCCCAGGGGGCGGCCGCCCCGCGGCCCGCCGCCCCCGTGCCCGGACCGTCCGTGGAGCCGGAGCACGAGCGGCCGGCGCAGCCCGAACCCGGACTGTGGGTCGAGGCGTTCATGAACGGCCTCAGGCCCGACGAGGCAGGGGGCGTGCCCCCGGGCGCGGACAAGCCGCACGACGACGCCTACAACCAACAGGCCGATCAGCAGACCGATCAGCGGGCCGATCAGCAGGCCGACGAGGGAGAGTGCCAGTGATCCAGCAACGCGCCAATTTCGACTGGATGCTCAAGGAGCTCGCCGACGGCGTGCCCAATGTGCGCCAGGTGGTGGTGCTCTCCGCCGACGGGCTGCGCATCGCCCGGTTCGGCGGGGATCCCGATGGCGCCGACCGGATCGCCGCTGCCTGCGCGGGACTTCAGTCCCTCGCCTCCGCCGTCGCCTCCGAGATCGCGGAGAGCAACGGCAAGATGAACATGGTCATCATCGAGGTCGACGGCGGCTTCTTCTACCTGATGGCCGCGGGCAAGGGCGCGTACCTCGCCGTCCTCGCCGACCCCTACGTCGACGCGGGCCTCATCAGCCACCAGATGCGCGATCTCGTCATCCGGATCGGCGCCCACCTCACCAGCCCGCCCCGGCGCAATGGCCAGACCGTATGACTCCGCGCTCCCTCGACCCCCCGTTCCGCGAAGAAGAACCGACTGCCCAGCGTGAGCGCCGTTCGCCGCAGGACCCCAAGGATCCCGAGCGGCTCTACGTTATCACCGGCGGCACCGACGGCGCCGAGCGCGCGCCGCTCGACCTGGTCACCCTGATCGTGGCCCGTGCCGACCCTCCGGTGGCCGCTCCGCCCGAACAGTCCGCCGTCCTGCGCATGTGCCGGGCGCCGCTGTCCACGGCCGAGATCTCGGCCTACCTCAACCTGCCGTTCAGCGTGGTCACCGTGCTGCTCGGCGAACTCCTCGCGGCCGAACTGGTCCAGTCGCGCGCACCGGTGATCCGCGGCGCCGTCGCCGACCGTTCCCTCCTCGAAGCGGTGATGCATGGACTACAGAAGCTCTGACGGGACCGGCGCCATGGACACGGCGGTCGGCGGCGTGCACATCCCAGGACCGCGGGCCGAGGACCGGATGCCCGAGACGGTCACCTCCGCCGTGAAGATCGTCATCGTGGGCGGCTTCGGTGTCGGCAAGACGACGATGGTGGGCTCGGTCAGCGAGATCCGCCCGCTCACCACCGAAGAGACCATGACGCAGGCGGGCATCGGCGTCGACGACAACTACGGCTCGGAGACCAAGACCGCCACCACCGTGGCCATGGACTTCGGGCGGATCAGCGTCACCGACGAACTCGTTCTCTACCTCTTCGGGACGCCGGGCCAGGAGCGGTTCTGGTTCCTGTGGAACGGCCTGTTCGAAGGCGCGCTCGGCGCCGTCGTGCTCATCGACACCCGCCGCCTCGAAGTCAGCTTCGACGTGATCGGGCGTCTGGAGGAGCGCGGCGTCCCCTTCGTCATCGCCAACAACGCCTTCCCCGACGGGCCGAGCTACCCCACCGACGAACTGCGCAACGCCCTCGATCTCGACGCGCACGTCCCGATCATCGAGTGCGACGCACGCCGCAGGGCCTCCAGCCGTGACGTCCTTCTGACCCTCATGCGCTACCTGCACGAGATGGCGTTGCGCCGCGCCTGAGAGCCGCCGCCAGGGCCCGAGGGCCATCAACTACCCGTTTTCAGCACCCAGTTGTCCATACGACCGGAGCCAGCACCGTGACGCCTCCCTCCCAGTCTTCCCCGTCGTCCGCCGGGTTCGACGACCTCGCAGACCCCTCGCTCGCCCCGCCGCCGGGCTGCCCCGCACACTCCCTCGGCGCGGACGGGATGCGCCGGCTCTACGGGCCCGAGGCCGACGCGGACCTTGCGTCCGTCTACGAGAAACTGCGCGCCGAACACGGCTCGGTGGCCCCGGCGCTGATCCACGACGACGTACGCGTATGGGCGGTGCTCGGCCACGGCGAGAACCTCCACATGGTCCGCTCCACCTCCCAGTACAACCGGGACGCCCGCAACTGGACCTCCCTGAAGAACGGCACCGTCAAGCCCACCCACCCGCTCGCCCCGGTCTTCGGCTGGCAGCCCATCTGCTCCATGGCCGAGGGCGCGGAGCACCTCAGGCTGCGCGGCGCCGTCACCCATGCCCTTGAGATCATCGACCACCGCAGCCTGCGCCGCGCCATCAACAAGGCCTGTCAGGAGATCATCAACCGGTTCTCCGAGCGCGGCGCGTGCGACGTCGTCAGCGAGTTCGCCGAGCATCTGCCGATGATGGTGATGCTGGACATCTTCGGTGCCTCCGAGGCCTACAGTGAGCGCTTCGTGCAGGCGGCCCGCGACATGATCAAGGGCACTGAGACGGCGATCGCCAGCAACGAATACATCATGGGCATCCTCATGGAGCTCACAGCCCGCCGTCGGGCCGCCCCCGACGACGACTTCATCAGCCGCCTCATCGCCGCCCCCGCAGCCCTCTCCGACGACGAGGTGGGCCAGCACCTGCGGCTCGTCCTCATCGCGGCGTACGAGGCCACGGCCAACCTCATCGCGAACGTGCTGCGCACCGTGCTCACCGACCCGCGCTTCCGTGCCCAGCTCAACGGCGGCCAGATGACGGTGCCGGAGGCGGTCGAGCAGTCGCTGTGGGACGAGCCGCCCTTCAGCGCCATGGTCGCGTATTACGCCAAGGTCGACACCGAGCTCGGCGGCCAGCACGTCCGGGCCGGTGACGCGCTGATCTTCGGCATCGCGCCGGGGAACGTCGACCCGGCCGTGCGGCCCGATCCGACCGAGCACATGCAGGGCAACCGTTCGCACCTCGCGTTCGGTGGCGGGCCGCACGAATGCCCCGGGCAGGACATCGGGCGCGCCATCGCCGACATCGGCGTCGACGCGTTCCTGATGCGGCTGCCGGATGCGGAACTCTCCGTCGAAGAGAGCGAGTTGAAGTGGCGGTCGACCATTCTGTCGCAGCATCTCGTTTCCCTGCCCGTGTCCTTCACGCCGCGGGCGCAGCAGGATGTCATCGCCAAGCCCAGCATGGTGCCGCCCCCTCGGCCCGACTGGCAGGTCTCGTCGGCCGCGCCGATTCCGGCCGCGGTTCCGGTCGCACCCGCTCCGGCCGCCCCCGCCCCCGCCGCGCCTGAACCGTCGCGGGCCGGCACCGGGGCCTGGCAGCGCTTCCTGCGGTGGTGGCGCGGCTACTGATCCCAGCTCTCGTACGACTCCCAGGCCCCCAGCTGCCGCTCGCTCACGAACCGGTGCTCCTGACCGGTCACCGGGTCCCTGAACTCCAGGGTGCGCGCGAGGAGTTGCAGGGGCCTGCGGAAGTCGTCGGGTGCGGTGGGCCCGGCGATCCGGGGGTAGAGCGGGTCACCCAGGATCGGCAGGCCCAGGGCGTTCATGTGGACGCGCAGTTGGTGGGTGCGGCCGGTGCGCGGTGTCAGGTGGTAGAGGGCCAGGGGGCCGCGGGCCGCCTTGAGGCGGACCGTGCTCTCGGCGTTGGGGGTGCCGCCCGGCACCTCGTATGCCGTGAGCACACCCCGGTCCTTCTCGATCCTGCTGCGGACCGTCACGGGGAGGTCCACGGTCGCGTCGTACCGCGCCACCGCTTCGTACTCCTTGCCCACCAGCCGGTCCCGGAACAGGGTCTGGTACTTTCCCCGCTCCTCGGGCCGTACGACGAACAGCACGAGCCCCGCCGTCAGCCGGTCGAGGCGGTGGGCGGGGCTCAGCGCCTCGATGCCCGACTCCTGCCGCAGCCGGGCCAGTACGGTCTCGGCGACGTGGCTGCCGCGGGGTGTCGTGGCGAGAAAGTGCGGCTTGTCGGCGATGAGGATGTGCTCGTCGCGGTACACGACGTCCACGGCGAACGGCACGGGGGTCTCGGGGGCCAGGTCCCTGTGGAACCAGACGTGGCCGCCGGGTTCGTAGGGCGTGATGGTGGTGACGGGGGTTCCGTCCGGGCCGACGATCCGGCCCTGCGCAATCAGGGCGTCGATCGTTCCGTCGCCGGCGGCGAGCCGCTCCACGAGGTGGTCCCGCAGTGTGGTCCAGGCTCCGTCGACCGGCATCCGTACGCGAACCGGGTCGATGCCGTTCCGCTGGGGGAGCGGGGAGGGCGGGGTGCGGTGCCTGCGGTGTCTCATCGGGGGTCAGCGTACGGGGCGCCGTGTGGGGCGGTGCGGACCCGGAGCCTGGGGCCCTTCTGACGCCGCGGAGATCCGTCAGAAGGGCCCTGAGTCAGGCGGTGGCCGTCGGGGTTTCCTGCTCTGCCTCCACCTGTGCGTTCCAGTCCCTCTTCGATGCCTGCCAGCCGTCCTCGTTGTGGCCCAGGCGCCAGTAACCGGAGATCGACAGGTCCTCGCGCGGGATCTGCCGGTCCACCCGCAGGTGGCGGCGCAGTTCCTTCACGAAGCCGGCCTCGCCGTGCACGAAGGCCTGCAACCGGCCCTCAGGGAAGTCCAGTTGGGTGACGGCGGCGATCAGCGCCTGGCCCACGGGACGGCCCGACCGGTGCAGCCAGGTGACCTCTACGGGGGCGTCGATCTTCTGCTCCTCCTCGGCGCCCTCGACCTCCAGGAAGACCTGCGCCCGCGCACCACTGGGCAGCGCCTCCAGGGCCGCGGCCACGGCGGGCAGCGCGCTCTCGTCGCCGACGAGCAGGTGCCAGTCCGCCGAGGCGTCGGGCGCGTAGGCGCCGCCCGGGCCCATGAAGTGGATGGTCTCGCCGGTCTTGACACTCGCCGCCCACGGTCCGGCCAGACCCTCGTCGCCGTGGACCACGAAGTCGAGGGTGAGCTCGCGGGCCCCCGGGTCCCAGGCGCGCACCGTGTACGTACGGGTCACGGGCCACTGCTCGCGCGGCTGCTCCTCCCGGATGCGCTCCACGTCGAACGGCTCGGCGTAGGTGACACCCGCCGGCGCGAAGAGCAACTTGACGTAGTGGTCGGTGTATTCGAGCTCGGGGAGGTCCGCGAGCCCGTCCCCGCCGAGCACCACACGCTGCATGTGCGGGGTCAGTCGCTCGGTGCGCACGACCTGAGCCGAGCGGGCCTTACGGGGCTTGCGTGCGGGACGCTCGGCCATGTGCGGTCTCCCTTGATCTGCGTAAGTTAGGTAACCCTAAGCTAACACTTCATCCTGAGAGAGTGGTGAGGAGACGGTGCAAAGATCCGCCCAAACCCCATCGCGTCCCCAACTGGGCGACCAGCTCCGGGTCGTGCGGCTCGCGCGGCAGTGCCGTGGCGACGGTGGGCAGGGGGACGTCCGCCGCCACCAGGACCACCTTCGGCGCCACCGCCAGGTACGGGCGTGACTCGTCCAGCCGCTTGCGCTGGGTCGGCGTCAGCCTGGACTTCGGGTCGTCGACCGCGGCCATGATCCCGGCCAGGTCCCCGAACTGCGCGAGCAGCTTCGCGGCCGTCTTCTCGCCGATGCCGGGCACTCCGGGCAGTCCGTCGCTCGGGTCGCCGCGCAGCAGCGCCATGTCCGCGTAGCCGGAGCCGTCCACCCCGTACTTCTCGCGCAGCAGGTCCTCGTCCGTGATCTGCAGAGTCCCGACGCCCTTGAGGGGGTAGAGGACGCGACGCTGCCGTTTGTCGTCGACGAGTTGGAAGAGGTCGCGGTCGCCGGTGACGATGTCGACCGGGCCGGTCGCCCGGCCGGTGAACGTGCCGATCACGTCGTCCGCCTCGTAGCCCTCGACCCCCACGCGCGCGATGCCCACCGCGTCGAGGACCGCCTCGATGATCGGTACCTGCGGGGAGAGCGTGTCGGGGATCTCCTCCTCGTCCGGCGTGCCGGCCGCCGTCTCCTCGGCGACGCGGTGCGCCTTGTAGGAGGGGATGAGGTCGACGCGCCACTGGGGGCGCCAGTCCGCGTCCATGCACGCGACCAGGTGAGTGGGGTGATGATCGTGGACGAGCCGGGTGATGAATTCGAGCAGCCCGCGCACCGCGTTGACCGGTGTGCCGTCCGGGGCCTTCACGGAGTCCGGGACCCCGAAGTAGGCCCGGAAGTACAGGGACGCGGTGTCGAGCAGCATCAGGCGCTGGGTTTCCTGGGTCACACCTCGCATCATGCCGTACCTCACTGACAGTCACTGGTTGTGCTGAATTCGTGGGCGAATATGGACGTAGTGTGAGCTGGGCCACTCTTTTGTTTGTTCCGCATAAGCCTGGGCAGGCGCCGACTCGGAGCGGACCCGGTCACACGTTCAACTAATGAACGATTGGCCGGTTCAAACGGGCAGACCCCGTACCGCACCACGGCCCGCCGGCGGGGGAGGCGGGCCGTATTGGTTCGACCCGAGAGGTGTATGTGTCCAGGCTTGAAGCCGAAGACCTGTACAAGGTATTCGGCAGACGACCCGTTGAGGCGGTGGAGGAACTCCGCCGCGGAGCCGACCGTGAGGAACTGCGCGCAGACGGCACGACGGCCGCTGTGATCGACGCGTCATTCACCGTCGAGCCCGGCCAGATCTTCGTGGTCATGGGTCTGTCGGGATCCGGCAAGTCCACCCTTCTGCGCATGCTGAACGGACTGCTGGAGCCCACCGCGGGACACGTTCGTTTCGACGGTGACGACCTGACGCAGTTGTCGCCGCGAGAGCTGCGAGAGGTCCGCTCGAAGAAGATCAGCATGGTCTTCCAGCACTTCGCGCTGTTCCCGCACCGCTCCGTCCTGGAGAACGCGGGGTACGGCCTCGAAGTGCAGGGCATGCCGCGCGCCGAGCGCGAGGCGAAGGCCACCGAGGCGCTGCGCCTGGCCGGCCTGGAGGGCTGGGAGAAGTCCTTCCCCGACGAGCTGTCCGGCGGTATGCAGCAGCGTGTGGGCCTGGCCCGTGCGCTGGCGACCGACGCGGACCTGCTGCTCATGGACGAGTCGTTCAGTGCGCTCGACCCGCTGATCCGGCGCGACATGCAGGACCAGCTGCTCGATCTGCAGAAGACCCTGAAGAAGACGATCGTCTTCATCACGCATGACCTGAACGAGGCCATGCGGCTCGGTGACCGGATCGCCGTCATGCGCGACGGGCGCATCGTCCAGATCGGCACCGCCGAGGACATCCTCGTCACCCCGGCCAACGATTACGTCGCGTCCTTCACCCAGGACGTCGACCGCTCCCGCGTACTGACCGCGGGCGCGATCATGGCCACGCCCGAGGCGGGGTACGCGGCGGCCGACGCTCCGGCGACGGTCACCGAGGACACCCCGATCATCGACCTGTTCACGCCCTGCTCGACCAGTGAGATACCCGTCGCCGTGACCGGCGAGGACGGCGCCGTCGTCGGTGTCGTTCCGCGGGAGCGGCTTCTCGCCGTTCTCGGTGAGCCGATGAAGTCCGTGGAGAGCACGGACGAGAACAACGGCGCGGCCAAGGGCCTCGTCAAGGAACCGAAGGACGCCGTCTCCGCGCCGCGTGGCGAGGGCGACGGTCCGGTGGAGAAGGTGAACGCCGGTGCCTAGGATTCCTTTCGGTGACTGGGTCAACGACATCGTCGACTGGCTGCTCAATCACGTCGCCTGGCTCTTCGACTTCTTCAAGACCGTCTTCGACGGCGTCTACAACGGCCTCACGGACGTACTGCAGGCCCCTGAACCGCTGTTGCTCGCGGGCATCTTCGCCGTGATCGCCTTCTGGCTGCGCGGCACGCTCGCCGGGGTGCTGACCTTCGTCGGATTCTGGTTCATCCAGAATCTGGAACTGTGGGACAACGCCATGATGACGTTGTCACTCGTCCTCGTGTCGACGGTCATCGCACTCATCATCGGCGTGCCACTGGGCATCTGGGCGGCCCGGTCGAATCGGGTCAGTGGCCTGTTCCGGCCGGTCCTCGACCTGATGCAGACGCTGCCGGCGATGGTCTACCTCATCCCGGCCATCCTGTTCTTCGGCTCCGGCGCCCCCGCCGGCATCGTCGCGACCCTGATCTTCGCGGTGCCCCCGGGCGTCCGCATGACCGAGCTGGGCATCCGGCAGGTCGACAAGGAACTGGTCGAGGCCGCCGACGCGTTCGGTACGAAGCCGAGCAACACCCTGATGCGCGTGCAGCTGCCGCTCGCCCTGCCGACGATCATGGCCGGCGTCAACCAGGTCATCATGCTCGGCCTGTCCATGGCCGCCATCGCGGGCATGGTCGGCACCGACGGCCTCGGCGGCGACGTCAACGAGGCCATCGGCCAGCTGAACGTGGGCCTCGGCGCCGAAGCCGGTGTCTCGATCGTCATCCTGGCGATCTACCTCGACCGTATGACCAGCTCGCTGGGTCAGCAGGTCTCTCCGATCGGCCGCCGCGCGCTCGCCAAGGTGCGCGCCGCGCACGGCCTGAAGATCTGGTCGTACCGTCCCCGCCCGGCCGTCGCCGTGGTCGGCGTCGTCGTTCTCGCGCTCGTCGCGGGCGGCATGGGCATGTTCGGCGGATCCACCACGTCGACCGCCTCGGACGACGGCACCAACGTCGGCCAGGGCAAGAAGATCTCCATCGGCTACATCCCCTGGGACGAGGGCGTCGCCTCCACGTACCTGTGGAAGGAGATCCTGGAGCAGCGCGGGTTCGAGGTCGAGGCCAAGCAGTTCGACGCGGGCCCGCTCTACACCTCGCTCGCCCAGGGCAGCGTCGACTTCGAGACGGACTCCTGGCTGCCGACCACGCACGCCGAGTACTGGAAGAAGTACGGCGACAAGCTCGAGGACCTGGGTTCCTGGTTCGGCCCCACGTCGCTGGAGCTGACCGTGCCCTCGTACATGAAGGGCATCGACTCGCTCGAGGACCTCAAGGGTCAGGGCGGCAAGTTCGGCGGCAAGATCACCGGCATCGAGTCGAGCGCCGGCGAGACGGGTCTGCTCAAGAGCAAGATCCTCAAGGCGTACGGCCTCGACAAGGAGTACAAGGTCGTCGACAGCTCCACGCCGGCGATGCTGGCCGAGCTGAAGCGCGCCTACGCCAAGAAGAAGCCGATCGTCGTTCCGCTCTGGTCCCCGCACTGGGCGTACAACGACTACGACCTCAAGAAGCTCAAGGACCCGAAGGGTGCCTGGGGCAAGGGCGACGGCGTGCACTCGCTGGCCCGCAAGGGCTTCGGCACCGACTTCCCCGAGGTCAACACCTGGCTCAAGGACTTCAAGATGAGCGAGAAGCAGCTCACGAGTCTTGAGGCCGAGATCAACAAGACCGGCAAGGGCAAGCAGCAGGACGCCGTCAAGGCCTGGCTGAAGAAGAACCCGGGCGTCGTCGACAAGCTGGCCCCGGTGAAGAAGCAGGGCACCGCGGGCGACTCCAAGGACCCCGTGAACGTCGCCTGGTTCCCCTGGGACGAGGACGTCGCCGTCACCTACCTGTGGAAGAACGTCCTGGAGGGGCGCGGCTACAAGCTGAACCTCAAGCAGATGGACGTCGGCCCCGTCTACACCGGTCTCGCCAGCGGTGACCTCGACGTCAACTTCGACGCGTGGCTGCCGTACGCGCAGAGCAACTACTGGAACAAGAGCAAGGACAAACTCAAGGACCTGGGCAGCTGGTACAGCCCGACCTCCTTGGAAGTCGCGGTCCCGTCGTACGTGAAGGGCGTCAAGTCCCTCGCGGATCTGAAGGGCAAGTCGAAGACCTTCGACGGGAAGATCATCGGCATCGAGCCGGGCACCGGCGAGATGCAGCTCCTGAAGAAGGACGTGCTGCCGGGCTACGGCCTGGACAAGGAGTACAAGGTCGTCGACGGCTCCACGCCGGCGATGCTGGCCGAGCTGAAGCGCTCCTACGCGAAGAAGGAGCCGATCGCGGTCGTGCTCTGGTCGCCGCACTGGGCGTACAGCGAGTACAAGCTGAACAAGCTGGCCGACCCGAAGAAGAAGTTCGGCGAGGGCAACACGATCCGGACGATCTCCAACAAGGACTTCCCCGGCAAGTACCCGCAGCTCACGAAGTGGTTCAAGAACTTCAAGATGAGCGAGGACGAGCTGGGCAGCCTGGAGGCCGAGATCAAGAAGCGCGGTCAGGGGCAGGAGGAGAAGGCCGTCTCCGCGTGGCTCGAGACGCACCAGGACGTCGAGAAGCGGATGACCGCTTCCTGATCCTGTGATCCCCCAGTCCCTGTCCGGGGTGGTGTCCCCGGAGGTCTGAACCGAGGGGTGGGTTCCGTCGCAGCAGTCGCTGTGAGGGAACCCACCCCTCGGTCCGTTCCCCGCGCACCGTCGTCTCCGTACGCTCGATGGCACCGTGACCGCCGCCCGGCTCCGTGCCTTCGCCGCCGGCGCGCTCGCCGCTCTCCTGCTCCTGACGCAGTTGCCCGTCGCCCGCGCCTTCCCGGCCTCGGCGGCCACTGCCCGTTTTGCGGCACTTGCCGCCGATGTCACCCAGGCGGACGGTCATCGGTACGGGACGACCGACGGTGGCGGGCGCACCATGGACGCCGCACAGGTCGTGCAGGGCGCCGACGGGGCGTATCTGGCCGTTTACCACACGATGCTGCCCGACGGCCGGTTCCACGCGGCCGTCGCCACCTCCGCCGACCTCGTGCACTGGCGGCGCCGCCACGATTTCGGCGCGGGATCCAGTCAGCCGACGCTCGCCGCCGACGGCCGGGGCGGCTATGTCCTCGCCTACGAGAAGGACCCGGACAACCACATCGCGGTCCGCGGATACGCCGGTCCGCGCGCACTGCTCGCCGGGCGTGCCGCGCACTCCTTCGACGCGCCCCGCACCCTGTCGTCCTGCGCCGAGGGAACCCCGGCGATCACGGCCGTGCACGGCGACACCGTCGAGCTGACCGGGCACTACCGCGCGGACTGCGACACCGACCGCCAACTCACCGCCACGCTACGGGACTTCACCCACTGGCAGGCGGCACCCGCGCCCCGCCCCGACCGGGCCGTGGCGGCGTACGGAAACACCGGCAACATAGGCGACCGCGCCCCGCTGGAACTGGCCGGGCGGCCCATGACGCTCATCGAGGGGCAGCGGCGGCGCGACGACTTCGCCGGCTGGTCCACGTACGCCTACGATCCCGCGTCCGGCCGAGCCGACCGGATCGGGTTGCGCACGGGCGGTGGATCGACGTCCTTCGCCAATCCGTCGGCGACCCTGCTCACCGACCCCGACGGCCATCCCGCCCTGCTGGTCGGCCTGTTCATCCCCAAGGAAGGGGCCGCGCCGGGGGAGTCCGGGCAGCTCCTGTACTGGCGTGAGCTGTAGCGGACGGCCCGATCGGAGCGCACGGCTTCCCCCGCTCGCATGAAACCCTTTGACGAACCTGCGTAGGGTGCATTTGAACGAGCAGGACGAACCGGTGGGAGGGAGCGGACGTCATGGACGAGCACAAGGAGCCACTGCGCGTGGGCGCGGCCGTCCGGCGCCGTCGCCGGACCCTCGAGCTCACGCTCTCCGCCGTGGCCGAGCGCAGCGGCCTGTCCGTACCCTTCCTCAGCCAGGTCGAGAACGAGCGGGCCAGGCCCAGCAGCCGCTCCCTGGAGAAGGTCGCCGACGCCCTCGGCACCACCGCGATCGAACTCCTCGCCGCCGCGGACCCGGCCCGCACCGTCGACCTGGTGCGCGCCGACGACACGAGCGTCGAGGACGTCTCCGCGGAGGGCGGCGGTGACTTCGTCGTACGTTCCCTCGTCCGCGGCCACCATCAGATGAACGCCCAGGAATTCGTCGGCGACCACGACCCGGGCCGCGAGTTCCAGCTGCGCAACGACGTCCTGATGCATGTCACCGAAGGCGCCGTCGAGGTGGAGGCGGAGGGCCGCGCGTACCGGCTCGTGCGCGGCGACACGCTGTATCTGACCGGTGGCGTACGGCATCGGTGGCGGGCGACTGTGGCGGAGGCACGCGTCCTTGTGGTGGCGGTCGCGGAGCACATCGACGCGGTCGACGAACCAGGACCGAAGTAGTGGCGGTGCGGGTCGTCTCCCTGGTCCCCTCGCTCACCGAGGCCGTCGCCGTGACGCTGCCGGGCGTGCTGGTCGGCGCGACCGACTGGTGCAGCCATCCTGCCGGGCTCGACGTGGCCCGGATCGGCGGCACCAAGAACCCCGACGTGGCCGCGATCGTGGCCCTGCGCCCGGACCTGGTCGTCGCCAACGAGGAGGAGAACAGGGAGCCGGACCTTGCGGCCCTGCGCGCCGCGGGGATCGAGGTCCTGGTCACCGACATCCGCCGACTACCGCAGGCGCTACGGGAATTGGACCGGGTGCTGCGCGCGTGCGGGGCGGCCGCACGGCCCCGCTGGCTGGACGAGGCCGAGGCGGCGTGGTCCGCACAGGCCGCGCCGGAGCGCCGGTCGCGGGCCGTCGTGCCGATCTGGCGCCGCCCGTGGATGGTGCTCGGCCGCGCCACCTTCGCCGGCGACCTGCTGGCCCGCCTCGGTGTCGACAACGTGTACGCGGAGCATGCCGAGCGCTACCCGCGCGTCCCGCTCGACGAACTGCGCGCCGTCGGAGCGGACCTGGTCGTGCTGCCCGACGAGCCGTACCGCTTCACCGCCGACGACGGCCCGGAGGCGTTCGACGTCCCCGCCGCGCTGGTCAGCGGGCGCCATCTCACCTGGTACGGGCCGTCGTTGGGGGAGGCGGTGGGGGTGCTCGGCGCCTCTCTTCGCGCCGCGCACCGATAGACGTCGACAGGCCGAGGTCAGGCTCGCGCGGGCACGGGCGCAGGCGCCGCGAGCAGACGGCGGCTGAGCAGGCCGCGCGTCGTATGCACCGCGGCCACCACCCAGGCCGCGACCAGGACGGCGTAGAGCACGACGGCCAGGGCGTCGAACGCGGCCAGGCCCGTGTGGTTGCCCAGGCCCTCCGCGCCGGTGACACAGGTGCCGACGGGGAAGGTGAACGCCCACCACGTCATCGCGAACCCCATCCCCCTGCGGCGGGCCCGCACCACCAGGGCGACGGCGAGCGCCAGCCACAGCAGGGCGAACCCCGTCACCGGCACGCCGTAGAGCACCGCGAACGCCGTGAAGCCATGGGCGTAGGAGTCGGGGAGGACACCGCCCGCGACATCGGCGAACTTGTTGGCGGCGGTCGTCGACTGGCCCAGCGGGCCGAGGACGAGGAACAGGGTCGGGGTCAGCGCGATCGGAAGCGGTCCCGCGGTGACGAGACGCGCGAAGATCACCGGCAGCATGACGAGGGTCGCGAGCAGGCTCATGCCGAACATGCCGTAACAGGCGAGGAGGAACGTCTGCTGCCACGCCCCGGACGGCAGATGCGGGACGAGCAGCGGTCCGACGGCGGCGGACACCATGGGCGCCACGACGGGCAGCAGCCACACCGGGGAGGCCTGGCCCGGCTCGATCCGGTGCCGGACCACCATCAGATACGGGATGGCGACGGCCGCGGCGAGTCCGGTCAGCGTGCCCGCGACGAAGAGCACCGTGTCGACGGCGACCGCCGCGTCGAGCCCGATCCACTCCCGGCCCAGCAGCATCGTGCCGCCGCCGACCGCGAGCAGCGCCATCGACAGGCAGCCGTAGAAGGGGGCCACCGCCGGGTCCAGGAGGTGCGCCCGCGCCTGGTCGCGGTGGTGTGTCCAGTGCAGGGCCCGCGCGGCGACGAGCGCCAGCAGCGCCACGAACGACAGCGCCCACACCAGTGTGCAGGCCGTCCGCAGCCCGGTGAAGCCCGTCGGCAGGGTCGCCCCGGCGTTCGCCACGATCGCGGTGCCCATGACGGACGCGTACCAGTTGGGGCCGAGGTGGCGGACGGCGGCGGCGCGGGGCGCGCTGTCGCGGGTGCCGAGGGCTGCGGTGGGGTGGGCGACGGTGACCATGGCTCCACCGTCGCGCGCGGCCGGGGCCCCCACCAGGGACGTTGTCACTATGGGGGCATAAGCTTCGTTTATGAGCAAGGAGCGCAGTGGGCCCACGGACCCGATGGACCCGCCGCCGGGCATGCTCGCGCACCGCGTCCCCGACCTCGGCGCGCTGGAGCTGCTGCTCGCCGTGGCACGGCTCGGCAGCCTCGGCGGGGCCGCGCGCGAGCTCGGCATCACCCAGCCCGCGGCCAGCAGCCGGATCCGCTCGATGGAGCGGCAGCTCGGCCTCGCCCTCGTCGACCGTTCGCCGCGCGGCTCCCGGCTCACGGAGACGGGCGCCCTCGTCACGGACTGGGCGCGGCGCGTCGTGGAGGCGGCGGAGGAGTTCGACGCCGGGGCGCAGGCGCTGCGCGACCGGCGGGACTCGCGGCTGCGGGTGGCGGCGAGCATGACGATCGCCGAGTATCTGCTGCCGCGGTGGCTGATCGCGTTGCGGGCGGCGCGTCCCGACACCGCGGTGTCGCTGCTCGCGGGCAACTCGGCGGCGGTTGCCGAGCGGTTGCTCTCCGGCGAGGCGGATCTGGGGTTCGTGGAAGGTCTTTCGGTCCCGGCCGGGCTCGACTCGACGGTCATCGCCCACGACCGGCTGATCGTGGTGACCGCGCCGAGCCACCCCTGGGCCCGCAGGCGCCGGCCGCTCACGGGGGCCGAGCTGTCCGCTACTCCGCTCATCCTCCGGGAGCAGGGGTCGGGTACCCGGCAGGTGCTCGACGCGGCGCTCGGGGGGCTTGCCCGGCCCCTCATCGAGCTGTCCTCGACCACGGCGGTGAAAGCGGCCGCGGTGAGTGGGGCGGGGCCCTCGGTGCTGAGTGAGTTGGCGGTCGGGGAGGAGTTGGCCGGGCGGCGGCTCGTCCGGATTCCGCTGGAGGAGGTTCGGCTGGCGCGGGATCTTCGGGCGGTGTGGCCGACGGGGCACCTGCCGGTGGGGCCTGCCAGGGATTTGCTCGGGTTGACCCGGTCGGCCTGAGTTCTCTGACGTGCGGGCGGTCTGTTCGGTGCGCGGCGTCGGTGCCGAGGCCTCGGGGCTCCGCCCCGGACCCCGCTCCTCAAACGCCGGAGGGGCTGGGTACGGGGCCTAAATCGGTGGCGCAGGTCGCCTCGCGTCCCGCACCCTCGCCCCATGACCCAGGTCAGCCAAGCACCGCCCGCCGGCGGCGACCGCGTGCCCTGGGCCGACCTTCCCGAGCACGTCAAAGAGGCCCTCGCCGACGCGCTCGGGGCGCCTGTCGTGGTGGCTCGGACGCAGGGCGGGGGGTTCTCGCCCGGGGTCGCGGCCCGGGTTGTGCTTGCCGATGGGCGGCGTGCCTTCGTCAAGGCCGTCAGTGCCGACGTGAATCCGGTGAGCCCGCACTTTCACCGAGCCGAGGCGAAGAACGCCGCCGCGCTGCCGCCCGAGGTGCCCGCGCCGCGGTTGCTGGCCACGTACGACGACGGCACCTGGGTGGCGCTGGCCTTCGAGGATGTGGATGGGCGGCAGCCTCAAGTGCCCTGGGTGGATGGTGAGTTGCGGCGGGTGTTGGACGCTGTCGAGCGACTTGGCCGTATCCTCACGCCCGCCCCGCTCCCGGCGCCCCGGGTCGGTGAAGCCTTCGCCGAGAATTTCGACGGCTGGCGCCGGCTGGTGGAGGAAAAGCGGGTGGAGCGTGCGGGCCTCGGCTCGTGGGCCACCCGGAACGCCCCCGCGCTCGCCGAACTCGCGGCGCCCTGGGCCGAGTTCGCGCACGGTGACACTCTTGCCCACGCCGACCTGCGCGCCGACAACATGCTCCTGACCGCGCAGGGCGTGGTCTTCGTCGACTGGCCGCATGCCGTGCGCGCCGCCGACTGGTTCGACCTGCTCATCATGTTGCCCTGCGTCCGCGCCCAGGGCGGGCCCGACCCCGAACTCCTCTTCACCGGGCATCCGTTGGGCCGCGCCGCCGATCCGGACGGCGTCACGCGGACGCTGGCCGCCGTGGCCGGCTTCTTCCTCGACCAGGCCGCGCGGCCGGCTCCGCCGGGGCTGCCGAAGCTCCGGGCGTTCCAACGGGCCCAGGGCGAGGCCGCGTTGGCCTGGGTCAGAAGCCGTGCGGAGCGGCAGCGGCTCGTACCAGGCCTTCGGTGACCCGCGTGTCCTCGCCCATCTCGGGGTGCCACTGCACCCCCATCACCCAGGTCATGCCGAGCAGTTCGACGGCCTCGACGGTGCCGTCCGCGGCGTGCGCCGAGGCCACGAGACCCTTGCCCAACCGGTCGACGGCCTGATGGTGGTAGGTCGGGACGTCCGACACCTCCGGCGCGAGATCCCCGTACCGGGTGCCGGGCACCGGCGTCACGGTGTGCCGCCCGAAGGTCCCGATCTCCTTCACGTGGCCGTCGAGGTGCTGCGTCAGCGTCCCGCCGAGCGCCACGTTCAGCAGTTGCATGCCCCGGCAGATGCCGAGCAGCGGCGTGCCGGACATCATCGCGGCTCGGATCAGGGCGAGCTCCCACCTGTCCCGCTCCGTCGCCGCCGGGCCCGTGCGGGGGTCGCGCTCGGCGCCGTACCGCGCGGGGTCCACGTCCGGGCCGCCCGCGACGATCACCCCGTCGAGCCGCGCCACCACCGACGGCGCGTGCTTCGGGTCGTCGGGCGGCAGCATCATGGCGAGGCCGCCCGAATCCTGCACGAGCCGGGGGTAGCCGGCCGGGAGGAGCGCCGCGGGCAGCTCCCACACGCCCCAACCGGCCTGCTTCTCCAGGTAGGTGCTGATACCGATCAGCGGCCTGCTCACCATGGTGCCGTGCTCCCCAGCCTCGGTCGTGCGGTCGCGCTCCGTGCGGTCGTACTCCGTACGGCTGTGCTCCGTGCCGTCATGCTCCGAACGGTCGTGTTCCGTGCGGTCGTCCTCCGTGCGGCCTCAGAGCGTACGAGATCGTCGCGCGGGACACCGTGACGTTCAGCATGCGGGCACCGAGGAGCCGATCCAAAGGCATCAGCTCATACCTTTGTCAGGTCAAGAAGCCGCGCAGCAGCGCCGCCGTGCCGCCGCAGTGCTCGCGCGTCATCTCCCGCGCGCCGTCCGCGTCCCCGTCGAGCACGGCTTCCACCAGGGCGGTGTGCTGGGCTTGCGAATGCTCCAGGTTGCGTACCAGGAGCGGGATGCAGTCGAGGAGATCGTTCACCGTCGCGCGCACCGCCGCGTACTGGGCGGCGAGGGAGGGGGAGCCGCACAGTTCGGCAAGGGTGAGGTGGAGGAGGGTGTCCCGGCGGCGATAGTCGGCGAGCGGTGCGTCGTGGGTGCCGGCGAGGGCGGTGCGCAGGCGGCCGGCCCGGACGGCGTCGAGCCCGTGCGCGGCGCACAGCCCGGCGGCGCCCACCTCCAGGACCTCCCGGAAGCGCAGCACGTCCTCGACGTCCACACCCTGGATGCGGCGCCGCAGCTCGTCCTCGCCCGCCGCGCCGGGGCGGGGCAGCACGAACGTGCCGCCGTAGCGCCCGCGCCGCGACTCGACCAGGCCCTGGTCCTGCAGAACCTTCAGAACTTCCCGGAGGGTGACCCGGCTGATGCCGAGCCGGTCCGCCAACTCCCGCTCCGACGGCAGCCGTTCGCCGC
This sequence comes from Streptomyces sp. NPDC102467, assembly GCF_044765445.1. Classification (NCBI taxonomy): domain Bacteria; kingdom Bacillati; phylum Actinomycetota; class Actinomycetes; order Kitasatosporales; family Streptomycetaceae; genus Streptomyces; species Streptomyces sp. NPDC102467. The sequence continues at coordinate 231,326 of NZ_JBIWKA010000004.1, read as the reverse complement.
CCGGCACCAGGCCGAGCCGGACGACCTGGAGGATCTGTTCGAGGGCCTCCTCGAAGCCGTTGCCCGCCCGGACGGGCCGCAGCACCGTCGCGAGGCCGCCGTCGGCGTCCGTGTGCGACATCTGGCCCAACCCCCTTCCCAACCAATGGTTCCCGGCAATACCTTATGGCTCTCGGCCGACCCAAGGGACCCCTGGGCCCCAAGGAGGTTTTTCCCGTGGCAGACCGCACACCCCCGCTCGCCGTGGAGGAGCTGCACGCCCTCGTCTCGGGCGGCGAGATCGACACGGTCGTCCTGGCCTTCCCCGATATGCAAGGGCGGCTCCAGGGCAAGCGGTTCGCCGCCCGGTTCTTCCTCGACGAGGTGCTCGAACACGGCACCGAGGGCTGCAACTACCTCCTCGCCGTCGACGCCGAGATGAACACCGTCGACGGCTACGCGATGTCCTCCTGGGACCGCGGCTACGGCGACTTCGCGATGCGCCCCGACCTGTCCACCCTGCGCCGTGTCCCGTGGAACGAGGGCACGGCGATGCTGATCGCCGACCTCGCCTGGGAGGACGGCTCGCCCGTGGTCGCCGCGCCCCGGCAGATCCTGCGCCGCCAGCTCGACCGGCTCGCCGAGAGCGGACTGAGCGCCCAGGTCGGCACCGAGCTGGAGTTCATCGTCTTCAAGGACACCTACGAGCAGGCCTGGGACGCGAACTATCGGGGCCTCACCCCGGCCAACCAGTACAACATCGACTACTCCGTCCTCGGCACCGGCCGTATCGAGCCCCTCCTGCGCCGGATCCGCAACGACATGGCAGGCGCGGGCCTCACCGTCGAGTCCGCCAAGGGCGAGTGCAACCCAGGGCAGCACGAGATCGTCTTCCGCTACGACGAAGCCCTCGTCACCTGCGACCAGCACGCCATCTACAAGACAGGCGCCAAGGAGATCGCCGCGCAGCAGGGCGTCTCGCTCACCTTCATGGCGAAGTACAACGAGCGCGAGGGCAACTCCTGCCACATCCACCTCTCGCTGACCGACGCGGACGGCACGAACGTGATGGCCGGGCCCGACGGGATGTCCGGGACCATGCGCCACTTCCTCGCCGGACAGCTGGCCGCCCTGCGCGACTTCTCCCTCCTCTACGCCCCGCACATCAACTCCTACAAGCGGTTCCAGCCGGGCTCCTTCGCCCCGACCGCCGTCGCCTGGGGCCACGACAACCGCACCTGCGCCCTGCGCGTCGTCGGCCACGGCCGCTCGCTCCGCTTCGAGAACCGACTCCCCGGCGGCGACGTCAACCCGCACCTGGCCGTCGCTGGCCTGGTCGCCGCCGGCCTGTACGGCGTCGAGCACAAGCTCGAACTCCCCGACGCCTGTACGGGGAACGCTTACGAATCCGGCTACGAGCACGTCCCCACCAGCCTGCGCGAGGCCGCCGAGCTGTGGGAGAACAGCGCCATCGCCAAGGCCGCCTTCGGGGACGAGGTCGTCGCCCACTACCGCAACATGGCGCGGGTCGAACTCGACGCGTTCGACGCCGCGGTGACCGACTGGGAGCTGCGCCGCTCCTTCGAACGCATGTGAGGACCCAGCCGTTGCACCCGTCACTCGAGGTACTGAACCCGGCGACCGAAGAGGTCGTCGCGATTGTCCCCGCCGCCACCGCCGAGGACATCGGCGCCGCCGTCGAACGCGCCGCACACGCCCAACGCGGCTGGGCGGCAGCCGCTCCGGCGGACCGCGCCCGCCTGCTGCGCCGCTTCGCCGGCACCGTCGATGAACACCTGGAAGAACTGGCCCAGTTGGAGGTACGCGAGGCCGGGCACCTCATCGGCAACGCGCGCTGGGAGGCCGGGAACGTACGCGACCTGCTGCTGTACGCGGCCGGCGGCGCCGAACGTCTCAACGGGGCGCAGATCCCCGCTCCCGGCGGCTGGAACGTCACCTTCCACGAACCGCTCGGCGTCGTCGGCGTCATCGCCCCCTGGAACTTTCCGATGCCGATCGCCGCCTGGGGCTCCGCCCCCGCACTCGCGGCCGGCAACGCCGTCGTCCTCAAACCCGCCGAGACCACCCCGCTGACCGCGCTCCGGCTCGCCGAACTCGCCCTGGAGGCGGGCCTGCCCGAAGGGCTCTTCCAGGTCCTGCCCGGCCAGGGAAGCGTCGCGGGCCGCGCCCTCGTCGACCACCCCGGCGTCGCGAAGGTCGTCTTCACCGGCTCCTCGCGCACCGGCCGCGAGATCATGGAGCGCTGCGCGGCCCTGGTCAAGCCGGTCACTCTCGAACTCGGCGGTAAAAGCCCCAACATCGTCTTCGCCGACGCGGACCTGCCCCGCGCCCTCGACCCGTTCTCCTTCCTCGACAACTCCGGCCAGGACTGCTGCGCCCGCACCCGCATCCTCGTCCAGGAGTCCGTGTACGAGGAGTGCGTGGCGCTGCTCACGGACGCGCTCGGCGCCGTCGTCGTGGGCGATCCGCTGGACGAGAAGACACAGATGGGTCCGCTGATTTCCCGTCACCAGCTGGACCGCGTAAGGGAGTTCGTGCCGGACACCGCGGTCGGCATCCGGGGCGGCGCCCCCACCGGGCCCGGGTTCTGGTTCCCGCCGACCGTGCTCAACGGCGAGGCGGCCGACTCCGCCGCGGCCACGGAGGAGATCTTCGGGCCCGTCGCGGTGCTGCTGCCGTTCACCGACGAGCGGGACGCGATCCGCCTCGCGAACGCCACCCCGTACGGCCTCGCCGGCTCGATCTGGACCCGGGACCTGGGGCGCGCCCTGCGCGTGTCGACGGCCGTCCGGGCCGGGAACCTGTCCGTCAACTCGCACTCCGCCGTGCGCTATTGGACCCCGTTCGGCGGCTACAAGCAGTCGGGGCTCGGCCGCGAACTGGGCCCCGACGCCCTGACTGCCTTCACCGAGACCAAGAACGTCTTCATCAGCACGGACAGTACGGACAGCACGGACAGCACGGACAGCGCGGAGGCCTGAGCACCTTATGACTGAAGAGATCATCTGCCGCCGGCTCGTCGGCCGCACCGCCGTCATCACGGGCGCAGGCAGCGGCATCGGCCTCGCCACCGCGCGCCGCCTCGCGTCCGAGGGCGCCCACGTCGTGTGCGGTGACATCGACGAGGCCGCGGGCAGGAAAGCGGCCGAGGAGGTCGACGGGACGTTCGTGAAGGTGGACGTCACCGACGCCGAACAGGTGGAGGCGCTCTTCAAGACCGCCTACGACACCTACGGCAGCGTCGACATCGCCTTCAACAACGCGGGCATCTCGCCGCCGGACGACGACTCCATCCTGGACACGGGCCTGGAGGCCTGGAAGCGCGTCCAGGACGTCAACCTCACCTCCGTGTACCTGTGCTGCAAGGCCGCCATCCCGTACATGCGGCGCCAGGGCAAGGGATCCATCATCAACACGGCGTCGTTCGTGGCGCGGATGGGCGCGGCGACGTCGCAGATCTCGTACACCGCCTCCAAGGGCGGCGTCCTCGCCATGTCCCGCGAGCTGGGTGTGCAGTTCGCCCGCGAGGGGATCCGGGTCAACGCCCTGTGCCCGGGGCCGGTCAACACCCCGCTCCTGCGCGAACTCTTCGCGAAGGACCCGGAGCGGGCCGCCCGGCGCCTCGTGCACATTCCGGTGGGCCGGTTCGCCGAGGCCACCGAGATCGCGGGGGCCGTCGCGTTTCTCGCCAGTGACGACGCCGCGTTCGTCAACGCCACCGACTTCCTTGTCGACGGCGGGATCTCGGGCGCGTACGTGACCCCCCTCTAGGGCCCTCGGCCAGACACCTCTGCGGGAACCCTGTGGCGGCGTCACTCGTGCGTGTACGGTCCACTCACATGCGTAACAGTCATGTTGCCGCGTGGACTTCGGCCGTGGTCACCACCCTGGTGGCCGCGGCTCTCGTCTCCCCTGCGGCCGCCGCCACGTCCGCGCCCACCGCTTCCCGTGCCTGCCCGCAGCTGTCGAAGAAGCTGCCGTGGTACGGGAAGAACCGGGCTCAGCTCCAGCGCATGATCGACGAACGGGGCAGCTGCGCGGGTCACCGCGGCCCGCGTCCCGTCGCCGCGTTCGACTGGGACAACACCGTGTCCAAGAACGACGTCACCGACGCGACCATCGCCTGGTCCCTCAAGCACGACAAGATCCTGCGCCCCGCGAGCTGGAAGAAGACCAGCAAGTGGCTGACGGACGACGCCGACAAGGCGCTCACCGCGGCCTGCGGCACAGCCGTCCCCGTGGGCGCCCCGCTGCCCACCTCCACCGACACCGACTGCACGGACGAGATCTTCAACATCCGTGAGTCCGGCAAGACCATGAGCGGCACCGCCGCCTTCGCGGGCGAGTGGAACCACCGCCGTACCGTGCCCCAGTACGCCTGGGTTCCGCAGCTGTTCGCCGGGCACACCGTCCCGGAGCTGGAGTCGTACGCGGCCGCCGCCCGCAAGGAGGCCCTCGCCGCGCCGGTCGGCGCCACCCAGAAGCTGGGCACGCACACCATCCCCGGCTACGTCCGCTACTACGACCAGCAGCGCGATCTGATCCGTACGCTCCAGAAGGCCGGCTTCGACGTCTACATCGTGTCCGCCGGGTCCGAGCCGGTGACCGAGGTGTGGTCGCGCGGCGTCGGCATCGACCGCAAGCACACCGTGGCGATCCGCTCCGTCCTCGACTCCAAGGACCGCATCACCACGTACAGCACCGGCTGCGGCGGTGTCCCCGTGAGCCAGGGCGAAGCCATTCCGTACATCGACGGCAAACGCTGCTGGATCAACCAGGAGATCTTCCACATCAAGGGCAAGGCAGCCTGGCAGAAGCAGAGTTGGGGCAAGCGCATCGCGCTCGGTGGCGGCGACGCCGACACCGACGTCACGTTCGTCGGCGACGCGACCGGCTCCCATCTCGTGCTCAACCGGAACAAGAACGAGATCATGTGCCGCGCCTACGACAACGCCGACGGACGCTGGGTCGCCAACCCGATGTTCATCGAGCCGCTGCCGAAGAAGTCCGGCACGTACCCGTGCTCGACGGCCGCCGACAACCTCCCCGGGGGCGGATTCGGACCGCTGCTGAGGGACGACGGTTCGGTCGTGCCGGATCAGGCCGACTCGGTGTACTGACGCGCTACCGATCTCCGGGGCGGCCTACAGTGCCGGAATGAGCATGCAGCCGCCGCCCGGCTGGTACCCGGACCCCCGCGCCCCCGCCACCGAACGCTGGTGGGACGGGGCCGCGTGGACGCAGGCCCACAGGCCCGCGCCGGTGGCCCTCGCGCGGCCGCCGCGGAAGCCGGGCGCCGGGCGCGGAAAGGCCGTCGCCGTGGCCGCCACGGGGATCGTGCTCGTGGCGGCCATCGTCGCCGGTGTCGTCGTGGTCGTGTCCGGCGACGGCGGCGCGGGCGGCACCGAGGCGCGGAACGGGCCCACCGGGTCCGCTCCGGCGTCGGCGCCGCCCACCACCAGCGCGGCGCCGTCCCCGACCGAGGACGCCACCCGGGTCACCGACCAGCTCAACGGCATCACGCTGCCCGTCGTCGACGGCTGGCAGAAAGCGGAGAACGTCGCCGACGACGACGTCCTGCTGACCACACCGCGCACCTACACCTGTCCGTACGACGACGGCCTGTGCCGCCACGGCACCGTCGCCACGCGCACCGTGACCGGCGTGGCGGCCGGCGCGAGCGCACGGGCCCTGGCCACGAAGGACGTCTCCGACGCCGCCGACCTCGCGTACGACACCGACGCGATCGGGCAGCGGCCGTTCGGCGGCATGACGGGCCACAAGGTCGTCGCCGAACGGCAGATCGCGGTCGCCGGGCGCGCGGGCTTCCTCGTGCGCTGGAAGGTCACGACGGCCGAGGGGCCCGGCGGTTACGTGCAGTCCGTGGTGTTCCCGTCCAGCGTCGGCTCGCAGTCCCTGGTCGCCGTGCGCTGCACCCTCGACGCGAGCGACGCGTCCCCGCCGCTCGCCGACCTCGACACGATCGTCAAGGGCATCCGGCCGGTGGGCGCCACGGGCGGCGGCGGGGGAGTGGGCAGCAGCGTCGGCCCGACAAACTAGCCGCGCCGCCTACAGGAACGTATAGCCCTCGCCGCGATACGTGGGCACGGCCGCGGTCACCGCGTCGCCCTCCACGAGGTGCAGCACCTCGAACCGCTCGCACAGTTCCCCGGCCTTCGCGTGCCGGAACCACACCTTGTCCCCGAGCAGCAGATCGTCGGCCGCCGAGCCGAGCAGCGGCGTCTGCACCTCACCCGGCCCTTCCTGGGCGTCGTAGCGCAGCCCCTCCGGCAGATACGGCACCGGCAGCCGGTCGGGGCCCGCGGCGCCCGACGCCGGATACCCGCCGCCCAGCACGGTCACGACCCCGACCCCGGGCCTGCGCACCACCGGCTGGGCGAACAGCGCGGCCGGACGCCCCCTGAACGACGTGTAGTTGTCGAAGAGACGCGGCACATAGAGGCCCGACCCGGCGGCGATCTCCGTGACCGCGTCCTCTGCGGCGGTGTGCTGCACGCTGCCCGTCCCGCCGCCGTTCACGAACTCCAGGTCCGGCGCCACCGCGCGCACCGCCCGCACCACTTCGCCGCGCCGCGCGGCCAGCTCCTTGCGCGCGGCGGCCTGCATCAGGCGGATCGCCCGCGACCGCACCGGACGCCCCGTCAGCGCGTCCCCGACCCCGGCCACATGACCCTCGTACGCCATGATCCCCACGAGCCGGAAACCGGGTTTGCGTGCCACGGCCCGCGCCAGGTCGGCGAGTTGGGCCGGGGTGCGCAGTGGGGAGCGCAGGGCGCCGATCCGCACCCGGCCGCCCAGGACCCGCCACGACGTGTCGAGCTCCAGGCAGACCCGGATCTCCTCGCGGCCCCCGTCCCTGGCGTCGTCGATCAGCCGCAGCTGCGCCGGGTCGTCGATCATCACGGTCACGGCGGCGGCCAGCTTCGCGTCGTGCGCCAGCTCGGCGAAACCGGCCCGGTCCGCGGACGGATACGCGAGCAGCACGTCCTCGAACCCGGACCGCGCCAGCCACACCGACTCCGCCAGCGTGAACGACATGATCCCGGCGAACCCGGGCCGCGCGAGCACCCGCTCCAACAGGGCCCGGCACCGCACGGACTTGCTCGCCACCCGGATCGGCTTCCCGGCGGCACGGCGTACGAGATCGTCGGCGTTCGCGTCGAAGGCGTCCAGATCCACGATCGCCAGCGGGGCGTCGAGGTGTGCGGTGGCCCGGTCGAAGCGGGCCCTGTCGGCGGCGCGCGGTGTCATGACCGAAGCCTGCCAGACCCGATTACCGCAGGGTAGAGGGACGATCCGGGCAGATCGGCCAAGGCCGTGGACTGAGGGGCCCGGTCCATGGGCAGGCCCGTTAGAGTGACGCGCACGCTGGCTTGAGGAAACGGGGAGGCATGAGCACGGAAGCCCGACGTGTCCCGCCGCGTCCCACGACGCCACCGCCTCCGGCCGGCCCGCCCCGCCCGGCGCACGCACCCGCGCCCGCGCAGGAGGGCGACTCGCAACTCCCGGACGGCGCACCCCCGTTGCCCAGCACACCGCCCCCACCGGCCCCGTCGTCCCGCTTCCCGGACACCCCGCCGCGCCGCTCCCACCCCCTCCCGCCCGAGACGGGCCCCGCCGGGGGATCCCCTTCCCTCCCGCCCGAGGCAAGCCCCGCCAGGGGTGCGGGGAACGGCGCGAGCAACCACGACGGCACGGCACCCGCCCACACCACCGCGGCCCCCCACGGCGGCGCCGATGCGCACCAGAACGAGACCACCACTCGTCTGCGCCCCATACCCCCGGCCCCGGCGGGGCCCGCACAAGGCGCCCGGAGGGCGGTGGGCACCGTCGACCTCACCCCCCTCCCGGGCACGGCAGGCCGGCCCTTCGTCCGGTTCGCGCGCCCCGAGCACTACGACGACAGCACGACCCGGCTGCGCCCCATCGGCGCCCGCCTGCGCCCCCGCGCCGCGGCCGCGGCGGCCTGCCTCGTGCTCGGCCTCGGCCTGATCGGCGGCGCCGCGACCGGCTCCCTGCTCACCGGCGACGGGGCCGTCTCCGCGCAGACCGCCTACCGCGACGCCGCCGAACTGTGGCACGGCATCCCCGTCGACCGGCTCTTCCCCCGCACCCTGAACGGCGAGGGGGCAGGCCCCGGCGGCGCCGACCGCACCTGGACCCGGATCGGTGTCGCCCCCGACAGCGGCTGCGGCAAGGCCTTCGACCCGCTCCTGTACAAGGCGCTGCGCCCCGGCGGCTGCCTGCGCCTGCTGCGGGCCACCTACACGGACGCCACGCAGAGCAACGTCACCACCGTCGGCCTGATGTTCACCAGCGCCGACGCCGAGGCGGCCAAGGCGCTGCGCACCCGCTTCACCGAGGACGGCCTCGACCGGCGCCCCGACCTCGTGCCCCGCCCGTACGCCGTGCCGGGCACCGTCGCCGCGGACTTCGGTGACGCCCAGCGCGCGTCCTGGTCCATCAACGTCCTGACCGACGCCCCGGTCGTCGTCTACGCGGTCTCCGGGTTCGCCGACGGGCGCACCGTCGCGGACCCCGAGCCGGCCGTCGAGGCGATGAAGGCGGACGCCACCGAGGCTCCCGCCCAGGCCGGACTCGGCCACGAGGCCCAGGGCATCGCCGACCGCGTCGAACGAGGCCTGCGCAAGGCCGTCCAGAAGTCCACGGAGCAGCCGTCATGAAGCGCCCCCACCGGATCGCCGCCCTCGCGGGTGCAGCGGCCCTCGCCCTGCTCCCGTCCGCCGCCGCGCACGCCGACTCGGTCCGCTCCCAGCAGTGGGGCCTGGCGGCCATGCACACCCAGGACGCGTGGCGCACCACGAAGGGCAAGGGCATCACGGTCGCCGTCCTGGACACCGGCGTCGACGACCAGCACCCCGACCTCGCGGGCAACGTCCTCACCGGCAAGGACCTCATCGGCTTCGGCGCGGGCCGAGGCGACCGCCCCTGGGCCCGCCACGGCACCGCCATCGCCGGCATCATCGCGGGCCACGGACACGGCACGGGCAACGGGGACGGCGTCATCGGCATCGCCCCCGAAGCCAAGATCCTCCCCGTCCGGGTGATCCTGGAGGACGGCGACGCGTCCCGCGCCAAGGCCCGCGAGACGCGCGGCAACGCCCTCGCCGACGGCATCCGCTGGGCCGCCGACCACGGCGCCGACGTCATCAACCTCTCGCTCGGCGACGACTCCCCGACCGCGCACGCGGAGGCGGGCGAGGACGAAGCCGTCCAGTACGCGCTGAAGAAGGGCGTCTCTGTCGTCGCCTCCGCGGGCAACGGCGGCAAGAAGGGCGACCACATCTCCTATCCGGCCGCCTACCCCGGCGTCATCACGGCCACCGCCGTCGACGCGGCGGGCAACCGCGCCTACTTCTCCACCCGCCGCTGGTACGCCACCGTCGCCGCCCCCGGCCGGGGCATCGTCACCGCCGATCCCGACCGCCGGTACTACTCGGCGTGGGGCACCAGCGCCGCCTCCGCGTTCGTCTCCGGCGCCGTCGCCCTGGTCCGCGCCGCACACCCGGGCCTGAACCCCGCGCAGATCAAGCAGCTCATGGAGGACACCGCAGAGGACCCGCCGACCGGCGGCCGCGACGACTCACGCGGCTACGGCATGGTCGACCCGGCCGCCGCGATCCGCGCCGGCGGGAAGCTGAAGCCGCAGGGGCTGACTTCGGCCGCGTACGGCGAGAAGTACTTCGGTCCGGGACCGGACGACCCGGACGAGGACGGACCGGCCGGCTGGGTCGCCCCGGTCGCCTACGTACTGGGCGCCCTGCTGCTCGGCGCGGCCGTCCACCTGTGGCGCGGCCACCGGCTCAGCCGTCGTCGCTGAGCGCCTGCACGGCGGCCTTCGCCACGTCCTCCACGAGTGAGATCCCGGCGTCCTTGGTGACTTGGCCGTTGGAGAGCACGGCCACCAGATACTGCTTGCCGTCCACGCTGACCCGGCCGACGCTGTTGATGTCCCACAGCCCCGTGGTGCTCCGCTGCAGCCACCCGTTCTTCAGCTCGGCTCCGGCCGATCCCGCCGCGGAGACGCCCCACGCCTGATCGCTCTCGACGTTCCCCATCAGCTCCTGGACGTACGCCTGCGAGGCCGCGCTCAGTGCGCTGTCCCCGGTGTCCCCTGTGTCTCCGACCCCGAACACCTGCTTGAGCAGGGCGAGTTGATCGTCGGCCGTGGTCTGGGTGAGTCCCCACAGCGGTCCGTCGCCGCCCGTGGTGCTGGTCAGTCCGAGGCGCTCGTTCGCCGCGTCGAGCCCGTCCGCCGTGCCGATGGCGTCCCACAGCGCGGTCGTCGCCGCGTTGTCACTCTTCTCGATCATCGCCGTGGCGTATGTCTTCTCCTGCGCGGTCAGTGTCCGCCCGTCGTCCTGCGCCTGCAGCAGCAGCGCGGCCAGCACGTCGACCTTCACGATGCTCGCGGTGTCGTAGGTCCCGTCGCCGGACGCATACGTCGCACTCGCGCCGTCCGTCACGTCGAGCACGGCCACGGAGACGTCGCCGTCGTGCCCGTCGGCCGCGGAGCGCACGGCCTCGGCGAGCCGGTCGTCCCGGTCCACGGTGGGAGAGGGAGAAGGTGTCACGGAACCCCCGGTGGCTGCGGCGACCTTCGACACGAGGGCAGTCGCGTCGTGCGCCTGCGCCTTCACATAGACCGTAGTGCCGGCGGTGGCGGCGAGAAGCACCGCGGAGGCGACGGCCGCGTGGACGAGGGGACGCCGGCGACCGGTACGTTCCCGCCGCCGTCTTGTTCCGTGGGACATGCGACCGATGGTCCGGCGCGGTCCTGTGCGGACCATGAGCCGCACCTCCGGGTCCGCTGAGAACCCGGATCCGTCCGCTCGGTAGGGTCGGTGAACGTGGCGAACAAGAACATTCCCGACCCCGGCTTCTCCGACGACGACGGCACGGCGGACCCGCGCCTCGCCGACGCCCTGGCCGCCTGGTCACAGGAGCGCACGGCCCATGGGCCGGTCCTGGCGGCACTGAAGGACGCCCGCCTGCTGGTCCCCGTCGTCGCGGTCCTGGGCGAGGTCGAGGAGGACGAGAACGGCCTGCGCCGGGAGAAGACCAGCGACATGGCGGTCCCGACGCTCAAGGCGGGCAACCGCACCGCACTGCCCGCCTTCACCTCGACCCGCTCCCTGGCCCTGTGGGACCCCGAGGCCCGCCCGGTCGCCGTCCCGCTGCACCAGGCGCTCCAGGCCGCTGCCCACGAAAAGGCGGACACGGTCGTCCTCGACCTCGCGGGCCCGGTCCCGTACGAGATCACCGGCGCCGCGCTCTACGCACTCGCCGAGGGCCGCAGCAATGCCGACCCGCTGGCCGACCCGGCGGTCACCGGCGCGGTCCGCGCGGCGGTCGCCGCCGAGCCCGCCGTGCGCCGCGCCCACCTGGGCCCCGGCGCGGCGGACGGCGTCCTCGCCCTGGTCATCGAACCGGGCGCCGACCCGGCGACGACGGCACAGGCCGTGGCCCGGCGCATCGCCGCCGACGAAACACTGAGGGCCCGCCTGGTGCGCGGCCTCGACCTGGCACTTCTGCCGGCCGGGGCGACGCCACCGGGCGAGCCCTTCTACGTAAGGGAGAGCGACCAGGGCCTGTCCTAGCCGTACACGGGCCCCGTGTACTTCTCACCCGGGCCCTGCCCCGGCTCGTCCGGCACGACCGACGCCTCGCGGAACGCCAGCTGCAGCGACTTCAGACCGTCACGCAGCGGCGCCGCGTGGAACGAGCTGATCTCCGTCGCACTGCCGTCGAGCAGTCCGGCCAGGGCGTGGATCAGCTTGCGGGCCTCGTCGAGGTCCTTGTGGGCGTCGCCCTCCTCGGTAAGGCCCAGCTTCACCGCGGCGGCGCTCATCAGGTTCACCGCGACCGTCACGATGACCTCGACGGCGGGTACCTCGGCGATGTCGCGGGTCAGCGCGTCGTAGTCGGGACTCTGGGGGGAAGCCCCCGAAGGGGCTGCGGGGGTGGCGTCACTCATGCCCCACACGATATGCCGCCCGCGCACCCGGTTGGGCGCACCCCCCAAGTGCTGCTAACCTTGTGTAACGACCGGCCGGATACCCACGTCCACAGGACCTGAGTGACCGGCCCACAAGTGGAGGCTCCGATCTCCCACCTGATCGCCCTGGCGGGCGGCGGGTCACCGGTCAGATGGTCCCCATCGTTCCGTACGGACGATGGAGCCGTCCGAGTTTGCGCCCCGCGGTCCACCGTGGCGGTGCTCCGGTAGTTCTTTGGAGCCCCGCGTGTGTACCGTCCGGGGCATTTTTTATGCGTCGGCACGGTTGGTAGTCACTGAAAATACGCGGCGGTCCGCCAGGCCGTCGTGTGGTGCTAACCGAGGAGGATCCATCAGCGCCGAGCCCCGCATCAACGACCGGATTCGCGTTCCCGAAGTGCGTCTTGTCGGTCCAAGCGGCGAGCAGGTCGGGATTGTTCCGCTTGCCAAGGCCCTTGAGCTCGCTCAGGAGTACGACCTCGACCTCGTCGAGGTGGCGGCGACAGCCCGTCCGCCCGTCTGCAAGCTCATGGACTACGGGAAGTTCAAGTACGAGTCGGCCATGAAGGCCCGTGAGGCGCGCAAGAACCAGGCGCACACGGTCATCAAGGAGATGAAGCTCCGGCCGAAGATCGACCCGCACGACTATGACACCAAGAAGGGTCACGTTGTCCGGTTCCTCAAGCAGGGCGACAAGGTCAAGATCACGATCATGTTCCGTGGTCGCGAGCAGTCCCGGCCGGAGCTCGGCTACCGACTGCTGCAGCGTCTCGCGAACGACGTCGAAGACCTCGGGTTCATCGAGTCGAACCCGAAGCAGGACGGCCGAAACATGATCATGGTTCTCGGCCCGCACAAGAAGAAGACCGAGGCGATGGCCGAGGCTCGTGAGGCGCAGGCCGCCCGCAAGGCCGACGCCAAGGCCAACCCCGGCAAGTCGCAGAACGCGGCTGAGGACGAGGCCGACATCGAAGGCATCGAGGACGCTGCGGCGCCCGCCGACGTCTCTGCCGAAACCCCCGCCGAGGCTCCTGCCGAGGCATGATCCGGCGGCGTACAGCCTGTGCGCCACGGATACCCACCGACACGTATGACGTTCCCCCGCTGCCGGTTCGAGCCACGGCGCGAACCGGCAGGGAACGCCACTGACGAGGAGAGAACGGCGCTATGCCGAAGAACAAGTCGCACAGCGGGTCCAGCAAGCGCTTCAAGATCACCGGCTCCGGCAAGGTGCTCCGCGAGCGTGCCGGCAAGCGCCACCTGCTCGAGCACAAGTCGTCGCGCGTGACGCGCCGTCTGACCGGCAACGCCGAGATGGCCCCGGGCGACGCCAAGAAGATCAAGAAGCTTCTCGGCAAGTGACGTACCGGCGCCTCGGCGCCGCGCACGTCACCACCGGGACCTATTCGAATTCGGGCCGGGTGAGTCCAACCCCGGCCCCGCTACAAGGAGTTAAAAAGTGGCACGCGTCAAGCGCGCGGTAAACGCGCACAAGAAGCGTCGGGCGATCCTCGAGCAGGCCAGCGGCTACCGCGGTCAGCGCTCGCGTCTGTACCGCAAGGCCAAGGAGCAGGTCACCCACTCCCTGGTCTACAACTACAACGACCGCAAGAAGCGCAAGGGCGACTTCCGTCGGCTGTGGATCCAGCGCATCAACGCCGCTGCCCGCCAGAACGGCATGACGTACAACCGCCTCATCCAGGGTCTGAACGCCGCCAACATCGAGGTGGACCGCAAGATCCTCGCGGAGCTGGCCGTCAACGACTCCAACGCGTTCGCCGCGCTGGTCGAGGTCGCGCAGAAGGCGCTGCCGGCTGACGTCAACGCGCCGAAGGCTGCGGCCTGACGCTCCGCTGAGCCGGTGTAATCGGACCCGCAGGTCAGCCGGCCTGCGGGTCCGATGCGTTCGGTATCCCGTCTGCCCTCGTCTGCCTTGTGCCGTGCGCCGGTCCGTTGTGGTTGCTCGCGCGGTTCCCCGCGCCCCTTTCGGGGCGCTCCTTTCCTAGGTGAGTTCCTATGGTTGCTGCTCCCGAACTGATCTCTCCCAAGTCACCCCGCGTCTCCGCCGCCCGGCGGCTGGCCAAGCGGAACTTCCGGGGGAAGGAGCGGCTGTTCCTCGCCGAGGGGCCGCAGGCCGTGCGGGAAGCCGCGGCCCATGGGGCGCTCGTCGAGATGTTCGCGACCGTCGAGGCCGCCGAGCGCTACGCCGACATCGTCGCGGAGGCGCGCGGCGCCGACGCCCGGGTGCACCTCGCCGACGAGAGTGTCGTCGCCGACATCTCCACGACCGTGACACCGCAGGGCCTGGTGGGCGTGTGCCGGTTCCTGGACACACCGTTCGAGGAGATCCTCGCGGCCCGGCCCAAGCTCGTCGCCGTGCTCGCGCACGTACGCGACCCCGGGAACGCCGGAACCGTGCTGCGGTGCGCCGACGCCGCGGGCGCCGAGGCCGTGGTGCTCACGGACGCCTCCGTCGACCTGTACAACCCCAAGGCCGTACGCGCCTCGGTCGGATCCCTGTTCCATCTGCCGGTCGCCACGGGCGTGCCCGTCGAGCACGCCGTCGCCCGGCTCAAGGACGCCGGTGTACGCATCCTGGCCGCCGACGGAGCCGGCGACGACGATCTCGACGACGAGCTGGACAAGGGCTCCATGGGCACCCCGACCGCCTGGGTGTTCGGCAACGAGGCGTGGGGCCTGCCCGAGGAGACCCGCGCCCTCGCGGACGCCGTCGTCCGCGTGCCCATCCACGGCAGGGCCGAGAGCCTCAACCTCGCGACGGCGGCCGCCGTGTGCCTGTACGCCTCCGCTCGCGCCCAGCGCGCCCCCGGCGGATGCCGTAGCTGACCTGCGCCGGTCCGCACGCCGGTCCCGCGCGCTCTCTCTGCGTCACCGGTGACTGGTAGTCCGTCACCCCCGACTAGTAGGGTGACGAACTCGGGGCCCACTGTGCCGTTGCGAGAGGTGGGGTACGGGGAAATGACGGTCCGCACCAGCAGGACACCGGGGGTGAGCACACCCCCTGGGGCGGCCACGCCCGGTCCCGCCGGAGCCGGCCTCCACCCCGACGACCTGCCCGACGGACTCGTCGTCGCCGACGAGAGCGGCCACGTCGTCACGTTCAACGCCGCCGCGGAGCGCATCACCGCCGTCCCCGCCGCCGACGCCCTCGGCGCGCCGCTCGACCGGGCGCTGCCCCTGGAGGACCTCGAAGGCCGGCGCTGGTGGCAGCTGACCGATCCGTACGGCGGTCTCGCCACCCGCGTGGGACAGCCCGAGCGGAACCTGCTGCTGCCGGGCGGCCGGGAAGTCCTGGTGACCGCGCGCTATGTGCGGACCCGCCCCACAGGACCCGTGGGCAGCGTTGTCGTGCAGATCCGCGACACCGAGGCCCGGCGGCGCACCGAGCGCAGCCACGCCGAGCTGATCGCCACCGTCGCCCACGAACTGCGCTCACCGCTGACCTCGGTCAAGGGGTTCACGGCGACGCTGCTCGCCAAATGGGAGCGGTTCACCGACGAGCAGAAGCGGCTGATGCTGGAGACCGTCGACGCGGACGCGAACCGGGTGACGCGGCTGATCACCGAGCTGCTCGACATCTCGCGGATCGACTCGGGCCGGCTCGAACTGCGCCGGCAGCCCGTCGACATCGGCGCCGCCGTCTCCCGGCACATCCAGTCCCACGTCGCCGCAGGTCAGTCGGCCGAGCGGTTCCTGCTCCGGGTCGAGCAGCCGCTGCCCGACCTGTGGGCCGACCCCGACAAGGTCGACCAGGTGCTGAGCAACCTGCTGGAAAACGCCGTGCGGCACGGCGAGGGAACCGTCACCATTGACGTAGAGCCCTCCACGACGGCCAGGGAATCGACCTCGGTCACCGTCAGCGATGAGGGCCCCGGCATCCCGGAGGAGTCCATGAACCGCGTCTTCACCCGCTTCTGGCGGGGCAGCAAGCGCGGCGGCACCGGCCTCGGCCTCTACATCGTCAAGGGCATCGTCGAGGTCCACGGCGGCACGATCACCGTCGGGCGGGCGCCCGGTGGCGGCGCCCAGTTCCGATTTACGTTGCCCGTGGCGGCGCCGGCGTACCTCAACGCCTGAGCATCGGCCCCCACGGGCGCATTCACACATGTCACCCCCGGTAGACTCGACCTTTGGCGTTCCCAAGTCCGGGACGGTTCCCCAACGAGTCGGACGGGGCCATCCGCCAGCCAATCGGAAGCACGGGAAGAGATGTCGGCACCGAACAAGTCGTACGACCCGGTCGAGGTCGAGGCACTGAAACCGGAAGAGATCGAGCGCGTGCGGGACGAGGCGCTCGCCGCCTTCGCCGCCGCGGACTCGCTCGAGGCGCTTCAGGAGGCCAAGGTCGCGCACACCGGCGGCACTGCCCCCCTGTCGCTCGCGAACCGCGAGATCGGGGCGCTGCCCCCGCAGGCGAAGGCCGAGGCGGGCAAGCGCGTCGGCCAGGCCCGCGCCGCGGTCGGCCGGGGCCTCGCCGCCCGCCAGACCGAGCTGGAGGCCGAGCGCGACGCGCGCGTCCTGGTCGAGGAGGCCGTGGACGTCACGCTGCCCTACGACCGCACTCCGGCCGGCGCCCGCCACCCGCTGACGACCATGATGGAGCGCGTCGCGGACGTCTTCGTATCGATGGGATACGAGATCGCGGAGGGGCCCGAGGTCGAGGCGGAGTGGTTCAACTTCGACGCCCTGAACTTCACGCCGGACCACCCGGCGCGGCAGATGCAGGACACCTTCTTCGTCCAGGGCCCCGAGGGCACGACGGGCGACGAGAGCGGGGTCGTCCTGCGCACGCACACCTCCCCGGTGCAGGCCCGCTCGCTGCTCGACCGGGAGCCGCCCGTCTACATCGTCTGTCCCGGCCGCGTGTACCGGACCGACGAGCTGGACGCCACGCACACCCCGGTCTTCCACCAGATCGAGCTGCTCGCCGTGGACGAGGGCCTCACCATGGCCGACCTGAAGGGCACCCTGGACCACATGGTCAAGGCGCTCTTCGGCGACGACATGAAGACCCGGCTGCGGCCCAACTACTTCCCCTTCACCGAGCCGTCCGCCGAGATGGACATGGTCTGCTACGTCTGCCGCGGTGAGTCCGTGGGCAACCCGGACCGGCCCTGCCGCACCTGCGGCAGCGAGGGCTGGATCGAGCTGGGCGGCTGCGGCATGGTCAACCCGCGCGTGCTGACCGCGTGCGGTGTCGACCCGGAGAAGTACAGCGGATTCGCCTTCGGGTTCGGCATCGAGCGGATGCTGATGTTCCGCCACAACGTCGAAGACATGCGAGACATGGTCGAGGGTGACGTCCGGTTCACCCGGCCGTTCGGGATGGAGATCTGATGCGGGTCCCGCTTTCCTGGCTGCGGGAGTACGTCGATCTCCCCGCCACCGAGACCGGCCGTGACGTGCAGGCCAAGCTCGTCGGTGTCGGCCTCGAGGCCGAGAGCGTCGAGCAGCTCGGCGCCGACCTCAAGGGCCCCCTCGTGGTGGGCAAGGTGCTGACCATCGAGGAGCTGGAGGGCTTCAAGAAGCCGATCCGGTTCTGCACGGTCGACGTCGGCACCGCCAACGGCACGAGCGAGCCGCAGGAGATCGTCTGCGGCGCCCGGAACTTCGCGGTGGGCGACAAGGTCGTCGTCGTGCTGCCCGGCGCCGAGTTGCCCGGCGGCTTCGCGATCGCCGCGCGGAAGACGTACGGCAAGACCTCGCACGGCATGATCTGCTCCACCGACGAGCTGGGCATGGGCGACGACGGCACGCACGGGATCATCGTGCTGCCGCCGGAGCACGAGGCCGGCACCGACGCCATCGAGCTGCTCGAGCTCGTCGACGAGGTGCTCGACATCGCCGTCACGCCCGACCGCGGCTACTGCCTGTCGATGCGCGGCATCGCCCGCGAGACCGCCACCGCCTACGGGCTGCCGCTGCGCGACCCGGCGCTCCTCGACGTCCCCGCGCCGAACGCGTTCGGTTACCCGGTCCAGGTCTCCGACCCGATCGCCTGCGACCGCTTCACCGCGCGCACGGTCACCGGGCTGAGCCCCGAGGCGCGCTCGCCGATCTGGCTGCAGCGCCGCCTGCAGAAGGCCGGCATGCGCCCGATCTCGCTCGCCGTCGACGTCACGAACTACGTGATGCTGGAGCTCGGCCAGCCGCTGCACGCCTACGACCGCTCGCTCGTCCAGGGCTCGATCGGCGTGCGCCGCGCACTGTCCGGCGAGAAGTTCAAGACCCTCGACGGCGTCGAGCGCACCCTCGACTCCGAGGACCTCGTCATCACCGACGAGCGCGGCCCGATCGGCCTCGCCGGTGTGATGGGCGGCGCCAACACGGAGATCGCGGATCAGACCGATGCTGCCGGGGCCGCCGGGACCACCGACGTCGTCATCGAGGCCGCGCACTTCGACGCGCTCACCATCGCCCGCACCTCGCGCCGCCACAAGCTGTCCTCCGAGGCGGCCAAGCGCTTCGAGCGCGGCACCGACCCGCAGGCCACCTCCGCCGCGGCCCAGCGCGTCGTCGACCTCCTCGTGCTGCTCGCGGGCGGCACCGCGGAGGAGGGCGTCACCGAGGTCATCTCCCCGGGCGCGCCGCGCACCATCACCATCCCGGCCGACCACCCGGACAAGGTCGCGGGCGTCACCTACGGCCGCGAGACCGTCGTACGTCGACTGCAGGAAGTCGGCTGTGACGTCTACGGGCAAGACACGCTCACGGTCACCGTGCCGTCCTGGCGGTCCGACCTGACCGACCCGAACGACCTGGCCGAAGAGGTCATCCGTCTGGAGGGCTACGAGAACCTGCCCTCCACGCTGCCGAAGCCCCCGGCGGGCCGCGGCCTGACCGAGCGTCAGCGCACGCACCGCCGCGTCGGCCGCGTCCTGGCCGGCGCCGGATACGTCGAGGCGCTGAACTACCCGTTCATCGGCGAGGCCGTCTTCGACCAGCTCGGCCTGGAGAAGGAGGACCCGGCCCGCCGCGTCGTCACCCTCGTCAACCCGCTCTCCGACGAGGAGCCCGCCCTCCGTACGACGCTGCTGCCGGGCCTGCTGTCCGCGCTGCGCCGCAACGACGGGCGGGGCAGCCACGACCTGGCGCTGTTCGAGACCGGCCTGGTCTTCCACCCGCAGGACGAACTGCGCATCGCGACCCGGCTGCCCGTCGTCCGGCGTCCCACCGCCGAGGAGGTCGCGTCCCTGACGGCCGCGCTCCCGAACCAGCCCCGGCACGCCGCGGTCGTCCTCGCCGGCGCCCGTGAGCAGAGCGGCTGGTGGGGCAAGGGGTATCCGACGACCTGGGCCGACGCCGTCGAGGCGGCCCGCGTCATCGCCCACGAGGCAGGCACCGAACTCGCCGTGGAGCAGGGCCAGTACGGCCCCTGGCACCCCGGCCGGTGCGCCGCTCTGTACGTCGCGATCGACGGGGTCAAGACCCTCGTCGGCCACGCCGGTGAGCTGCACCCGCGCGTCGTCAAGGCCTTCGGTCTGCCGGCCCGCACCAGTGCCATGGAGCTGAACCTGGACCTCGTGGAGCAGGCGAGCGCCGGGGTCGTGCAGGCGCCGCGGATCTCGACGTTCCCCGTCGCCACCCAGGACGTCGCGCTCGTCGTCGACCAGGGCACCCCGGCCGCGGCCGTGGAGAGCGCGCTGCGCGCGGGCGCCGGTGAACTCCTCGAGTCCCTCCGCCTGTTCGACGTGTACGAGAACGCGGAGCAGCTCGGCGCCGGCAAGAAGTCCCTCGCCTACGCGCTGCGTTTCCGTGCCGCCGACCGCACGCTGACGGTCGAGGAGGCCAGCGCCGCCCGCGACGCGGCGGTCGCCCGTGCCGCCGAGAGCGCGGGCGCGGTGCTGCGCGGCGCGTAACGGCGCAGGTAGGAGCCTGTTGAAGGGCGCATCCGGACCTCCGGGTGCGCCCTTCACTCGTTCGGGTGAGGATTCGCCATGATCCTGGCAGACAGGGGCATGTGGCCATAATGCGTACCAAGACCAGGGCGCCCACCCGTACCTTCCGTACTTCCCTTCGCACCTCCCTCCGCGCGCGCCTCGCCAAGGCCGTCCGCGCCGAACCTCCGCGGTTCCGGCGCGTGTTGACCTGCGGTCTGCCCATGGTCTGGGGCGCCGTCGCCATCACGTACAAGCTGACCTGCCCGCTCGCGTGGCAGAGCGGCCTGGACGCCCGCATCGTGAGCAGTGCCGTCTTCTTCTTGGTGGGCAGCGGGCTGATTCTTCACGTACGACGAGGCCTGACGCGGGAGCTGCGGGACATCAAGGCCGTCGCGGGCGCCGCCCAGTCCGCGCTGCTGCGACCGCTGCCGCCCCGGCTCGACGGGCTCGCCCTGGCCGCGGGCCGGCTCGCCGCCGACCGCGGCGCCAGCGTCGGCGGCGACCTGTACGACGTCGTCGCCACCGATCACGGCGTCCGCGTGGTCATGGGGGACGTGCGCGGACACGGGCTCGGCGCGCTCGCCACCGTGGGCGCCGTCCTCGGCAGCTTCCGCGAGGCCGCGCACGACGAGCGCGAACTCGGCTGCGTACTCAGGAGGTTGGGGCGGACCCATGCACGGCATCTGCGCCAGAGCGCGCGTGCCGAACACCCGGCCGTCGCGGGGAGCGATCCGGAGAACGCCGAGGAGTTCGTGACCGTGCTGCTCCTGGAGATCCGGGCGGACGGCGCGGTGTACGCCCTCAACTGCGGCCACCCCTGGCCGTATCTGCTGCGGCCCGGCGTGGTGCGCTGCGCCGAGCCGATGGCCGGCGGCGACCCGCTGCCGCCGCTCGGCCCGTTCCCGCTGCCCGCCGAGCTCGTGCCCGTACGGTGCGGACGGATCCTGCCGGGAGAGGGGCTCCTGCTGCACACCGACGGCATCGAGGACGCCCGCGACGCGCATGGCCGGTTCTTTCCCTTGCAACGCGAGCTCACCGAGACGGTGCGCGGCCGGCCGGTCGTGCCGAAGGCCGTCATCAACGCCGTGTACGAGCGGCTCCTCAGCCATGTCGGCGGACCTCCCGGCGATGACGCCACGCTCCTCGTGCTGCGCAACGACCGTGGATACGTACCCGTCCAGCACGGTGAGCCCGTCGTGCGCACCGCTTACACGGTTCTCTGACCTCACGCACCGCCAGGGGCGTCGCCCGCCCGCCGCGGGGTTGTGGGCAGGCGAGCGGGCGGACGACGCGGGATCGATCGGACCGCCGTCTGAATGAGGGGGAGCCGACGGCCCGGCCGGCCTCTTGCGAGGCACTTCAGTCAAGCGGGGGGAATCCGGCCACAACAGAGTGCACGGCGCCCGGAGTTGGGCATTCCGATCACACCCCGTGTGAAGGCGTCGGGACTAGGCTTGGAATACCGAGCCAACGGAGGGCACCCATGCAGCCCAACACCCTGCTCGACGCGATTCTCGACGAAGCCGGGATCTCGCATGCGGGCCTTGCCGCGCACGTGAACCACGCGGGCAGAGCCCGCGGGCTCGCCCTGCGCTACGAACACACCGCCGTCGCCCGCTGGCTGAAAGGCCAGCGGCCGCGCGGCCAGGTCCCGGACCTGATCTGCGAAGTGCTCACCGGACGCCTCCAGCGGCACGTCACCCTCGACGACATCGGTCTCGGCATCCCCGGCGGGCCGGCCGCCCCGCACAGCTCCTCGCTCTCCGGTTTCGTGGAGCGCGCCACCGCCCTGTGGCGCTCCGACGAACAGCAGCGGCGCCACATCCTCGACGCCCCGGCCGTCACCGGCACCCCCGCCGTGATGCCCGTGTGGGAGTGGGAGAACCCGCCGGAGGACACCGATGTCTCGCGCGGCGGACGCCTTCTGGTCAGCCCCGCCGACATCGAGATGATGCGGTCGGCCCGCACCCACTACGAGCAGATGTACCGCAAGGCGGGCGGCGTCGGGACGCGGACCCGCATCGTCGGCTTCCTCAACGCCGAGGCGGCGCCCCTGCTGCGCGGCAGGTACACCGATGCCACGGGACGCCAACTGCACCGCGCCACCGGCGGGTTGGTCGCCATCGCAGGCATCTGCGCGTACGACTCCGACGCGCACGGCCTCGCCCAGCGCTACTTCCACCAGGCTCTGCGGCTGGCAAAGGCCAGTGGGGACAGGGGACTTGGGGCGTACGTGATAGCGCTGCTCGTCAACCAGTCGCTGCACATGCGCGAGCACCGCCAGGCCGTCGCCTTCGCCGAGGCCGCGCTGCGTGCCGCAGGTCGGCACATCACCCCGGCGCTCGCCTCCGACCTGTACGCGATGCAGGCGAAGGCGTACGCCCACCTCGGCGACGGCACGAGCGCCCTGGAGTGCATCCGGCGTGCCGAGTCCGCCGCCGGGCGCATCCGGCGCGGGCGCGAGCCGGACGAGACGGGATACGTCCAGCCCGGATTCGTCAACGTACAGATCGCGGAGGCCCTGTTGAGCCTCGGCGACTACGCGTCGGCCAGGGAGCACGCCACCGAGGCCGTGCACACCCCGGCGCACGACCGGGGCCGGGTGCACCGGCTCGCCGTGCTCAGCCAGATCCAGCTCCGCCAGGGCCAGGCCGAACAGGCCGTGGCCTCCGCCGTCGAGATGGCCGAGACCGCGCGGGGGATGGAGTCCCAGCGCCTGCGCGACAGACTCCGGGCGGTCCGCGAGCACTTGGTGCGCAGCGGCTGCGCCGGCACGGCCGAGGCCGCCGAACTCATCGACGGGGCGCTGCGCGTACCGCTCTGAACCCGTTGAACCCTTAGCCAGGACGCCCGGGGCCGCCGCTGCTGCGATATTGCCATCAACTAAGCGGAAGGTGGCAGAACCGTGCAGTGGACGAAACAGAACGAACAAACTGTGTATGAAAACCGCTGGTTCAGCGTCAACCTGGCCGACGTTGAGCTCCCGGACGGCCGGCATCTGGACCACTTCGTCATACGGCTGCGGCCGGTGGCCGTCGCCACGGTGGTGAACGAGGCGAACGAGGTGCTGCTGCTGTGGCGGCACCGCTTCATCACCGACAGCTGGGGATGGGAACTGGCGGCAGGCGTCGTCGAGGACGGCGAGGACATCGCGTACGCGGCCGCCAGGGAACTGGAGGAGGAGACCGGCTGGCGGCCGGGACCGCTGCGCCATCTGATGAGCGTCGAACCGTCGAACGGCCTCACGGACGCCCGGCACCACATCTACTGGACCGATGAGGGAACGTACATCGGCCACCCCCAGGACGACTTCGAGTCGGACCGCAGGGAATGGGTCCCGCTCAAACTCGTCCCCGACATGATCGCTCGCGGAGAGGTCCCGGCCGCCAACATGGCGGCCGCGTTACTGCTGCTGCATCATCTGCGGCTGGGCTGACGCCTCCCGCACAGCGCCCGCACTCTAACGCCCGAGCGCCTGCCATATCGTGATGGCCAGTGCCCCGACCGTGGTCAGTGCCGCGACCGCGGGCAGGGGCCAGCGGGTGTGCTCGAGTGCGGCGATCCGCGCGTTCAGATCGTCCTGATCCTTGACGGTCTGATCGTCGCGGTGGGACAGCAGGGCGAGTTGGCCGTCGACTCGGGTCAGTCCTACCTCGACAACACGGCGTAACTCCGCGAGTTCTTCTGGGACCACGGAATGCTCCGGGTCGGTGGTCACTGGGCCGCTCCTTTCCGTAGCGTCACATCTTTGATGTGCGCATTGGAAGTCAACTCGCCTGGTGGACGCGGCGGGAGCGTGTGCGAAAGGCATATGCGAGTCCCCCGCTCACTCCCCGTGCGAATGAAGTGGGCCCGGTGCTCCGAAGAGCACCGGGCCCACTGGCGAGCACGGAGTGTGATCAGGGGTAGGTGTAGAAACCCGAGCCGGACTTGCGGCCGAGGCGGCCCGCGTCGACCATGCGCTGGAGCAGCGGGGGAGCGGCGTACAGCGGCTCCTTGTACTCGGTGTACATCGAGTCCGCGATGGAGGCGATCGTGTCGAGACCGATCAGGTCGGAGAGCTTCAGCGGGCCCATCGGGTGGGCGCAGCCCAGCTCCATGCCGTTGTCGATGTCCTCGCGGCTGGCGATGCCGGACTCGAACATCCGGATCGACGAGAGCAGGTACGGCACGAGGAGTGCGTTGACCACGAAGCCCGAGCGGTCCTGGGCGCGGATCGCGTGCTTGCCGAGGATCTTCTCCACCAGGGCCTGGGCACGGCTGATGGTGCCCTCGGACGTGGTGAGCGCCGGAATCAGCTCGACGAGCTTCTGCACCGGGGCCGGGTTGAAGAAGTGGATGCCGATCACGTGGTCCGGGCGGGACGTCGTCACGGCCAGCTTCACCAGCGGGATGGACGAGGTGTTCGAGGCGAGGATCGCGTCGCGCCGGGTGACGACCTGGTCGAGGACCTGGAAGATCTCCGTCTTGACCTGCTCGTTCTCCACGACCGCCTCGATGACGAGGTCACGGTCGGAGAACTCGCCCAGGTCCGTGGTGAAGGTGAGCCGCTCCTGCGTCTCGGCCAGCTCCTCCTCGGTGATCTTGCCGCGCTCGGCCGCCTTGGCGAGGGAGTTGAGCAGCCGGGTGCGGCCGATCTCCAGGGCTTCACCGGTGGTCTCGGCCACCATCACGTCCAGGCCGCTGCGGGCGCAGACCTCTGCGATCCCGGCGCCCATCTGGCCACAGCCCACCACGCCGACGCGTGTGATGTCAGTCAAGGTGTCTGTCACCCTCTGCCTTTCGCTGTTCGTCCGGGGTTGCCGGCAGGCAGGATCCTCCCGGGGCTTTCGGATCTGCACGTTACCCCGTAGACATGGGACGGGTGGAGCCCGGGTTAACGGCTGTTCATCCCGGCAACACCGTGGCACAGGAATCAGGGGGGAACCATGGGACGTATCTCACGTCGAGCCGTGACGATCGGGGCCGCGCTCACGCTGGCCGGACTGACGGCGGGGGACGCCGTCGCCGGAGGACCGCACCGGGGCCGCCCCCGGCACGAGATGCGGGGGATGTGGCTGGCCACCGTCGCCAACCGCGACTGGCCTTCGCGCCCGGGGCTGACCGTCCCCGAGCAGCGCGCGGAGCTCCTCGCGCACTTGGACACGGCGGTACGCCGCCGCCTGAACGCGGTGATCTTCCAGGTGCGGCCCACGGCCGACGCCCTGTGGCCGTCCCCGTACGAGCCCTGGTCCGACGTCGTCACCGGCACCCAGGGCCAGGACCCGGGCTGGGACCCGCTGGGTACCGCGGTGACCGAGGCGCACCGCCGCGGCCTCGAACTGCACGCCTGGTTCAACCCGTACCGTGTCGCCAATCACACAGACCCGAGCCGGCTGATCCCGACGCACCCGGCGCGCGTCCACCCCGACTGGGTCGTGCCGTACGGCGGGAAGCTGTACTACAACCCGGGACTGCCACAGGTCCGGCGCTTCGTGCAGGACGCGATGCTCGACGCCGTGAAGAAGTACGCCATCGATGCCGTCCACTTCGACGACTACTTCTACCCGTATCCGGTCGCGGGCCAGACCTTCGACGACGATGAGGCGTACGCCACGTACGGCGGCGGCTTCGTGGACCGGGCGGCCTGGCGGCGCGACAACATCGACCGGCTGGTCCGCGAGACCGCGCACCGCATCAAGCGGACCCGGCCCCGGGCCCGCTTCGGGATCAGCCCGTTCGGGGTGTGGCGCAACAGGGCGACCGATCCCGAGGGGTCCGACACGACGGCCGGGGTGCAGACGTACGACGACCTGCACGCGGACACCCGCAGGTGGGTGCGTGAAGGATGGATCGACTACATCTGCCCGCAGGTGTACTGGAACATCGGCTTCGCCGCCGCCGACTACGCGAAGCTCGTGCCGTGGTGGGCCGACGCCGTGCGGGGCACCGGGGTGCGCCTCTACATCGGCGAGGCTCTCTACAAGGCGGGCGATCCGGCGCAGCCCGCCGCATGGCAGGACCCCGCGGAGCTGTCGCGTCACCTCACCTACGCGGCAGGCTTCCCCGAGGCCCGCGGGCACGTCTTCTTCTCCGCGAAGGAGGTCGGACAGGACCGGATCGGCGCCATGGCCCGGGTCGTCGCGGACCACTACGGGAGGTACTGAGTACCGGAGCTACTGAGTACGGAAGCTACTGAGTACGGGCGCCACCGAGTCCGGTCACTCCCGTCGGCCGACGACGGGCCGCACGACCGCGTCGGGGCCCGGCGACATGATCGCCTCGTGGCCGTCCTCGAACCGGACGCGGAACGGGGGACCGCCGTCGGTGCCGAGGACTTCGATGATCTGGGCGATCCTGTCGTGCTGACCGACGATCCGGCCGTGCACCAGGAGCCGGTCGCCTACGGTTGCGCGCATCAGGAGTGACCTCCTCGCCATGCCGTGAGTTCCGGCAAGTCTACGGCGGGGGCGGGGAGTTGAGACCCCTGACGGCCGCTCAGACGCGGGCGCGCTGGGTGACCGCGATACAGACGAGGACGGCGCCCGCCGTCAGCGGCGCCGCGACCGGCAGCGACTCGCCCAGCAGGAACACCGACCACACGAGTGTCAACAGGGGCTGGGCGAGCTGGAGTTGGCTCGCCTTCGGGATGCCGATCAGCCCCATGCCCTTGTACCAGACGACCAGGCCGAGGAACTGCGAGCCCGCCGCCACCCACAGCAGGCCCGCCACCGCGTGCCCGGTCAGCCGTACCGGTTCGTACGACAGCGCGACCGCCGCGCCCGCCACGGCGACCGGCAGGCACAGCACCAGCGCCCACGCGATGACCTGCCAGCCCGGCATGACCCGGGCGAGCCGGCCGCCCTCGGTGTAGCCGGCCGCGCAGATCAGCAGCGCCCCGAACAGGTACAGGTCGGCCCGGGTGAGGGCGCCGCCGCTCTGCTGCACCGTGAACGCGATCACCGCGGCCGCGCCCGCACACGCCGCGATCCAGAAGGCGCGGGAGGGCCGGGCCCCGGTGCGCAGCGAGGAGAACACGGCCGTGGTCAGCGGCAGCAGGCCCACCACGACCGCCGAGTGCGCGGTCGTGGCCGTCCGCAGGGCGAGCGTGGTCAGCATCGGGAAGCCCAGGACCACACCGGCCCCGACGACCGCGAGCCCCGCCCAGTGCCGGCGCCGCGGAAGCGGGACGCGCAGGGCGAGCAGGCACGCGCCCGCGATCACGGCCGCGAGCACACTGCGGACGCTCACCAGCGACCAGGGGCCGAACCCTTCGAGACCCCAGGCGGTGGCGGGGAAGGTGAGGGAGAACGCGACGACGCCGAGAGCGGCGAGCGCCGTGCCGGTAGCGGCCGGGCCGCGGGTCGTCCCCGATGCCGGGCCCGGGGCGGTGCCAGGGGGAGCTGATGGATCGGACCGCTCGGCAACTGCTATCGCGATGTTCTCGGTAGCGCTATTCTCACTCGTCATGCATGAGCGTAGCAGCGTGGGCGAACTGGCGAAACGGTTGCGGGACGAGCTGAACCGCTACTCAGATGGTGAGAAGCTGCCGTCGAGCCGGGCTCTCGTCGAGCGGTTCCGGGTCAGCCCGGTGACCGTCTCGCGGGCGCTCGCCCAGCTCGCCGCCGAAGGACTCGTGGTGACGCGGCCGGGAGCCGGTGCCTTCAGGGCCGCACCCCGCGCCGCCGCCCCCGCGGGCGACACGTCGTGGCAGGAGGTCGCGCTGAGCGCCGACTCCGCCACGGAACCGGTGCCCCGCGCGGTGGACGCCTCGGGCGTGCTGGTCACGCTGGCCGCCTCGCCGCCCGGGGTCGTCGAGTTCAACGGCGGCTATCTGCACCAGGTGCTCCAGCCCGTCGGCGCGATGGCCGCCGCGCTCGCCCGCGCGGGACGGCGCCCCGGCGCGTGGAACCGGCCGCCCGTCGACGGACTGCCCGAACTGCGCGAATGGTTCGCCCGCGGCATCGGCGGCGCGATCACCGACGCGGAGGTGCTGATCACCTCCGGCGGCCAGTCGGCGCTCGGCACGGCGCTGCGGGCGCTGGCCCCGCCCGGCGCCCCCGTCCTGGTCGAATCGCCCACGTATCCCGGCATGTTGGCGATCGCGCGGGCCGCGGGCCTGCGCCCCGTGCCGGTGCCCGTCGACCGGGACGGCGTCCGCCCGGACCTGCTCGCCCAGGCCTTCAAGGCGACCGGCGCCCGCCTGTTCGTGTGCCAGCCGCTGTTCCAGAACCCGACCGGCGCGGTGCTCGGTGTGGAGCGACGCCCGGAGGTGCTCCGCATCGCGCGCGAGGCCGGCGCGTTCATCGTCGAGGACGACTTCGTGCGTCGCCTCGTGCACGACGACGCGGGCCCGCTGCCCCGCCCCCTGGCGACCGACGACCCCGACGGCGTCGTCGTGCACGTCTGCTCGCTCACCAAGGCGACCTCGCCGAGCCTGCGCATCGGCTGCCTGGCGGCCCGCGGCCCGGTCCTGGAGCGGCTGCGCGCCATCCAGGTCGTCGATCAGTTCTTCGTGCCACGCCCCTTGCAGGAGGCCACGCTCGAACTCGTCGGGTCCCCGGCCTGGCCGCGCCATCTGCGTACGGTGGCGGGGGAGTTGAGGATCCGCAGAAACGCCCTCGCCACCGCCCTCGCCGCGCGGCTGCCCGAACTGTCCCTGCCGTACATCCCGGTCGGCGGCTACCACCTGTGGGCGCGGCTGCCCGACGGCACGGACGAGCGCCGGCTCGTCGCGGGCGCCCTGCGCGCGGGCGTCGCCGTGGCCCCCGGCCGGCCGTACTTCGCGGCCGAACCCCCGGCCCCGTACCTCCGGCTGAGCTTCGTGGCGGTCGCCGGGACGGCCGAGATCACCGAGGGCGTACGCCGCCTCAGGACGGCCTGCGACGAACTGCTGCCCGGCTCTTAGAGCCGGCGGTAGTCCGTCGTGAGGACCAGGTCCTTCGCCGGTCCTTTCACGCGCCACACCGTCCGCCAGGTGTCGGCGTCGTACACCTCGAACTCGCCCCGGTAGAGGTCGGCCGAGCAGGGGTGGTCCGCGATGTGCCGGCCGTCGCGCAGATCGAGGCCGTGGAAGAAGCGGCCGTCCGCGAAGCGCACCACGGCCGTGCCGGGCGTCTCGCCCGGCAGATAGCGCAGGGTCCGCTCGGCGGGGCGCACCACTCCGTGCCACGCGAAGGTGCCCGACTCGAAGTGCAGCAGCCCCCCGTCGTCCGTCGCCGTGAAGTCCGTGGTGCCGGTGAACGTGCCGGTCACGTCGTCGGCGAGATCCCGCACGGTCCGCTCCACGCGCCAGCTCCCGGCCAGGAACACCAACACGTCGGAAACCGGCCAGAGTTCACTCGTCACGCACACCACTCCCGTACACCTCTGCGCGAACCGTTGACGCGCGTACCGCCACTTCCTATCTTGCCGTTCGGAGTTTAGGACACAGTACGAAATCTCGAACATCCGCCAGGAACAATCCGGCTATGGATCAAGGGAGCGCGCATGACGCGTGGACGACGCAGGCGCTGGAGAATCGGGCTCGGGGCCGCGGTGGGCTCGCTGCTCGCCGGGACCGCCGTGCTGCCGTCGTCGGCCGCCGACGCGGCCGCCGGCACGGACGCGACAGCCATCACCGACTACGCCGTCACCGTCGATCCGAGCCGCACCGGCGCGACCATCGACGATTCCATGTACGGCGTCTTCTTCGAAGACATCAACCGGGCCGCCGACGGCGGGCTCTACGCCGAGCTGGTGCAGAACCGCTCCTTCGAGTACACGACCGCCGACAACAAGGCGTACACCCCGCTCACCGCATGGGCGACCACCGGCACGGCCCGGACCGTCGACGACGACGGCAGGCTGAACGCGCGCAACCGCACCTACCTCTCGCTCGGCGCCGGCGCGTCCGTCACCAACTCCGGATACGGCACCGGCATCACGGTCGCCAAGGGCAGGACGTACGACTTCTCGGTCTGGGTCCGCGCCGACACGGCGCTGACCGTCACCCTCACCGACGCGGACGGCGCGCTGGCCGCACCCGAGCGGGTCGCGACGAAGGGGAAGTGGGCCAAGTACACAGCGACGTTCACCGCGCGCCGCGCCAGCGCGACCGGCCGCCTCTCCGTCGCCACCACGCGGGCCGCCGCCCTCGACATGGTGTCCCTCTTCCCCCGCGACACCTACAAGGGCCGCGAGAACGGGCTGCGCAAGGACCTCGCCGAGAAGATCGCCGCCCTGAAGCCCGGCTTCGTGCGCTTCCCCGGCGGCTGCCTCGTCAACACCGGCTCCATGGAGGGCTACGACGCGGCCTCCGGCTACCAGCGCGCCCGCTCCTACCAGTGGAAGGACACGGTCGGCCCGGTCGAGCAGCGCGCCACGAACGCCAACTTCTGGGGCTACAACCAGAGTTACGGACTCGGCTACTACGAGTACTTCCAGTTCGCCGAGGACATCGGGGCGATGCCGTTGCCCGTCGTGCCCGCCCTCGTCACCGGCTGCGGCCAGAACCAGGCCGTGGACGACGACGCGCTGCTCGAGCGGCACATCCAGGACACGCTCGACCTCATCGAGTTCGCCAACGGGCCCGTGACGAGCGAATGGGGCAGGAAGCGCGCCCAGATGGGCCATCCGAAGCCCTTCCACCTCACGCACCTCGAAGTCGGCAACGAGGAGAACCTGCCCGAAGCGTTCTTCGCCCGCTTCAAGCAGTTCCGCGCTGCCATCGAAGCCAAGTACCCCGACGTGACGGTCATCTCCAACTCTGGTCCCGACGACAGCGGTTCGGTCTTCGACACGGCGTGGAAGCTCAACAAGGACGCCGACGTCGCCATGGTCGACGAGCACTACTACAACAGCCCGCAGTGGTTCCTGCAGAACAACGACCGCTACGACTCCTACGACCGCAGCGGCCCCAAGGTCTTCCTCGGCGAGTACGCGTCCGGCGGGAACACCTTCGCCAACGCCCTCTCCGAAGCCGCCTACATGACGGGACTCGAACGCAACGCGGACGTCGTGAAGCTCGCCTCCTACGCGCCGCTGCTCGCCCGCCAGGACACAGTCCAGTGGCGGCCCGACATGATCTGGTTCGACGACCAGAAGGCGTGGGGCTCCGCCGACTACGAGGTGCAGAAACTGTTCATGCGCAACGTCGGCGACCAGGTCGTCCCGTCCACCGCCACGAACACCCCCTCGACGACCGCGCCCATCACCGGCGCCGTCGGCCTGTCCACCTGGGCGACCAGCGCCGCCTACGACGACGTACGCGTCACCGGCGCCGACGGCACGAGCCTGCTGAGCGACGACTTCAGCGGTGACGCCGGCCGGTGGAGTACGTCCGGCAGCGGAAACTGGAGCATTCAGGACGGGCAGTACGTCCAGTCGGACGAGGCCGCCGAGAACACCATGGTCACCGCGGGCGACCCGAGCTGGCACGACTACGACCTGCACGCGAAGGCCACCAAGAAGTCCGGCAAGGAAGGCTTCCTCGTCGCGTTCGGCGTCAAGGACACCGGCCATTACTACTGGTGGAACCTGGGCGGCTGGAACAACACCCAGTCCGCCGTCGAACAGGCCGTGAACGGCGGCAAGTCGACCCTCGTCGCCAAGGCGGGAACGATCGAGACCGGCCGCGCCTACGACATCGACATCAAGGTGCGTGGCCGCCAGGTGACCCTCTACCTCGACGGCCAGGAGTGGGGCTCGTTCAAGGACGACAAGCCAGCGGAGCCGTTCCGCCAGGTCGTCACGCGCGACAAGAAGACCGGCGACCTGATCGTCAAGGTCGTCAACGCCCAGGACGCGCAGGCCCGTACGACGGTGAAGCTCGGCGGCGCGAAGGTCGCGAAGTCCGCGGCCGTCACCACGCTCGCCGCCGCTCCCGACGCCGAGAACACCGCGGACGCGACCCCGGTGAAGCCCGTGACCTCGACCTTCGCCGGGGTCGCCGACACCTTCACGTATACGTTCCCGGCGAACTCGGTGACCTTCCTCAGGATCAAGAAGCGCTGAACCCGTCGTGGCCCTGAGCCACGAAAGGCGCCGCCGGAAACGCCGTGACCGGGCACTCCACGCGGGCCGTGCAGCCGGTGTCCCCGCACTCGCAGGAGAACGGGGCCACCGCGTCGCCCACGTCGCCGCGCGACCAGGGGCGGGCGAAGAACGCCGTGTACTGCGCCACGACGGCCTCATTGGCCTCGCGGAGCAGTGCGCGGCGTTCCGCGCGGGAGGTGGCGCCCGGCCCCGCGGCGAGCGGGCCCGCCCAGCGCGCCGCCACCTCCTCGGTGACATCGGTGTCGACATCGACGGTCAAAAAGGGCGCGCCGGACATCCGTACCTCGTCCTCGATGACGTCGGCCAGGCGCCGGTACAGGGCCAGCGGGCCGGCCCTCAACTCCCGCTCCGCCAGCCGCTTTTCAAGGAGCTCGGGAGTGGGCAGCAGCCACAGGGCCGCCCGGCCGGGCAGGGCCCGGACCGACTCCGGGGTGATCACCGTGCCCTCGGCCACGGTCAGCGGGGCCGCGGGCAGGGCCCGTACGTCGTCCGCGACCATCCGCCCGCGCTCATGGTGCAGGGACATCGCGAGCAGGTCCGGCACAGGCGCCGCCCAGCGCTCCTTCGGCGAGAGCGTCTCGAAGCGGAGCGCCGCCCGCCATCCCGCGGCGAGGGCCCGGTCGCGGTGCGCCCACGTGCGGGTGTCCGCGTGGTAGCGGCGCAGCCCGTGCCGCCGGGCCAACCGCTCGGCGACCGTCGACTTCCCCACCCCGGGCGGCCCGCCGAGCCACACAACTGCCGTCACTCGATCAGCCGTTCACGAACTTCATGCTGCTGTCGTCGTAGCGGGCGCCCGCCACCGCGCCCGCGGGTGCCGCCGCGTCGATCGCCGCGAGGTCGTCGGCGGACAGCTCCAGCGTGGCGGCCGCGACGTTCTCCTCCAGGTAGGTCCGGCGCCGGGTGCCGGGGATCGGCACCACGTCGTCGCCCTGGTGCTGGACCCACGCGAGCGCCAGCTGCCCGGCCGTGACGCCCTTGCGGTCCGCGATCTCCTCCAGGCGGTCGACGATGGCGAGGTTGCGCTCCAGGTTCCCTTCGGCGAACCGCGGCTGGCCGCGCCGCATGTCCCCGTCCTGCAGACCGTCCGTCGACTTGTAGCGGCCGGTGAGGAAGCCCCGGCCCAGCGGCGAGAACGGCACCAGGCCGATACCCAGCTCCCGGCACACCGGCAGCACGTCCGCCTCCACGTCGCGCGTCCACAGCGAGTACTCGCTCTGCAGGGCCGCGATCGGGTGCACGGCGTACGCCCGGCGCAGGGTGTCCGGGCCGGCCTCCGACAGACCGAGGTGGCGGACCTTGCCCTCCTTCACCAGCTCGGCGAGCGCGCCCACGGTCTCCTCGATCGGCACGTCCCGGTCCACGCGGTGCACGTAGTACAGGTCGACGTGGTCGACGCCGAGCCGCCGCAGGGACGCCTCGCACGCCGCACGGACGTACGCCGCGTCGCCGCGGATCGCGATCGCCTCACCGAGCTTGTTCGAGAAACCGAACTTGGTGGCCAGCACCGCCTGCTCGCGCCGTCCCGGCGCTTTGAGGGCCCGCCCGATCAGCTCTTCGTTGTGCCCGGCGCCGTAGAAGTCGGACGTGTCGAGCAAGGTGACGCCCAGGTCCAGCGCGCGATGGATCGTGCCGATCGACTGTTCGTCGTCGGACGCGCCATAGGCGTGGCTCATGCCCATGCAGCCGAGGCCCTGCGCGGAGACGGTGAGCGAGCCGAGGCGGCGAGTGGGAAGGTCCGTCATGAGTGCTGCCTCCTGTGAAGATGTCGGTGCGGAACGCGTACTCGACGCTATGACCTGGAGTGCACTCCAGGTCAAGCGGACGGCTCCGGTACGAAGCGTCCGGGGATCACTTGATTGCATAAACGTGCATCACGACGTATAGTCATGCCATCTAGGAGGAGGGTTCCATGGCGGTACGCGCAGCAGTGGCGGGAGCGAGTGGATACGCGGGCGGCGAAGTGCTGCGCCTGCTGCTCGCGCACCCCGAGGTGGAGATCGGCGCCCTGACGGGCAACTCGAACGCGGGACAGCGGCTCGGCTCGCTGCAGCCGCACCTCCGCCCGCTCGCCGACCGCGTCCTCCAGGAAACCACCCCCGAGGTGCTCGCGGGGCACGAGGTCGTTTTCCTTGCGCTGCCCCACGGGCAGTCCGCCGCCGTCGCCGAGCAGCTCGGCCCGGACGTCCTCGTCGTCGACATGGGCGCCGACTTCCGGCTCCAGGACGCGGGGGACTGGGAGAAGTTCTACGGCAGCCCGCACGCCGGCACCTGGCCCTACGGGCTTCCCGAACTGCCGGGCGGCCGGGCCGCGTTGGAAGGCAGCAAGCGCATCGCGGTGCCCGGTTGCTACCCGACGGCCGTCTCGCTCGCGCTGTTCCCGGCGTACGGGGCGGGGCTCGTGCAGAGCGAAGCCGTCGTCGTCGCCGCGTCCGGCACCTCCGGCGCGGGCAAGGCGGCCAAGCCCCACCTCCTCGGCAGCGAGGTCATGGGGAACATGACGCCGTACGGCGTCGGAGGCGGCCACCGGCACACCCCCGAGATGATCCAGAACCTCAGCGCGGCCGCCGGGGAGAAGGTCTCCGTGTCCTTCACGCCGACGCTCGCCCCGATGCCGCGAGGCATCCTCGCCACGTGCAGCGCCAAGGCCAAGGACGGCGTCACTGCCGAGACGGTCCGCGCCGCGTACGAGAAGGCGTTCGCCGACGAGCCCTTCGTGGAGCTGCTGCCCGAGGGGCAGTGGCCCGCCACAGCGGCGGTGTACGGATCGAACGCCGTGCAGATCCAGGTCGCGTACGACGAGGCCGCGGGCCGCGTCATCGTCATCAGCGCCATCGACAACCTCACCAAGGGCACCGCCGGCGGCGCCCTGCAGTCCATGAACATCGCCCTGGGTCTCGACGAGACCACCGGGCTCTCGACGATCGGAGTCGCGCCGTGAGTGTGACGGCAGCCAAGGGATTCCAGGCCGCGGGCATCACCGCGGGAATCAAGGACAGCGGGACCCCGGACCTGGCCCTCGTGGTCAACCGTGGCCCCCGCCTGGCCGCCGCGGGCGTCTTCACCTCCAACCGCGTCAAGGCCGCCCCCGTCCTCTGGTCCGAGCAGGTCCTCAAGGGCGGACTCGTCTCGGCGGTCGTCCTCAACTCCGGTGGGGCCAACGCCTGTACGGGACCCAAGGGCTTCCAGGACACGCACGCCACCGCAGAGAAGGTCGCCGAGGTCCTCGACCTGAACGCGGGTGAGGTCGCGGTCGCCTCCACCGGACTCATCGGCGTCCTGCTCCCCATGGACAAGCTGCTCCCCGGCGTGGAGACCGCGGCCGGCAAGCTCTCCGAGCACGGCGGCGAGAAGGCCGCCATCGCCATCAAGACCACCGACACCGTGCACAAGACCGCCGTGTACGAGGGTGACGGCTGGACCGTCGGCGGCATGGCCAAGGGCGCGGGCATGCTCGCCCCCGGCCTCGCCACCATGCTCGTCGTCCTCACCACCGACGCCGACCTCGACAGCGAGGTCCTCGACAAGGCCCTGCGCGACGCCACCCGCGTCACCTTCGACCGGGTCGACTCCGACGGCTGCATGTCCACGAACGACACGGTGCTGCTGCTCGCCTCCGGCGCCGCCGAAGTCGCCCCGCAATACGCCGAGTTCGCGGAAGCCGTCCGCTCCGTCTGTGACGACCTCGGACGCCAGCTCATCGGCGACGCCGAGGGCGCCAGCAAGGAGATCAAGGTCGAGGTGATCAACGCGGCGAGTGAGGACGACGCCGTCGAGGTCGGCCGCTCCATCGCCCGGAACAACCTCCTCAAGTGCGCCCTCCACGGCGAGGACCCCAACTGGGGCCGTGTCCTCTCCGCCATCGGCACGACGCAGGCAGCCTTCGAGCCTGACCGGTTGAACGTCGCGATCAACGGCGTCTGGGTCTGCAAGAACGGCGGCGTCGGCGAGGACCGCTCCAAGGTCGACATGCGCTTCCGGGAGGTCACCATCACCGCCGACCTCGCGGCCGGCGGCGAGACGGCGACCATCTGGACGAACGACCTGACCGCCGACTACGTCCACGAGAACAGCGCGTACTCCTCATGAACCAGCCCGCAGCGCGGAAGCACACCGCGCTCCCCAAGGCTCAGACCCTCATCGAGGCGCTGCCCTGGCTGACCCGCCACCAGGGCAAGACCGTTGTCATCAAATTCGGCGGGAACGCCATGGTGGACGAGGAGCTGAAGGGGGCCTTCGCGCAGGACGTCGTCTTCCTGCACCACGCAGGCCTCAAGCCCGTCGTCGTGCACGGCGGCGGCCCGCAGATCAGCAAGGCCCTGGACAAGCACGGCATCGTCAGCGAGTTCAAGGCAGGGCTGCGGGTCACCACCGAGGACGCCATGGACGTCGTACGGATGGTGCTCGCCGGACAGGTCCAGCGCGAGCTCGTCGGCCTGCTCAACCAGCACGGACCGCTCGCCGTCGGCCTCACCGGCGAGGACGCGCACACCATCACCGCCACCAAGCACCAGCCCCGTATCGAGGGCGAGTTGGTCGACATCGGCCGCGTCGGCGAGATCACCGAGATCGACACCGGCGCCATCGAGGCCCTGCTCGCCGACGGCCGCATCCCGGTCGTCTCCTCGATCGCCCGCTCCCAGGACGATCACCATGTCTACAACGTCAATGCTGATACGGCGGCTGCGGCACTCGCTGCTGCGCTGGACGCCGAGACGCTGATGGTGCTGACCGACGTCGAGGGCCTCTACGAGGACTGGCCCCACAGCGACGAGGTCATCAGCCGGCTCACCGCCACCGAACTCGAGAAGCTGCTCCCGGACCTGGCGAGCGGCATGGTCCCGAAGATGGAGGGCTGCCTGCACGCCGTGCGCAACGGTGTGCACACCGCCCGCGTCATCGACGGCCGCGTCCAGCACTCGATCCTGCTGGAGATCTTCACCGACGAAGGCATCGGCACGATGGTCGTGCCCGACGCACCGAACCACGGGGAACAGGGGGACGCAGCATGACCGGCACCGCGAACCAGGAGCTCACCCAGCGTTGGCAGGGCGCTCTGATGAACAACTACGGCACGCCGCGACTGCCCCTGGTCAAGGGCGCCGGCACCAAGCTGTGGGACGCCGACGGCACCGAGTACCTGGACTTCGTCGGCGGCATCGCGGTCAACGCGCTCGGCCACGCCCACCCGGCGGTCGTCGAAGCGGTCAGCACCCAGATCGCCTCCCTCGGCCACGTCTCGAACCTCTTCATCGCCGAGCCGCCCATCGCGCTCGCCGAGCGGCTCCTCCAGCTCTTCGGCCGGGACGGCGCCGTCTACTTCTGCAACTCCGGCGCCGAGGCCAACGAAGGCGCCTTCAAGATCGGCCGGCTCACCGGGCGGCGCCACATGGTCGCCACGACCGGCGGCTTCCACGGCCGGACCATGGGCGCCCTCGCCCTCACCGGCCAGCCCGGCAAGCAGGACGGCTTCACGCCGCTGCCCGGCGACGTCACGCACGTCCCGTACGGGGACGTGGACGCGCTCCGGGCGGCCGTCACCGAGGACACCGCCTTCGTCATCATCGAGCCGATCCAGGGCGAGAACGGCGTGGTCGTGCCCGGCGACGGATACCTCAAGGCGGCCCGGGAGATCACCCGCGCCACCGGCACCCTGCTCGTCCTCGACGAGGTGCAGACCGGCGTCGGCCGGACCGGCCACTGGTTCGCGTACCAGGCGCAGGAAGGCATCGATCCGGACGTCGTCACGCTCGCCAAGGGCCTCGGCGGCGGCCTGCCGCTCGGCGCGACCATCGCCTTCGGCGAGACGGCGAAGCTCCTCAAGCCCGGACAGCACGGCACGACGTTCGGCGGCAACCCCGTCGCCTGCGCCGCCGGACTGGCCGTACTCGACACCATCACGGCCGAGGGCCTGCTGCAGAACACCAAGAGCATGAGCGAGAAGCTCACGGCCGGAATCGAATCGCTCGGCCACCCGTTGGTCGGCCATGTCCGGGGCGCGGGCCTTCTGCTGGGTATCGTGCTCACCGGGCCGCGCGCACCCCAGGTGCAGCGAGCGGCCCAGGACGCGGGCCTCCTGGTGAACGCGCCCGCACCCGACGTCGTCCGGCTCATGCCCCCGCTGAACCTGACCGACACCGAGGCGGACGCGTTCCTGGCGGCGCTGCCCGCGGTCCTGGACGCGGCCGCGGCCGACGGGGAAGCAGGAGCCTGAGGAATGGGACGACGACGATGAGCAGCAAAGCGGAGCACACAGAGAACCTTGAGCGGGCCGCGACGAACGCCGCACTCGCCCACGGCCCCGCCGTGCCGCAGACGCGCACCGCGCGGCACCGCCGGATCGTGGACATCCTCAACCGGCAACCGGTGCGCTCGCAGAGCCAGTTGGCGAAGCTGCTCGCCGACGACGGACTCAACGTCACCCAGGCCACGCTCTCCCGTGACCTGGACGAGCTGGGCGCGGTCAAGATCCGCAACACCGGCGGCGAGCTGATCTACGCCGTGCCCAGCGAGGGCGGCTTCCGCACCCCGCAGGCCCCGCTCGGCGAATCGGCCAAGGAAGAGCGCATGCGCCGCCTCGCCGGTGAACTGCTCATCTCGGCGGAGGCCTCGGCGAACCTGGTGGTGCTCCGCACACCGCCGGGCGCGGCCCAGTTCCTCGCCTCCGCCATCGACCAGGCCGAACTGCACGTCATCCTCGGCACGATCGCCGGCGACGACACCCTGATGCTGATCAGCAGGGACCCGGCGGGCGGCCAGGCCCTGGCGGACCACCTGCTGCGCGTGGCCCAGAACGACCACTAGCGGGTCGGCGGAATCAAGCCCCTCCGGCGATTGAGGAGCGGGGTCCGGGGCAGAGCCCCGTGGCCCGAGCGACAGTGCCGGGGGAGCGTCAAAGCAGGCGGAGCTCGGCAGCCAGCGCAGGCCCGACGAACGAGGCAAGCTCCCCCCGGGTGGGCCCGGTCGCAGGCCCCCGCCGGGTAACGGCAAGAGCCGCGGCCGCATTCGCCCCCCGAGCCGCATCAACCGCCGAAACCCCCCGCCCCAGCAACGCCAAGAACGCCCCGACATGCGCATCCCCGGCCCCATTGCTGTCCACGGCCTCCACGGGGAACCCGGCGACATGCACGACCTCCCCCGACCCGGGCGGAGCCAGAAAGCACCCGTCCGCATCGGCCCGCACCAACACCCCGGCCCCGTCCCGCAACCGCCCGCGCAGCGCAAGCGCAGCCTCCCGGGGCTCGGCCACACCGGACATCAGACGGGCCTCCCGCGCGTTGCAGGACAGCCAGTCCGTACGGGCCAGCACCGGATCGAGGACCTCGGCCGGAATGTCCGCCACCAGGGGCGCCGGGTCGAAGCAGACCCGTACATCGTCGGGAAGGCCCGCTACCAGCGCGGACAGCAGCGGCCCGTTGACCTCCATCACGAGGCCGTACCCGGAGACCTGGAGGAGGTCGCCGCCGCGCACGGAAGCGGCGATGCCCGCCGCCTCGTCCCGCGTCATCCGCGCGTCGACCCCGAAGCTCGTCACGAACGTCCGCTCGCCGCCCCCGTCGACCAGCGCCACACAGAACCCCGTGTCACCGTCGGTACGTACCGGAAGCAGCGCCTCGACACCCTCCGCGGAGAGCGAGGCCCGCACCAGTTCCCCGTAGGGGCCGGTGCCGTGCAGCCCCGCGTACACGGCCCGCGCGCCGAGGCGCCGCGCCGCCGTCAGGGTGTTGAAGCCGCCGCCCGCGTACAGCGCGGTGCGGGTACCGATGACGTCGCCGCCGCGCTCCGGCAACGTAGGCACGTCGATGACCAGGTCGGCGATGACGTTCCCTGCGAGCACGACACGGGAGTCGGCGGTCATCGGGTGGCCTCCTCAAGGGCGACGGAATCAGTGTCGGGGGAGTCGAGGGTCACTGGAGTGCGGCGCCCGAGCAGCGCGTACACCGCACCGCCCACGACGATGGCGACGAGCCAGCCGAGACCGTTCTCGCCGAACCACGAGTCGGCGAGCGGCCCCTTGAACCACACGTCCTCCGCGCTCGTCGACGCCGTCGTGAACAGCAGCCCGGCCACGATCGCCGCCACCCACGCGAGGACGGCGGGCAGATGGAAACCGCCGCGGTACCAGTACCGGCTGCCGCGCCCGGTGTCCATCACCGCCGCCGGGTCGTACTGACGGCCGCGCAGCATGTCGACGGCGATCACACCGATCCACGCCGAGATCGGCACGGCGAGCAGCGTCAGGAACGTGCTGAACGGGCCGTAGAAGTCGTCCGCGATCAGCATGAAGTAGACGCCGCCGAGGAACATCAGGACGACGTCCACGATGACCGCCCAGGCGCGCGGCACCCGCAGGCCGAGCGTGATCATGGTCAGCCCTGCCGAGTACGTGGACAGGTGGTTGGACATGAGCAGTCCGCCGAACGCCGCGATCAGATACGGCACGGCCATCCAGGACGGCAGCATCGCGTTGATCGCGGCGACCGGGTCCGCCGACGTGGCGAGCGACGGGTCGCCCGCCGTGAGCAGCGAGCCGAGCGAGATCAGCAGCACCAGCGGGATGCCCGCGCCGAACGCGGAGGCCCGTACGAGCCGTCCGCCCGGGATCGCGCGCGGCAGGTAACGGGCGTAGTCGGCGCCGGCGTTGGCCCAGCCGATGCCGGTGCCCGCCGCGATGAAGCCGATCCCCGCGACGACACCGCTGACCGGTCCGGCCGGGGTGTCCAGGACCTTCGACCAGTCGACCGTCGCGACGAGGAAGCCCATCACGATCAGGTTCAGGACGCCGAAGAGGACCGTCGCCCACTTGTTGATCCACATGATCGTGGCGTGCCCGAGCCCGCTGATCAGCAGGGTGCAGACGATGAAGACGAGCAGGCAGACCAGCGTCAGCACGGTGCCCTTGCCGACACCGAAGAGCGTGTTGAGCAGGGCGAGCAGCGCGTACGCCGCCGTGGTCGTGGTGATCGTCTCCCAGCCGACCCGGCTGAGCCAGGACACCAGCGTCGGCCCGTGGTTGCCGCGCTGCCCGAACACCGCACGGGACAGCGTCAGGGCGGGCGCGCCGCCCTTCTTGCCCGCCAGGCTGAGCGCGCCGACCAGCGCGAACGAGCCCACCGCGCCGACGACCGCGACGAGCACGGCCTGCCAGATGTTCAGGCCGCGGAAGGCGACCAGCGTCGCACCGAGCGGCAGCCCGAGGATCGAGATGTTGGCGGCGAACCACGTCCAGAACATCTGGCTCGCGTGGCCGTGCCGCTCACTGTCGGGGACCGGTTCGATCCCTCGGGTCTCCACGGTGCCGACGCGGTCGTTCTTCGTTGAAGCGGCCATGGCGGAACCTCCTTGCTCTAGCTCGGTACAGATGAAGGTGAGGACGGGGAAGGGTGCTCAGGCGGCGGTGCGGAACGTGAGCAACTGCCTTGTCAGCGGCTCCAGTTCGAGCCCGTTGACCTCGCGCAGGATGCGTACGGCGTCGGCGGGCAGAGCGCCCAGGCCGCGGATGGAACCGGCGATGGCGCCCGCGATGGCGCCGATCGTGTCGCTGTCGCCGCCGAGGTTCGCCGCGAGGAGCGCCGACCGCCACGGGTCGCCGCCGGTCAGCGCGAGGACCGCGAAGGCCGCGGGGACGGACTCCTGGCTGGCCACGCTGGTGCCGATGAGCGCGTTGATACGGTCCAGGGCCGCGGCCTCGTCGAGGCCCGCGACCAGTTCGCGCGCCCAGCCGATGCGTGCCGGGATGCTGGCGCCCGCGATCCAGTGGCCGCGCCGCGCGCCGGCCTCGGACGCGGCGATCGCCGCGTCGAAGACGTCGTCGAGCGAGCCGCCCGCGACACCGGTGGAGACGGCGGCGGCGACGGCTGCCGCGCCCGCGATGCCGATGTTCGTGTCATGCGTGACCTGGCAGGACTCGACGACCCGGTCGAGGAAGGTCTCGGTGTCGTCGGAGGTGCGGGCGGCGGCGCAGGGGAAGGCGATGCCGACCGGGGTGACGCGCATGGCGGACCCGTTCGTGGTGCCGTACTTGCCGGCCTCCTTCGGATCGGTGCCCCGGGCCACGGCGTCGAGCGCCGCCTTCGTCGACGGGCCGAGCAGGTCGAAGGAGCCCTTGGCCTTCATCTCCCGCTCCCAGGACAGGAGTTCCTCGGCGAAGCGCAGCGGGTCGACATGTCCGCCGCCCTCCACGATCAGCCGGGCCACGATGACCGCCTGGTCGGTGTCGTCGGTGACGGACCCGGCGGGCATCCCGGCGGCGACGGGGTTGTCGGGCCGCGCGGGCTCGAAGCCGCTCAGCGTGCCGTAGACGCGGACGACCTCCTCGCGCGACATGACCTGCGTCGGCATGC
Source organism: Streptomyces sp. NPDC102467 (assembly GCF_044765445.1). Classification (NCBI taxonomy): domain Bacteria; kingdom Bacillati; phylum Actinomycetota; class Actinomycetes; order Kitasatosporales; family Streptomycetaceae; genus Streptomyces; species Streptomyces sp. NPDC102467. Next base: position 189,030 of record NZ_JBIWKA010000004.1, on the reverse strand, counting down.
CGAGGGCGTCGCCGAGCGCGAGTCCGTAGAAGGCGCCGGCCGCACGGTCGAAGAGGTCGGATTCAGGGGTGACGCTCACAGGTGGCCTCCTCGGCCGGTACGTACGTGCAATTGGAAACGGGACGGGTCCAGCAGGCTCGTCACCTGCTCGACCACGCCCCCGTCCGCGTCGCGGAACACCTGGGCGACGCGGAGGAAGGACTCGCCGGGGGCGCGTCGCAGGGTCGCGGCATGGGCCGCGTCGAGTCCGGCGACGGCGATGTGCGCCTCGCCGGACTCGCGGACCCGGCCGGCCGCGGCGAGCGTCCGGTTCAGGGAGCCGCCGTCGAGGCCGCGCTCGACCAGGTCGGCCAGCGGCCCGACAGCGGGCACCCGGCTGAACTCCAGCGAGACACCGTGCCCGTCGGGCAGTCGGCGGACGCGGTCGAGCGCGATGAACTCGGGGCTTTCCAGGCCGAGTTCGGCGGCGAGCGCCGCATCCTGTATCCGCTCGAACCGCAGGGTCCCGGTCGTCAGCTCGGTGCCCTGCTCGGCGAGCGCGCGGGTCCAGCCAAGACGCTGGTCGAGCGGGGCGCCGTCGAAGGTGACGATCGAGCCGATCCCGGCGTGTGTCTCGATGAGCCCCTGCTCGCCGAGGACGCCGAGGGCCTGCCGTACGGTCGTCCGGCTGACCCCGAACCGCTCCCGCAGCGCGTGCTCGCCGGGCAGCCTGCTGCCGTCGGCGTGCACGCCCGTGCGGATCTCCTCCGCCAGTACATGGGCGACGCGATGATGCTTATGAACCTGTCCAGGCATGTCTAGACCGTAGACACGAAGAAGCCGACCTGTCTACACCTGTCCAGTGTCGACTTGGTCGGCTTCTTCTCTCTCGGAGTGACTCAGGCTTCGCCGGCGGCCTTCTCCGCGGCCCGGGCCCGGTACGACATCCACGCTGCCACCAGCGCGCCCGACACGTTGTGCCACACCGAGAACACGGCGGCGGGCAGCGCGGCCAGCGGGCTGAAGTGGGCCGTGGCCAAGGAGGCGGCCAGGCCGGAGTTCTGCATGCCGACCTCGAACGCCATCGCGCGCGACGCCGGCGGCCCGAGCCGGGCGACCTTTCCGGCGCCGTAGCCGAGGGCGAGCCCGAGCCCGTTGTGCAGGACGACGGCCAGCAGCACCAGGGCGGCCGCCGACTTGATGGCCTCGGCGCTGCCCGCCACCACCACCGCCACGATCACGGCGATGGTCAGCGCGGAGAGCCACGGCAGCACGCCGAGCACCCGGTGCACATAACGGCCGAACACCAGCCGCACGACCAGGCCCGCCACGACCGGCAGCAGCACGGTCTTGAGGATGTCCGTCATCATCGACCCCGCGTCCACCGGCAGGTACGCGCCCGCGAGCAGCAGCGTCAGCGGCGGAGTGATCAGGGGCGCGAGCACGGTGGAGACCGTGGCGACGGAGACCGACAGGGCGACGTCGCCACGGGCGAGGAAGGTCACGACATTGGACGCGGTGCCGCTCGGCGCGCAACCGACGAGGATGACGCCGGCCGCCAGCTGCGGGGAGAGCCCGAGGGCGTGGGCGATGACCCAGCCGAGCCCCGGCATGATCACGTAGTGCGCGACGAGCCCGAGCCCGACGGCCCACGGGCGCTGTGCGACGCCCTTGAAGTCGCCGAGGGTCATGGTCAGACCCATGCAGAACATCACGACGCCCAGCAGGTAGGGCACGTTCGGGCCCCAGCCGGCGAAGGTGCCCGGGGTGGCGAGTCCCAGCGCGCCCGCGACGAGCACGAGTACGGGGAACACCGTGACCGCGAGCCGGGCCGCCCGGTCGGCGGAGCCGCTCGCCCCTGGCGGTGGCGTCTCGGGGGAACTGGGGATCGTCTGTTCGGTTTCGCTGCGCACCGGGCGATGCAACGCCGTCGCCGTACGCGGACGCAAGCGCGTCTCGATATGTGGTCGCTACATGCGTATCGGGGCCCGGTTCACCGCCGGATTCGGTACTGGTTTCAGGGCCGGGTCCGGTACCGGTCCACTGCCGGGTTCAATAGCGAGTGAGCGCCGTGGCCCCGCCCGACGTCCCGATCGCCATGTGCGGGGACCGCCCCGGCCGCACCCACGCCAGGATCCGCCGCATGTCCGCCTTCGGCACGGACACACAGCCGGCCGTCGCCGCGCGCCCGTTCACATGCAGGAAGATCCCGGCGCCGCGGCCGCGCACCGGCCGGTGGTAGTTAAAGCCGATCACCAGCGCGTGCGCGTACTGCGTCCCGTAGTCGGCGAGGCGCTCGGACTCGGTGGCGCGGCAGTCGCGCGGTCGCGGCTCGGTCCAGCGGTTGTAGGAGCGCGAGCCGTTGTCCTCGCACCACCAGGAGGCGCCGCGCACTCGGCGGTACGGCACGGAGGTACCACCGGGCGCCGCCGCGTTGCCGAACGCGAACGGCAGGTCGTACAGGCCGGTGGGCGTCGTGTTCGTGCCCTGTTTGCGCCGGACTCCCTCGACGAGGCCCTTCGCGCCGAACCGCGCGGGCGCCGAACCTGCCTTGGTCCAGCGGCCGTCGGCCCGCCGGTCCCACCAGGTGACGGTGCCGCTCGTCGAGGACGTCCGCGGCGCCTCGGCGGTGATCAGCTGGCTGCCACCCCCCGTGTCCGCCATGCGGGCGGGCAGCGGGGCGGCGGCAGAGGCGGAGGGTGCGACGCCGAGCACGGCGCAGACCACGACCGCGCCGGCAATACCTGCTCGTAAGGGGCGCATGGATCAGAACGTAGCGGGAGGCAGCGGCAATGGCAGCCCCGGTAGTCCGTCCAGGCTGAACTCGACGTGTTCCTTCTTATGGAAGTAGGCGTCGAGCGAGGCGTCGTCCTCGCGCGCGAACCGCTTGGCGTGCAGGTCGCGATCTTCGTCGTACGTCATGAACGGCACCGCGTAACCGCAGGTGTCGCGGATCAGTTCGGCCCGTACGACGATGACGGCGCGCAGGCCGTGCCGGGTCGGGTCGATGGCCGGGAAGTGGCCGAGCAGTTCGGTGAAGCGCGGGTCGTCGCGGAAGACGGGCTCGCCGCGGCCGTGTACCCGGACGATGTTGGGCGGCCCGTCGAAGGCGCACCACATGAGCGTGATCCGGCCGTTCTCGCGGAGGTGGGCGATGGTCTCCGCGTTCGACCCCGCGAAGTCCAGGTAGGCGACGGTCAGTTCGTCGAGCACGGCGAAGGAGCCCTTGAGGCCTTTGGGGGAGAGGTTCACCGTGCCGTCGCCGTCGAGCGGTGCGGTGGCGGTGAAGAAGACCGGCTGTGACTCGATGAAGGCGCGCAGACGACCGTCGATGCGCTCGTGGCTTTTACCCATGCCGGGATTATGGACCCCGCGGCCGACGGGATTGACGATTCATGCGGAAGTCTGCATAATCATGCATAGCGATACTGTGGTCCGCGAACGTGATCAGCGCATGTGACCCGTGCGTGCGACCAGTGCGTGCGACCAGTGCGTGTGGTCGCGCATCAACCGGCTTGAGGAGCAGAGCACGTGAGCAGCAACACCGGCGATGTCCGCCTCTGGGGCGGCCGGTTCGCCGACGGCCCCGCCGAGGCCCTGGCGAAACTCTCCGCCTCCGTCCACTTCGACTGGCGCCTTGCCCCGTACGACATCGCGGGCTCCCGGGCCCACGCGCGCGTGCTCCACAAGGCCGGCCTGCTCACCCAGGACGAGCTCACCCGCATGATCGACGGCCTGGACCGGCTCGAGGCCGATGTCGCGGACGGCTCGTTCGTCGGCACCATCGCCGACGAGGACGTCCACACCGCCCTGGAGCGTGGCCTCCTCGAGCGCCTCGGCCCTGACCTGGGCGGCAAGCTGCGCGCGGGCCGCTCGCGCAACGACCAGGTGGCGACGCTCTTCCGGATGTACCTGCGCGACCACGCCCGCGTCATCGGCGGCCTGATCGCGGACCTCCAGGAGGCCCTCGTCGGCCTCGCCGAGGCGCACCCGGACGTCGCGATGCCGGGCCGCACCCACCTCCAGCACGCCCAGCCGGTGCTCTTCGCACACCACGTCCTGGCGCACGTCCAGTCCCTGTCCCGGGACGCCGAGCGGCTGCGGCAGTGGGACGAGCGGACGGCGGTCTCGCCGTACGGCTCGGGTGCGCTCGCCGGCTCCTCGCTGGGCCTCGACCCCGAGGCGGTCGCGGCGGACCTCGGCTTCGAGCACGGTTCCGTCGCCAACTCCATCGACGGCACGGCCTCCCGTGACTTCGTCGCCGAGTTCGCCTTCATCACGGCGATGACCGGCGTCAACCTCTCGCGGATCGCGGAGGAGGTCATCATCTGGAACACGAAGGAGTTCTCCTTCGTCACGCTCCACGACGCCTTCTCCACCGGCTCGTCGATCATGCCGCAGAAGAAGAACCCGGACATCGCCGAGCTGGCGCGTGGCAAGTCGGGCCGTCTCATCGGCAACCTGACGGGCCTGATGGCGACCCTCAAGGCCCTGCCGCTCGCGTACAACCGTGACCTTCAGGAGGACAAGGAGCCGGTCTTCGACTCCTGCGACCAGCTCGAAGTACTGCTCCCGGCGTTCACCGGCATGATGGCCACGCTCACGGTCAACAGGGAGCGCATGGAAGAGCTGGCCCCGGCCGGCTTCTCGCTCGCCACGGACATCGCCGAGTGGCTGGTGAAGCAGGGCGTGCCGTTCCGCGTCGCGCACGAGGTGGCGGGCGAGTGCGTCAAGGAGTGCGAGCAGCAGGGCATCGAGCTCGACGAGCTCACCGACGAGCAGTTCGCGAAGATCTCCGAGCACCTCACGCCCGAGGTCCGCACGGTCCTGAACGTGCCGGGGGCCCTCGCCTCCCGCTCCGGCCGCGGCGGCACGGCGCCGAGCGCGGTCGCCGTCCAGCTCGCCGAGGTCAAGCGGGACCTGACGGTGCAGCGGGAATGGGCCGACGCGAAGAAGCAATAACCGCCATCCTGCCGAAGGGCCCGGTTCGTCCGTACGTGGACGAACCGGGCCCTTCGGTGTGCCTGGTGCGGCGGGCGGGACTCAGCGGCGGGACCGCGCCCCGCCCCCGTAGCTCGACAGGTCGAGCAGCACCCCGCACAGCACCACGATCCAGCCGATGCCGTGCACCCCGGCGACGGGGGCGTACGCGACGACGTACCCCAGGGTCGTCCACGGCAGGAAGACAAGCCCGAGCAGCGGCAGCAGTACGCCGTTGAAGGCGCGGTCCACGAGGCTCGTGAACAGCCAGGTGAGGACGAGCGCGACCCGCGGCCCGATCGCCGCCATCGCCGCGAAGATGCAGCACCCCATGCCCGTACCTCCCGAAGCCGTGAACCTACCGACAGTCGTAGCACCGGGTGAGCGGTCGAGCTACTGGAGTGATGGACCTGGACGGCGATATTCGGCTGAGTCCCGAATGAGACATTCATGTCTCACTTGGGTTATCGTTGTCTCATGTCTGTCGATCGCGAACAGGTGCTGCGCAGCGCCGCCGCCCTGCTCACCCGCAAGTCCACGGCCACGATGGACGAGGTCGCGCGGGCCGCGGGCATCAGCCGCGCCACCCTGCACCGCCAGTTCGCGGGCCGCGACGCCCTCGTCCGCGCCCTGGAGGACCTCGGCATCCGCGAGTGCGAGGCGGCTCTCGACCGGGCCCGCCTCGACGAGGGCCGGGCCGAGGACGCGCTGCGCAGGCTCATCGGCGAGATAGAGCACGCGGCCCCGCTGCTCGCCCTCCTCGTCACCGAGAACCAGCTCTTCGAGGGCGAGGGCCAGAACGTGGGCTGGGCCCGCCTGGACACCCGGATCGCGGCGCTGTTCCGGCGCGGCCAGGAAACCGGCGAGTTCCGGATCGATCTGACACCCGCATGGCTGACCGAGGCGCTCTACGGCCTCATCGGCAGCGGCGCCTGGGCCGTACAGGACGGCCGGGTGGCGGCCAAGGACTTCTCATTCATGATCGCCGAGTTGCTGCTCGGCGGCGCACGACGGAGCGTGGAACCATGATCAGCACCAAGCGGCACACCCCTGACGCGGAGGTGGTGTCGCGCCCCGGACGGTGGCTCGCCCTCTGCGTCCTCGTGCTCGCGGTGCTGCTCGTCGCCGTGGACGCGACCGTCCTCGGCCTCGCGACCCCGTACATCAGCGAGGACCTGAAGCCCTCCGGCACCCAGCTCCTGTGGATCGGCGACGTCTACTCCTTCGTCATCGCCGGACTCCTCGTCTCCATGGGCAGCCTCGGCGACCGCATCGGCCGCAAGAAGCTGCTGCTTGTGGGCGCCGTCGCGTTCGGCGCGGTCTCGGTCCTCAACGCGTACGCCACGACACCGGAGCTGATGATCCTGGCGCGCGCCCTGCTGGGCGTGGCGGGCGCGACACTCATGCCGTCGACCCTGGCCCTGATCCGCAACATCTTCCACGATCCGCGCGAGCGTTCCCTGGCCGTCGGCATCTGGGGCGCGATGGCCTCGGCGGGCGCGGCGGTCGGCCCGGTGGTCGGCGGATTCCTGCTCGAACACTTCTGGTGGGGCTCGGTCTTCCTCATCAACCTGCCCGTGATGGCGATCCTGGTCGTGGTCGGCGTGAAGCTCATCCCCGAGTCGAAGAACCCGGTCCCTGGCCCCTGGGACCTGATCAGCGTCGGCCTCTCGCTGATCGGCATGATCGGCATCGTCTACGCCGTGAAGGAAGCGGCGGCGCACGGCTTCCACTGGGAGGTGGCCGCCACCGCGGTCATCGGCGTGGCAGCGCTGACCTGGTTCGTCCGCCGCCAACTCACGCTCGACTCACCCCTGCTGGACATGCGCCTGTTCCGCAACCGCGGCTTCTCCGGAGCGGTCCTGGCCGACCTCCTGACCATCCTCGGTCTGTCCGGGCTCGTCTTCTTCCTGTCCCAGTTCCTTCAACTGGTGCAGGGGCGGCGCCCGTTCGAGGCGGGCCTTGCCGAACTGCCCGCCGCCGTGGGCGCGGTGGTGGCCGGTCTGATCGCGGGTGTGGTGGCGCGCCGCTTCTCGGTGCGTGCCGTCGTCGCGGGCGGCCTCGCGGCCATCGGCCTCGCCCTGGCCTCGCTCACGACACTGAGTCAGAGCACGGGCTACCCCTTGCTCGGCGCGGTGCTCCTGATCGTCGGTGTCGGCGCCGGCTTCGCGTTCACGGTCACCGCCGACGTGATCCTCTCCAGCGTGCCCAAGGAGCAGGCGGGCGCGGCGTCTGCCGTCTCCGAAACGGCGTACGAACTCGGCGCGGCCCTCGGCATCGCCCTGCTCGGCTCGATCGTCACGGGCGTCTACGCGGGCTTCACCGCGCCTCCCGGCACCCCCGCGGACGTGGCGTCGGCCGCCCATGAATCACTGGGCGGCGCGGTCGAATCGGCCGCGTCCCTCCCGGCCGCGCAGGCCCAAGAACTGCTGACGGCCGCGCAGACGGCCTTCGTCGACGGCCTTCAGGTGGCGGCGGGCATCGGCGCGGCGGTCCTGCTGGCGACGGCGGTCGCGGCGTGGTTCCTGCTCAAGGGCCAGCACCTGGAGAAGTAGCGGCCGCGCACACACCTGGGCCCCGGTCACCGGAGAATTCCGGTGACCGGGGCCCAGGCCGATACGCCAGTGTGCCTACGCGGCCTTCGCCTTGGTGGCGTACATGTCCACGTACTCCTGCCCCGACAGCCGCATGACCTCCGCCATCACGGAGTCGGTCACGGCTCGCAGGACGTAGCGGTCGCGGCCCATGCCGTCGTAGCGGGAGAACTCCATCGGCTCACCGAACCGGATGGTCACCCGCCCGGGACGCGGCATGCCCGAGCCGCCCGGCTGCAGCTTGTCGGTGCCGATCATCGCGAACGGGACGACGGGCGCGCCCGTCATGAGAGTGAGGCGCGCGATGCCGGTGCGGCCGCGGTACAGCCGGCCGTCGGGGGAGCGCGTGCCCTCCGGGTAGATCCCGAAGATGTTGCCGTCCTCCAGGATCCGACGGCCGGTCATCAGCGCGGCCACGCCGCCGTTGGCACCGTCCCGGTCGACCGGGACCATGCCGACGCCCGTGAAGAACCAGGCCATGAGGCGGCCCTTGAAGCTCTTGCCGGTGACGTACTCGTCCTTGCCGATGAAGCACACCTGCCGGTCGCAGACCAGCGGCATGATCATCGAGTCGATGAACGTCAGATGGTTGCCCGCCAGAATGACGGGGCCGGTACCCGGAATGTTCTCGGCGCCTTCCACACGCGTGCGGAACATCAGGCGCATGATCGGTCCGAGCACTGCCTTGATGAACGCGAAGCGGGACAACGGGCCCTCCGGTGTCAAGGAATGGATGATGGGGTCTGTGCAGGTGAGGACGATACTCGCGGGCGGGTACCCCGTGCACATCGGGTTCACCGACTCGATACGCAGAGTTGACGTGAGTTTGCGCCCTGTTGATGTCCGGAAGGCGCTCAGGAGTCATCCCGCGTCACCCTGACGTTCTGTCCGAGGTCTCCCACTCGTCACTCCCGCGCACCTACGATCGGTTCCGCTTTGACAGGTGCAAGGCGGGACTTGTGGGAGGAGTGCTTCATGGGGAACGAGAAGTCACAGAGGGCGCAGGACGCTCAGGAGCCGCGGGCCGAGGGGGCGGTGGGCCGCCGCTCCCTGCTGGGCGCCGCGGTGCTGAGCGCGGGCGCCGCCGCCCTCGCCGCGCCCGGAGTCGCCAGAGCGGCCGACCGTGACAGTGGCACGAATCACTCCGGCCGGGGCTACAAGAGCCTGCCCGTGCCGACGATCGTCGCGCACCGCGGCACCAGTGGCTACCGCCCCGAGCACACCCTGGGTTCGTACCAGTTGGCGCTCGACATGGGCGCGCACGTCATCGAGGCGGGTGACATCGTCCCGACGAAGGACGGCCACCTTGTATGCCGTCACGAACCGGAAATCGGCGGCACCACGGACGTATCGGCGCACCCCGAGTTCGCCTCCCGCAAGACCACGAAGATCATCGACGGCGTCTCCACGACCGGCTGGTTCACCGAGGACTTCACACTGGCCGAGCTGAAGACGCTGCGCGCCAAGGAGCGCATCCCGGGCACCCGCCAGCACAACACCCTCTACGACGGCCGCTGGGAGATCCCCACCTTCGAAGAGGTCCTCAAGTGGCGCGCGGCGCAGAGCAGGAAGCGCGGCCGCGAGGTGTGGATCCACGTCGAGACCAAGCACCCCACCTACTTCCGGGGGCTCGGCCTGGGCCTGGAGGAGCGGCTCGCCAAGCTGCTGCGCGCGTACAAGCTCGACAAGAAGAACTCGCCCGCCTTCCTGCAGTCCTTCGAGCCGACGAGCATCCAGCGGCTGAACAAGCTGGTCGGCAACCCGCTGGTCGTCCTGCTCTCCACGGCGAACTCGCGCCCGGCGGACTTCGTCGACATCGGCGACCCGCGCACCGTCGCCGACCTGATCACGCCCAAGGGGCTCCGGGAGATCGCGACGTACGCGCAGGGCATCGGCCCGACCTTGGACCTCGTCATCCCGAAGGACGCGGCCGGCAAGCTCCTGCAGCCGACCACCCTCGTCAAGGACGCGCACGCGGCCGGGCTGATCCTGCACCCGTACACGATGCGCAACGAGAACACCTTCCTGCCCGCCGACTTCAAGAAGGGCACGGACCCGAACGCCTACGGTGACGCGTTCGGTGCCTTCAAGGCGTACTTCGCCACGGGCATCGACGGTCTCTTCTCGGACAACTGTGACACCGCCCTCCTCGCCCGCGAGGACTTCGTCAACGGCTGACCCGCAGAAGCCGGTTGGAGTGAGCCGCGGCCGTTCCGGCAACCGGGTGCCGGAACGGCCGCGTCCCGCCGGGCATGACGTACGACACGGTGATCGAGACCCTGCGGCCCCTGCTGGCGGCCGAGGTGCGCGCCGAACTCCCCGGCTCCGCCGAGCCCCGCGACCTCGAACAGGCCGTCTGGGTCCGCCTGTTGGAGCACCTCGACGCCCAGGGCCCGCCCCGGGACCCGGCGGCCTGGCTCACGGCGACGGTCCGCGCGGAGGCGAGCCGCCAGCGCGGCACGGAGCTGCGCGAGACGTCGTATGTCACCGAACCCGCCGCCGAACCGGACGGGTCGGACCCCGAACACCAGGCGCTGAACCGGGAACGGGCGGGCGCCCTGCATGCCGCCGTGCGCCGGCTCCCCGGCCGCTGCCCCCGTCTCATCGGTGCGCTGCTGTCCCCGGAAGACCTCACTTACCGCGAGATCGCGGGCGAGTTGGGTATCTCACAAGGCAGCCTTGGGCCGGAACGTTCCAGATGTCTGGGATGCCTGCGCAGAATCCTCGTATCCGAGGTTGCGCCCGCGGCCGGTAGGGGAAAAGGGTGAAGGACAACCGGCGGACAGGTGAGCGGGAGGCATGCACACATGGGCATGAGCGTGACCATCTCTGCGGCGACCGAAGCGGACACCGAGCAGATTCTCAAACTGCAGTACCTCTGCTATCAGAGCGAGGCTCAGCTCTACGGGGACTACTCGATCGAGCCGCTCACCCAGTCCCTCGACTCGGTGAGGGCAGAACTGACGGGCGGCACCGTCCTGGTGGCCCGCCTCGGCGACGAAGTGGTGGCGTCGGTGCGCGGCACGCTCGGCGCGGACGGCACCGCCCGGATCGACAAACTCATCGTGCACCCGCGCATGCAGCGGCACGGTCTGGGCGGCCGCCTGCTGTGCGCCGTCGAATCCGCGCTGGGCACCGCGGGCACGGCCAAGCGCTTCGAACTCTTCTCGGGCCACCGCAGCGAACACAATCTGCGGCTGTACCGCAAGCACGGCTACACGCCGGTGGCGACGAAGCGGGTCGACGACCGGCTGACCGTGGTGACGCTGGCGAAGGATGCCGAGGCCGGCGCGCTGGCGACTAGCGTGTAGCGGCGGCCCGCGCCCGGCGCAGCCAGAACAGTGCGGAGACGGGCAGGAGTACCGGAATGAACAGGTACTCCATCCCGTAGTCGGACCAGACGGTGGAGTCCGCGAACGCCGAGGGCTCCACCAGCGTCCAGGTCCCCACCGCCAGCACGCCCACGAGTTCGGCGGCGCAGCACACCACCGCCGCCCTGCGGGCCGTTTCGCCGCCCCGCACGAGCGAATACGTGATGAAGCCGTAGACGACGCCCGCGACGGCGGAGAGCGTGTACGCGAGCGGAGCCCTGCCGAAGTCCGTCGCGATCTGGAAGACCGAGCGCGACACGGCGCCCACGACCATCACGCCGTACAGCCACACGAGCAGCGTGCCGGGACCACTCGTCAGCCGCCGGGACGCGTTCGCGGAACTCACGGTCTTCCCGGTGTCCTCGGTGTTCTCGGTGTTCTCGACGTTCTCGGTGTCTTCTGAAGTCACAGCCACCTCATCCTCCCCAGATGTCATAGAGCCGTACTTCGAGAACGGCGAGCACCACGCCGCCCGCGGCGACCGTGACCGAACCCCAGCGCGTGCGCTCGGTCAGCGACATGAACCCCGCCGCCGGAACGCAGGCGAACGCCCCGATCAGATACGCGACGAAGATCGTCGTGCCCTGCTCCGGCTTCTCGCCCCGCGCCAGCTGCACGATCCCGATCACCAGCTGCGCCAGCGCGAGAACCGAGACCACGGCCATGCCGATGAAGTGCCAGTCCTTGGTCGGCTGGTCGCGGTAGGCGGCGAAACCGCACCACGCGGCGAGCGCGAGCGCGGCGAGACCCGTCACCAGGGTCAGGGCAGCAAGCATGGGCAGACCCTATTACGGGCCAAAAGACCTGATGCGCGCGCCCCCGGGGTGCCCCGTAGCCTTGGGAGACATGAAGATCACCGCTGACGCCCTGCTGTTCGACAACGACGGAACCCTGCTCTCGTCCATGGAGTCGGTGTACCGCTGCTGGACCCGTTGGGCGCAGGAGTACGGGATCACCGCGGAGGAGTTCGCCGCCGTCGAGCTGCACGGCCGCCCCGCCGCCGAGATCGCCGCCGACCTGCTGCCCGCCGAGAAGGTCGCAGGGGCCGTGGCCCGCATCGAGCAGCTGGAGGTCGAGGACGTGCCGAACGGTGGCACCCACGTCCTGCCCGGCACCAAGGAACTGCTCGCCTCGCTCCCCGACGGCCGCTGGGCCGTCGTCACCTCCGCCACCCGCCGCCTCGCCGAGGCCCGGCTCGCGGCCGTCGGCATCGACCCGCCGCTGCTCATCGCCGCCGACGACATCACGCGCGGCAAGCCCGACCCGGAGCCGTTCCTGCTCGCCGCCGAGAAGCTGGGCATGGACCCGGCGCGCTGCGTCGTTTTCGAGGACGCCCCTGCCGGTCTCACGGCGGGCCGCGCGGGCGGCATGGCCACCGTGGCGTTGGCCACAACGCACGAGGCGCACGAGCTCTCCGCGGACGTCGTGGTGAAGGACCTGTCGGCCGTGGCGGCACTGGTCACCGAGGCGGGCGTAGAGATCACCGCGATCACCGCCGCCGCCTGAGCGCCCGTACGCACCCGTCCAGCACTGTCCGCTATTCGGACAGCGCGGGCGGGTCGCGTCCTCACGTCTGCTTTACTTGCCCGCATGACCACGACGAGCAGCCGCACCCTTGCGACCGAGGCGACGATGACGCCCGGTGCTCGTTGTATGTGTCGAATGTGCGCCTTCTGAGGGCCCCCGCCTGTTCTCGCGCCCCGAAGCGAGTACCCGCGTGCCCTGTCCGTAGGGAGTGACTCCGCAGGGAGAAGCAGTTCACCTACGTGACCGGGCCTGCCCCGCGCACGGATTCTCCGTACTGATGCCAGTACCGCTCCCTGTCCGGAGCGAGAACCTGCCGCGCCCGGAAACTTCCTCAAGTTCCGCAATGTATGCCCCGTGCCCGGCGCCACCCGTGCCGCGCACTCGACAGTGACGGAAACCCACGTGATCACCACTCAGGGCCTCACCAAGGTCTACCGCTCGCGCGGCCGCGAGATCACCGCCCTCGACGGCGTCGATCTGCACGTGCGCGAAGGTGAGGTGTACGGCGTCATCGGCCAGTCCGGCGCCGGCAAGTCCTCGCTGATCCGCTGCGTCAACCTCCTGGAACGTCCCACCTCGGGCACCGTGACCGTCGCGGGCCGGGACCTCACCGACCTCGCCGGACGCGGACCGCGCGCCGGCCGGGAACTCCGTGAGGCGCGCAGCCGAATCGGCATGGTCTTCCAGCACTTCAACCTGCTCTCCTCGCGCACCGTCCAGGACAACATCGAGCTACCGCTCGAAATCCTCGGCAAGTCAGGGAAGGAACGTTCCACCAAGGCGCTGGAACTGCTCGACCTCGTCGGCCTCGCCGACAAGGCGAAGTCCTACCCCGCCCAGCTCTCCGGCGGCCAGAAGCAGCGCGTCGGCATCGCCCGCGCCCTCGCCGGCGACCCGAAGGTGCTGCTCTCCGACGAGGCGACCAGCGCCCTCGACCCGGAGACCACCCGCTCCATCCTCCACCTGCTGCGCGACCTCAACCGGCAGCTCGGTCTGACCGTCCTGCTCATCACCCACGAGATGGACGTCGTCAAGACCGTCTGCGACTCCGCCGCGCTCATGCAGCAGGGGCAGATCGTCGAGTCCGGCACCGTCGGCGAACTCCTCGCGACGCCCGGCTCGGAGCTCGCCGCCGCGCTCTTCCCGGTCAGCGGCGACGCCTCCGGCGACGACCGCACCGTCATCGACGTCACCTTCCACGGGGAGTCGACGACCCAGCCGGTCATCTCGCAGCTGGCACGCACGTACAACATCGACATCTCGATCCTCGGCGCCGCGATGGACACCGTCGCGGGCAAGCAGGTCGGCCGCATGCGCATCGAACTGCCCGGCCGCTACGAGGAGAACGTCGTCCCGATCGGATTCCTGCGGGAGCAGGGCCTCCAGGTCGAGCTGGTCACAAGCACGGCTCACGAGGACCGCGCGTCCGTACTGCTGAAGGAAGGTGTCACCAAGTGACCTGGTCGGAGATTCAGCCCCTGCTGTCCCAGGCATGTTGGGACACCTTCTACATGGTCGGCTGGTCCACGTTGATCGCCGTCGTCGTGGGCCTGCCGCTCGGCATCCTGCTCGTCCTCACCGACCGCGGCGGCCTGCTGCAGAACGTCGTGGCGAACAAGGTCATCGGGCAGATCGTGAACATCGTCCGCTCGATGCCCTTCATCATCCTGATGGTCGCCCTCATGACCTTCACGCGCTGGATCGTCGGCACCACCATCGGCCGCGAGGCCGCCATCGTGCCGCTCGCCGTCGGCGCCATCCCGTTCTTCGCGCGGCTCGTCGAGACGTCCGTACGCGAGGTCGACGGCGGGCTCGTCGAGGCCGTGCAGTCGATGGGCGGCAACACCTGGACCGTCGTCCGCAAGGCCCTCGTACCCGAGTCGCTGCCGTCGCTCATCTCGGCGACCACCACGACGATCGTCGCCATCATCGGCTACTCCGCCATGGCCGGCACGGTCGGCGCCGGCGGCCTCGGCGACCTCGCGATCCGCTACGGCTACCAGCGGTTCGAGACCGAGATGATGTGGATCATCGTGGCGGTACTCGCCGTCGTCATCGCCCTCATCCAGTTCGCGGGCGACAGCGGCGCCCGCGTCCTGCACCGCCGCGCGGGCAAGGGCGGCGAACCGCTCCGCTTCCGCGTGCTCGGCGGCTTCCTGCCCGGCGGCCCGGCCGGCGCGAAGACCGCTCCCGCCAAAACCCGCTGACCCGCAGATTTCCTGTCCGCCCGCCTCACCCCGGCGGGTCGCACCACCCATGGAGAAAGGCACTTTTCGTGCGTAACACCACCAAGATCACCGCAGCTGTCCTCGCCACCGGCGCCCTCACCCTGGGCCTGACCGCCTGCGGCTCCGACAAGGGCGACACCAAGGCCGGTCCCCACGACAAGCTGGTCGTCGCGGCGACCCCCGTCCCGCACGCCGAGATCCTCGAGTACATCAAGAAGAACCTGGCGAAGAAGGCGGGCCTCAACCTCGAGGTCAAGGAGTTCACCGACTACGTCACGCCGAACACGGCGACCGAGGACGGGTCCGTGGACGCCAACTACTTCCAGACCACGCCGTACCTGAAGGACTTCAACAAGAAGCAGGGCACCCACCTCACGTCGGTCGCCACCGTCCACCTGGAGCCGCTCGGCCTCTACTCCAAGAAGGCCACGAAGCTCGACGGCCTCAAGAAGGGCGGCACCATCGCCCTTCCGAACGACGCCGACAACGAGAGCCGCGCCCTGCGCTTCCTCGCCGCCAACGGGCTCATCACCCTCAAGAGCGGCTCCGAGGCCACCGCGACGCCGCAGGACATCGCGAAGAACCCGAAGGACCTGGAGTTCAAGGAGGTCGAGGCGGCCCAGACGCCGCGCTCCCTCAAGGACGTCGACGCCGCGGTCATCAACGGCAACTACGCCATCGGGGCCGGTCTCAAGC
Organism: Streptomyces sp. NPDC102467; assembly: GCF_044765445.1. Taxonomy (NCBI): domain Bacteria; kingdom Bacillati; phylum Actinomycetota; class Actinomycetes; order Kitasatosporales; family Streptomycetaceae; genus Streptomyces; species Streptomyces sp. NPDC102467. The sequence goes on along the minus strand of NZ_JBIWKA010000004.1, from coordinate 173,655 downwards.
CCGCCAAGGACGCCCTCGCCCTGGAATCCACCAAGAACAACGCGTACAACAACGTGCTCGCCGTGAAGGAGGGCAACGAGGACGACCCGCGCGTGAAGAAGCTCGCCAAGCTCCTGACGTCGCCCGAGGTGAAGAAGTTCATCGAGGACAAGTACAAGGGTTCGGTGCTCCCCTCCTTCTGATGCGTACGTACACGATTCCCGCCGCCGTGATCGCCGGGGCACTCGCTCTCGGCCTCACGGCCTGCGGCTCCGACAAGGCCGACGGCGCGAACGGCACGCTCGTCGTCGGCGCCACCCCGACCCCGGCCGGCGAAGTCCTCACGTACGTACAGCAGAACCTGGCGAAGAAGGCCGGACTCGACCTGCGGATCAAGGAGTTCACGGACTACGTCCTGCCGAACACCGCGCTCCAGCAGGGCGAACTCGACGCCAACCTGTACCAGCACACGCCGTACCTGAAGGACTTCAACCGGTCCAAGGGCACGACGCTGACCGCTGTCACGCAGGTCTATCTGCCGCCGCTCGGCTTCTACTCCAAGAAGACCGACGACGTCACCGCACTGCGCGAAGGGGCGACCGTCGCGCTGCCCAACGACGCGACCAACGAGGCGAGGGCGCTCGAACTCCTCGCCTCCCAGGGCGTGATCGAGCTCAAGAAGGGCGCCGGTGTGAACGCGACTCCCAAGGATGTCGTGAAGAACCCGAAGCACCTCACCTTCAAGGAGCTCGAAGCGGCGCAGCTGCCCCGCTCGTTGGACGACGTCGACGTGGCCGCCGTCAACAACAACTTCGCACTCGACGCGGGCCTGAGCCCCAAGAAGGACGCCATCCTTCTGGAGAGCGCGAAGGACAACCCGTACAACAACGTCCTCGCCGTCAAAAAGGGCAACGAGGACGATCCGCGCGTCAAGAAGCTGGCGAAACTGCTGACGTCGCCCGAGGTGAAGAAGTTCATCGAGGACAAGTACAAGGGCTCCGTGCTCCCGGTCACCGGCGCCTGACCGACACCCCTCGCACGGGGGCCGCTCCTGGCAACAGGCGCGGCCCCCATGTGCAGTTACGTGCCTGCATGCTGCATGCTGGGCACTTCACCCGGCCGACACGATGCTTTGAAGCGGCCACGAGGGTTACGGAGTGCCGCATGACGAACACCTTCCCCGAGATCTCCATCAGCACGGAGCGCTTGGTGCTGCGCCCGCTCGACGAGGACGATGTCCCGGCTCTGGCCGAGATGATGAACGACGAGCTGATCGCCGCGTGGACGTCCGTGCCGCAGCCCTTCGACGAGGACGGCGCGCGTGACTGGATCACCGACTACGCGCCCAAGGAGCGCGCCGCCGGAACCGGACTCGACCTCGCCGTCACGGAGTTCCTCACCCAGCGTCTGGTCGGCGTCATCCAGCTGACGAAGACCAACTGGCACGTACGAGCGACCGAGTTGTCCTACATCGTCGCCCCTTGGGCCCGCGGCGAGGGCTACGCGTCCGAGGCCGCGCTCGCCATGGCCCAGTGGCTCTTCCGCGACCAGGGGATCGAGCGCATCGAGCTGCGCACCGCCGCCGACAACACCGCATCCCAACAGGTCGCCCAGAAGATCGGCTGCATCAGCGAGGGCGTCCTGCGCAACGCCTGCATAGCGCGTACCCGCACCGAGGACGGCACCTGGGCCGAGGTCCGCACCGACTTCATCGTGTGGAGCCTGCTGCCCGAGGACATCGAGGGCGTCACCGAGCAGCTCGCCGAGGCCGGAGGTTTCACGGCCTTCTCGGACTGGAACTGACACCTCGGGCCCTTCTGACGGATCTCCGCAGGAGAAGGGCCCAGGGCAGCCGCCGGACCCAGCAGGTACGCTCTCGGTGCCCCGCCCGGCCTCCTGTCGCCCGGCGGTTTCCCCTGATCCGCGTACGCATGCGACCCGCGTACGCGCCCGAGCACACCCTGGAGCTGACGAGGATGGCCGACCGGGTCACGGTGATCGGCTGGGACGGCTCTCCGCCGACCGCGGCGGCCCGCTCCGCACTCGCCGCCGCCACCCTCGTGGCCGGCGCCGCCCACCACCTGGCGCTGCCCGAGGTGCCCGAGCGCGCCGAGCGGATCCGGCTGGGCAGCGTGGCGCTCGCCGCCCGCCGCATCGCGGGACACCGTGGCACCGCCGTGGTCCTCGCCGACGGCGACCCCGGCTTCTTCGGCGTCGTGCGCACCCTGCGCGCCCCGCAGTACGGCCTCGAGGTCGAGGTCGTGCCCGCCGTCTCCTCGGTCGCCCAGGCCTTCGCCCGCGCCGGCATGCCCTGGGACGACGCCCAGGTGGTCGTCGCCCACAGCCGCACCCTGCGACGCGCGGTGAATGTGTGCCGCGCCCACACCAAAGTCGCCGTCCTCACCTCACCCGGCGCGGGCCCCGCCGAACTCGGGCTCCTCCTCGAAGGCGTCCACCGCACCTTCGTCATCTGCGAGGAACTCGGCACCGACCGCGAGCAGGTCACCGTCGTCACCTCCGACAGGGCCGCCGACCACGCCTGGCGCGATCCGAACGTCGTCATCGTCATCGGCGGACCGGTCACCGTCGCAGCGCCGGAGAACGGCGGGTGGCTGGCCGGCGGCGACCCCGACGGCGTGCCCCGCGGCTGGGCGCTGCCCGCCGCCGAGTACGAGGGCCCCTTCGCGGAGGGCGAGAGCGAGCAATTGCGCGCGGCCCAACTCGCCCGCCTGGGGCCGCGGCCCGGCGACCTCGTGTGGGACATCGGCTGCGGCAGCGGCGCGTTCACGGCGGAGGCCGGCCGCTTCGGCGCCGCCGTCATCGCCGTCGACCGCGACCCCGACGCCTGCGCCCGCACGCTCGCCACGGCCCGCCGCTTCGGCGTCCAGACCCAGATCGTGCACGGCACCGCTCCGCACGTCCTGGAGGATCTGCCCGAGCCCGATGTCGTACGGGTGGGGGGCGGGGGAGCGGCGGTCGTCTCGGCCGTCGCCGACCGGCGGCCCGCGCGCATCGTCACGCACGCCGCGACACGCGACGCCGCCGAACTCGTCGGAAGAGACCTGACGGAGCACGGATACGACGTCGAGTGCGCCCTCCTGCAATCCGTCGAGCTGGACACTCGTGTCTGGACGGAGAAGGAGCGGACCGTGGGGTTCCTGCTCTCCGGACGTCTGCAGGACCGCCACCCGTGACCCTGACGGCCCAACGCGCGCGGTAGGCTGGCCGATCGTTGTACCGCACCGGGACATGCGTCGGTTCGTCGGCCAATGTCCGGGAAACGCACCACTTTTGGAGTGCGTGTGGTACAGCGGTGACCGGGGGAAGCGCAACGTGGCGCAGTCCACAGCAGGCCGTGGCCGATCCAGGTGCCGTGGCCGCGATCCGGCCGGGACAATGCCTGTTGTCCGGGACGGTTCGTGCCGCGCGGCGCGCGTGCTCGTTATTTCTGCGGGCGGACGCCGTGCCGCTCCGGTCTGCGGCTCGGAAGGGGCTCGCATCTCCGGCGATCGGCCGGGAGCGGCCGAGAAGTTCTCATCGATGGGCGAGGGGTAGGCATGACCGACACCGGTCAAGTTCCGGGCGAAGGGCTGCCGGAGAACGCAGGTGCGGTGGGACAGCCGGGCGCTCCGGGTGCATACACCTACCTCGATCCCGCCGACGCCACCGTCGAGGACGACGAGATGCTCCTCATGCCGGGCTCCCAGGGGGCCTGGGGCGAGCCCCCGGCCGCGATGCCCGCGCAGCAGCAGTACCCGCAGGAGTATCCGCAGGTGCAGGCCGTGCACGAGCCCGGCCCGCACGAGATGGCGGGCCGCGACAGCGGGCACCACGACCTTGGCCCGATGCAGACCCCGGCTCAGGCGGGAACCGGCCAGAGCGCCGGACGCCGCCCGCTGCACATGGGCCCGCCCACGCCGGAGACCGGCGGCAGCCCGGTGCGCTCGCTCGCCGACCGTGGCCCCGCGCAGCAGACCCCGCCCCACCAGATGCCGATGCGCCAGGCGGGCCCGCCCACCACCGGCCCGGAGTACCTCGACATCCCGCCGCAGGGCGCCGCCCCGTGGCAGTCCCCGGAGGCCGCGCAGCCGCAGCCCGCGTCGGCGATGCCGTCAGCGCCCGCGGAAGCACCCGCTGAAGCACCCGTGCCGGACCCCTCGGCGGCCTTCTACGCCGACCCGGCCCCGCACTTCCCGCACGCGCAGCCCTCCGCCGCCCCGGGGTTCGCCCCCGCCGCCGAGCCGACGCCGGCCGCGGCGTACGCGGGCCAGGGCGAGCAGTCGGGTCAGTACGCCGCCGCGCACGAGCCGCTGCCGTACGACTTCCCGCAGGAGCCCGCGCCGGAGCCGCCCCTCGGCCAGTTCGTGCCCGTCGAGGGCAGCGTGCCCACGACGCCGCATCTGGCGCCGACGCCGCCGCAGGCCATGGTCGTCCCGCCGCTGCCCGAGCCGGCGCCGGAGGCCCCCGGGTTCCCCGAGAGCGCCGAACTCCCCGAGGCTCAGCAGGAGCCGGTCGCCGTCGCCGAGCAGCCGCCCGTCGCGGAACCCGTCGCGGAGCCGGTGACCGAGCAACCGGCGGAGCAGCAGCACGTCGAGCCGGTCGCGGAGCCTCTGCCGCCCCAGGTCGTCGAGGCCGCGCCCGTGGTCAACGAGCCCGTCGCGACCTCGCCCGTAGACGTAGACGCAGTAGATGTAGATGTAGATGTAGACGTAGACGTAGAGGCCGTGCCCGTCGAGGGATCGGCGCAGGAGATCCCGCCCGTCGAGATCCCGCCGGTCGAGTTCCCGTCCGTCGAAGTCCCGGTCGCCGAGGTCCCGTCCGTCGAGACGCCCGCCGGGCCGCCGGTCGAGGCCGAGGCGGAGGCGGAGGCCCAGGGACTGGCCGCCGTGCCCGCACCCCGTGACGGCGGCCCCGCCGCGCCGCTCGCCGCCGAGCCCGTCGAGGCGTTCGACGCCGAGGAACCCGACCTGATCGAGGTCGCCCCGGTGCCCGGGACCCGGCCCGTACCCGCCGCCGACGAGCAGCCCGTGGCCGAGCCCGTCGCCGGGCCCGAACCGCTGCCCCTGGACCTCGAGCCGGGCGCCGCGGCCGTCTCCGGGTACGACGACGCCGAGCGCGAGGCCGTCCTGCGCGTCATGCGCGAGCGCCGCGACATCCGCAACGGCTTCCGCAGCGACCCCATCCCGCACGAGGTCCTGCTCCGCGTGCTGGAAGCGGCCCACACGGCCCCCTCCGTGGGCCACTCGCAGCCCTGGGACTTCGTCGTCATCCGCTCCGCGGAGACCCGCCGCACCATGCACGAACTGGCCATGCGCCAGAAGGACGCGTACGCCAAGTCCCTCCCGAAGGGCCGCGCGAAGCAGTTCAAGGAACTGAAGATCGAGGCCATCCTCGACACCCCGGTGAACATCGTGGTCACCGCCGACCCGACCCGCGGCGGCCGCCACACCCTGGGCCGGCACACCCAGCCGCAGATGGCCCCGTACTCCTCCGCCCTCGCGGTGGAGAACCTGTGGCTCGCCGCCCGCGCCGAGGGCCTCGGCGTCGGCTGGGTCAGTTTCTTCGACGAGCGCGAGATGGTCCGCACGCTGGGCCTGCCCGACCACCTCGAAGTCGTCGCATACCTGTGTGTGGGGTACGTCGACGAGTTCCCCGAGGAGCCCGAGCTGATGCAGGCGGGCTGGTCCAAGCGCCGCCCGCTGTCCTGGGTCGTGCACGAGGAGACCTACGGGCGTCGCGCGCTGCCCGGCGAAGACCCGCACGACCTGCTCGCCGAGACCGTCTCCAACATCCGCCCGCTGGACGCCAAGGCGCTCGGCGAGGCGTGGGAGCGGCAGAAGCGGATGACCAAGCCCGCGGGCGCGCTCGGCATGCTGGAGATCATCTCCGCGCAGCTGTCCGGCCTGTCCCGGATGTGCCCGCCGCCGATCCCGGAGCCCGCCGCCGTCGCGATCTTCGCCGGTGACCACGGCGTGCACGCCCAGGGCGTCACCCCTTGGCCGCAGGAGGTCACCGGCCAGATGGTCGCGAACTTCCTGGGCGGCGGCGCGGTCTGCAACGCGTTCGCGAACCAGGTCGGCGCCGAGGTCTGCGTCATCGACGTGGGTGTGGCGAGTGAACTCCCGGCCACGCCCGGCCTGTTGCCCCGCAAGATCCGCGCGGGCACGGCCGACATGACGACCGGTCCCGCCCTGACCCGCGAAGAGGTCAAGGCAGCCATCGAGGTCGGCATCGAGACGGCCCGCGACCTGGTGGCGGCCGGTAACAAGGCACTGCTCACCGGCGAGATGGGCATCGCGAACACCACGGCGTCGGCTGCCCTGATCTCCGTCTACACCGAGGTCGACCCCGCCGACGTCACAGGCCGCGGCACCGGCATCAACGACGAGACGCACGCCCGCAAGGTGGAGGTCGTCCGCCGCGCCCTCGACGTGCACCAGCCCGACCCGGCCGACCCGATCGGCGTCCTCGCGGCGGTCGGCGGCCTGGAGCACGCGGCCCTGGTCGGCCTGCTCCTGGGCGGCGCCTCGCTGCGTACGCCGGTCATCCTCGACGGTGTCAGCGCCGGCGCCGCCGCTCTGGTCGCCCGCGCCATCGCCCCCGAGGTGCTGGCCGCCTGCATCGCGGGCCACCGCAGCGCCGAGCCCGGTCACGTCGCCGCGCTCAACAAGCTGGGCCTGCGCCCCCTCGTCGACCTGGACCTGCGCCTCGGCGAGGGCACCGGAGCCCTGCTCGCCCTGCCGATCGTGCAGAGCGCGGCGCGCGCGATGCACGAGGTCGCCACGTTCGACTCGGCAGGCGTCACCGAGAAGTAGCCGGTTTCCGGCATGTGGACGTGGGGGCGCCGACGGGAGGCGCCCCCACGTAGTCTGACCTGCACATAGCCGGGAGCTCCGGAGCCGTAGCCCCCTCACCGCCCGCCCGAGGAGCAGCGCCCCATGCCCGCCGCACAGCACCCCGCCTACCCGGTAGGACTCCGCCTCACCTCCCGCAAGACCGTCGTCATCGGCGGCGGCCAGGTCGCCCAGCGCCGCCTGCCGGCTCTCATAGCGGCCGGCGCGGACCTCACCCTGATCTCCCCCTCGGCCACCCCCTCCGTGGAGGCCATGGCGGACGCGGGCGAACTCACCTGGGTCAGGCGCCGCTACGAGCGGGGCGACCTCGAAGGTGCCTGGTACGTGCTCATCGCCACCGGCGACCGCACCGCGAACGAGCAGGCCTCCGCAGAGGCGGAAGAGGCCCGCGTCTGGTGCGTGCGCTCCGACGACGCCGAGGCGGCCACCGCCTGGACCCCGGCCACCGGCCGCACCGAGGGCGTGACGATCGCCGTCCTGTCCACCGAGGCCGCCGACCGCGATCCGCGCCGCACCGCCGCCGTCCGCGACGCCCTCGTGGAGGCCCTGCGCGACGGCACCGTCACCGCCGAGCGGACCCGCACCCCGGGCGTCGCCCTGGTCGGCGGCGGCCCCGGCGACCCGGACCTGATCACCGTGCGCGGCCGTCGCCTGCTCGCCGAGGCCGACGTCGTCATCGCCGACCGCCTCGGCCCGCGCGACCTGCTCGACGAACTCCCGCCGCATGTCGAGGTGATCGACGCCGCGAAGATCCCGTACGGCCGTTTCATGGCTCAAGAGGCGATCAACAACGCGCTGATCGAGCACGCCAAGCAGGGCAAGGCCGTGGTCCGGCTCAAGGGCGGCGACCCGTTCGTCTTCGGCCGTGGCATGGAGGAGGCCCAGGCGCTGGCCGCCGAGGGCATCCCGGTCACCGTCGTCCCCGGCATCTCCAGCTCCATCTCGGTCCCCGGCGCGGCCGGTATCCCGGTCACCCACCGCGGCGTCGCCCACGAGTTCACCGTGGTCAGCGGCCATGTGGCGCCGGACGACGAGCGCTCCCTCGTCGACTGGGCCGCACTCGCCAAGCTGACCGGCACCCTCGTGATCCTCATGGGCGTCGACAAGATCGGGAAGATCGCCCAGGCCCTGATCGCGCACGGCAAGGCCCCCGACACCGCCGTCGCGCTGGTCCAGGAGGGCACCACCGCCGCCCAGCGCCGGGTCGACGCGACGCTCGCGACGGTCGGCGAGAAGGCGGTCGCCGCGGGCGTGAAGCCCCCGGCCGTCATCGTCATCGGCCCCGTGGTGCACGAGAGCCCCACACGTAACCAGCGGTAACAAGAGCAGCGCTCAACCGTTGGCACCACTCCCAGGACAAGGCAGTATCGACCCGTGGCTGAACCTCAAGGTCTCATCACCATCGAAGACCCCGACGACCCGCGCCTGCGCGACTACACGGGCCTGACCGACGTCGAACTGCGCCGAAAGCGGGAACCGGCCGAGGGTCTGTTCATCGCCGAGGGCGAGAAGGTGATCCGGCGCGCCAAGCTGGCGGGCTACGAGATGCGCTCGATGCTGCTCTCCGCGAAGTGGGTCGACGTCATGCGCGACGTCATCGACGAGGTCCCGGCCCCGGTCTACGCCGTCGCCCCCGACCTCGCCGAACAGGTCACGGGCTACCACGTGCACCGCGGCGCCCTCGCCTCCATGCAGCGCAAGCCGCTGCCCACGGCCGATGACCTCCTCACGACGGCCCGCCGCATCGTGGTCATGGAGTCGGTCAACGACCACACCAACATCGGCGCGATCTTCCGCTCGGCCGCCGCCCTCGGCATGGACGCCGTCCTGCTCTCGCCCGACTGCGCGGACCCGCTCTACCGCCGCTCGGTGAAGGTCTCCATGGGCGCCGTCTTCTCCGTCCCGTACGCCCGCCTGGAGTCCTGGCCGAAATCCCTGCAGACCGTCCGCGAGGCAGGCTTCAACCTGCTCGCGCTCACCCCTGCCGAGAAGGCCAAGTCCCTGGACGAGGTGGCCCCGCACCGCATGGACCGCGTCGCGCTCATGCTCGGCGCCGAGGGCGAGGGCCTGTCGACCAAGGCCCTCATGGCGGCCGATGAATGGGTCCGCATCCCGATGGCCCATGGAGTCGACTCGCTCAACGTGGGAGCGGCGGCCGCCGTCGCCTTCTACGCGGTGGCCACCGGCCGGCCCGAACTCTGAACCCGGCCCGCCGAGAGACGGGTCACAGGCTCTGGGCCACCGCGATGGCCAGCGCCACGAACAGCGTGACCACCACGAACACGAACAGCCGCTGACGCAGCAGCCGCGGATTGGCGGGCCGCAGCTTCTTGCCGGGACCCGTGCCGTTCGTACGAGGAGCGGGGCGCCCGGCGCCACTGCGCGGAGCGGGCCTGCTGCCGGCCCGTGACGTCGTGGAGCGCGGCCCTGAACCGCCGCCCGTCCGCCCGCTGCCGGTCCGCCCGTTGTCGGTCCGCCCGTTGTCGGTCCGCGGCGCGGGCGTGCCCGGCTGCGTACGCCGCTGGGTGCGCTGCTCCAGGTAACTGTCCGCGAGCCGCCCCGTCGGCCGGTCCATGTCGGAGCGCGGCGCCGGCGCCCGCACCTCTCCCAGGCCCTGGGCCTCGCGGGCCGCGATCTCCTTGAGCCGCAGCGACAGTTGGAGCGTGCTGGGCCGCTCCTCCGGGTCCTTGGCGAGACACGCGCGCAGCAGCGGCGCGAGCGCGTCCGGCACCCCCTGCAGCTGCGCCTCCTCGTGCACCACGCGGTAGAGCATGACCTCGGAACTGCCGTGCCCGAAAGGCGAGTCGCCCGTGGCCGTGTACGCGAGGGTGGCCCCGAGGGAGAACACGTCGGTGGCCGGGGTGACGGTCGCACCGCGCACCTGCTCCGGCGCGAGGAACCCGGGGGAGCCCACCGCGGTGCCGACATGGGTCAGCGTCGAGGCGCCGGTGGCCCACGCGATACCGAAGTCGATGATCCGCGGCCCCTTCGGCGACAGCAGGATGTTCGACGGCTTGAGGTCGCGGTGGACGACCCCGGCCTCGTGCACGGCGACGAGCCCCTCCGACAGCGCGGCACCGACGGCCGCCACGTCGGATGCGGCCAGCGGACCCTCCTCCGCGACCTTGTCGTGCAGCGAGGGGCCGGGCACGTACTGCGTGGCGAACCACGGACGCTCCGCCTCCAGATCGGCGGCGACGAGCCGCGCGGTGCACCCGCCGCGGATCCGGCGCGCGGCGGAGACCTCGCGCGCGAAGCGCGAGCGGAACTCCTGGTCCTCCGCCAGGTCCGGCCTGATCACCTTGAGCGCGACCCGCTGCCCACGCCGGTCGGAACCGAGGTAGACCACGCCCATCCCGCCGGCCCCGAGCCGTCTGTGAAGCCTGAACGAGCCGACGACGCGCGGGTCCTCGCGCCTGAGGCGCATCATCGCCATGTTCATCCCCGCTGCTGCCCGGTCTCGTCTGACGAGCCACAGCTTACGTTTACGCGGCCGACTGTGTGCTCAGGCCGCGCCCTCACGCCGAATTGGATTGTCAGTGCCGGGTGGGAAACTTGAAGGGTGGTCAGGGAGCGCGGGAACAGGGCGGCTTGCGGCTGCTCGGGCTGCCAACCACCCGTCGCAGAAGGGGGATTGCGCCCATGAAGGGTGATCGGGTCGAGATAGTCGTGGATGCCGGGGACACGACGCGCACGTACGAGGTGGTGGCCAGTCGCGCGGGCCGCAGAGTGGAGACCGCGGTGCGCAGAGGGGTCGTGGAAGTGAGCGAAGTCACCCGCTCCGGATCCGTGGTGCGCACCGCGCGCTTCATGGCGACGCGGGTTCTCGCACTGGTCGAGCAGCCGGTGCCGCGGGAGGACGCGGCGGAGAAGGCGGCCCGTACGAGCCGCCCTGTGGGGGAAGACCCCGAGACCGAGTAGGAGATCGGGCGCCGGCTCTCCACCCAGGGGAGTACGTGGGGCGGGAGCGGTCATCCTCCGGGAGGCCCGGCAATCGGTACGAGGGCATGACGTCCCCGGTGGCCGCCGCCCATAGATTTGAGGTCAAGCGGCGGGTGCAGCAGCACTCGTCCCCCGAGGCCAGGTACCCGCCGCTGCACACAACTCAAGATCCTGCAGGACCAGTCCGGCAGGACCCGAAACTCGACCGGGAGAGGACCATGGCGCACACGACACCGCGGACGACAGCGTTCCGCAGCACGTGGGCCCGCAGGGCTGTGTCTTTCAACAGCCCCGCGAGCGGCCGCCGTCACCCGCTGGTGGCCACGGCCATGGTTCTCCCTCTCGCGGCCCTGCTCGTCGTCGTTTTCGGCGGCTGGGACGCGATGGTCACACAAGCGTCGTCCGTGGGCGTGATGCTGGGGCGCTGAGCGGCGCCTCCAGGCCCGGAAGAGCGGTCCGGGCGGGGACATCCGACTATGAAACCCCGTGGGGACGGGGGTGCGGCGGACGGCACAAATGCCGCGTGCAGCTGGGGAGCTGCACGCGGCATTGCTTTGCCCGGCTGCTTTCCGGTGACGGGTCTTCGGTGCAAGGAGCCGCCGGCGGCCCCTGACCGGGTCCGCGCATGCCCGTCGTAGGCTCAAAGCCGTGACCACGCCCCTCGCGCCCGCGCTCCAGGCCACGGCCCACGGCACCTTCCACCAGGGCCCGGCCTCCTGCGTCTGCGGAGCGGCGACCCTCACCGACCGACCCGACGGCACCGTCGTCCGGCACGGCGACGCGGTCGCCAAGGCCCACGCTCCCGACACGGACCCCGCCGCACTGCGGCTGCGCCTCGCGGTGGCCGCCCACCCCGCACTCTCCGGCGTCCTCCTGCCGCCCCTGCGCGAGGCGGCGGAACCCTTGCACGACCGCCTTGTCACGTTCTGGCCGTACGGCACTCCCGTCGACCCGGACCACCCGGAACACGCACCCTGGGAGGCGGCCGCCACCCTGCTGGCCCGCCTGCACGCCACGCCCCTCCGCCAACTCCCGCAGGCGCTCCCGCCGATGAGGGGGCCGGTCAAAGCGGCCCGCGCCCTGGCCAGACTGAGCGCCACGGCCCCCGACCACCCCGCGGCCCGCCCCATCCGCAGTGCCTGGAGCACGCTCCCGCCATGGGCCCGCGCCGAGGTGCCGTACGAGCACGCCCGCGCGCTCTGCCACGGCGACCTCCACCTCGGCCAGCTGGTCCGCCACCCGGCCGGGTCGGGGCCCTGGCTCCTCATCGACGTGGACGATCTCGGAATCGGTGACCCCGCCTGGGACTTGGCCCGCCCGGCGGCCTGGTTCGCGTGCGGCCTGCTGCCCGCCGACGACTGGGCGCGCTTCCTCACGGCGTACCGGCGGGCGGGCGGCGCACCGGAACTCGGCGCCGCCGACCCGTGGCCCGCCCTTGACGTCCCGGCCCGCGCCCTGACCGTGCAGACGGCGGCCCTCGCCGTGACGAAGGCCGCCGACGCCGGCCGCCCGCTGGACGAGGTGGAGGTGGCGGTGGTCGACGCCTGTGACCGAATGATGCGCGTACCGCCCCAGTTGGGGCGGGATCCAGCCAAGTAGGGTGCACAGGACGGAAGCCGGGAAGTGTTCCGGCGAAGCAATGCCGAACGGCGAGGAGTTGACCCGTCCATGCAGTGTCCCAAGTGTCACGCACCGATGCACACGTACAACCGCAATGGCGTCCAGATCGAGCAGTGCAGCGGTTGCCGCGGGATATTCCTCGACTACGGCGAGCTGGAGTCGCTGACCCGTCTCGAGTCGCAGTGGCAGCAGCAGGCCCCGCCCGCGCCACAGGCGTATCCGTCCGCCCCGGCCCCGGCGTGGGGAGCGCCGCACCACGGCGGACATCACGGCGGTCACCACGGCCACCACAAGGGCGGCTTCGGCCGGATGCTCTTCTCGTCCTGAGCCCTTGGCGGCCTGAGCACGAAGAAGCCCCCGGTCCGAGGACCGGGGGCTTCTTGCTGGTGCGCGATACTGGGATTGAACCAGTGACCTCTTCCGTGTCAGGGAAGCGCTCTCCCGCTGAGCTAATCGCGCGGGACGGGCCAGACTCTACCAGGCTCCGTGAGGGGTGCTGCGTGCGCGATACTGGGATTGAACCAGTGACCTCTTCCGTGTCAGGGAAGCGCTCTCCCGCTGAGCTAATCGCGCGGGACGGATCGACGACGAACCGGAGTCCGAAGATCCAGTGCGCGATACTGGGATTGAACCAGTGACCTCTTCCGTGTCAGGGAAGCGCTCTCCCGCTGAGCTAATCGCGCATGGAGGTGGAGACGGGATTTGAACCCGTGTAGACGGCTTTGCAGGCCGTTGCCTCGCCTCTCGGCCACTCCACCAGGAGCGTAGGGGTCGGGAAGATCCCCCACATCGAGCGAACGACCGGGTTCGAACCGGCGACCTCAACCTTGGCAAGGTTGCGCTCTACCAACTGAGCTACGTTCGCGTGTCATTCCGATCGGCTTGCGCGTCCCGGCGACGTGTTGAACTCTAGCGGATTCCTGGGCCAGCACAAAAACGCGTTTGCTGTGGTGAGGGCAGCGTGCCGGGGGGCGAGCCGGGCATGCCCCGGGCGGAGCCCGCCGAGCACCTGCCCGCCCGAATCGGTCGCGCCGCGCCCTTGACGTCCGGCGAAGGCTGCGCAGGGTGACGGGCGAGCGCGGACGGTGAGCGGAGCAGCCCCGCGCCCGCCCCAGGTCACCCTCCCCACGACCCGCCTAAACTCGATGTCGTGATCGACGTCCCTCCCCTTGCCCGATTCGGCGAACTCCTCGCGACCGGTCTGCGCGACGTGACCAGCGACCCCGCGGCCCTGGATGCCACCGGCTTCTGGGCGGTGGCCGCCGACTTCGAGGGGCGCCTGGTCTGCGCCCGCTTCGCGGACGTACGCACGGAGCCGGTGCCCGCCCCGCGCCCCCGCGCGTGGCACGGCCCCGGGCCGGCCCGGTGGACGTCCTCGCTCGACCACGCCGCATACACCGAAGGGGTGCGACGGATACGCGCCCACATCGCGCTGGGCGAGGTCTATCAGGCCAACCTCTGCCGGGTCCTGTCCGCGCCGATCTCCGCCGACGCGGACGTCGACGCGCTCACCGCCCTCCTCGCCCGCGGGAACCCGGCCCCCTACGCGGGCGCGATCCGCCTCCCCGGCCACGGCGTGGAGATCGCGACGGCCTCACCGGAACTGTTCCTGCGCCGCCGGGGCCCGATCGTCGAATCGGGGCCCATCAAGGGCACCGGGCGGACCGAGGCGGACCTCCTGGAGAAGGACCACACCGAGAACGTCATGATCGTGGACCTGGTCCGCAACGACCTGGGCCGCGTCTGCGCGCCCGGCACCGTGACCGTCCCCGACCTGTGCGTCGTCGAGAAGCACCCCGGGCTCGTGCACCTGGTGTCGCAGGTCCGCGGCGAACTGCGCGAAGGCACCGGCTGGGCCGAACTGCTCGCCGCGACCTTCCCGCCCGGTTCCGTGACCGGCGCGCCCAAGTCCAGCGCGCTGCGCATCATCGACGCCCTGGAGACCGCGCCGCGCGGCCCGTACTGCGGCGGCATCGGCTGGGTCGACGCGGACCGCGGCACCGGGGAACTGGCCGTCGGAATCCGCACGTTCTGGATCGACCGGGGCGACGCGGGGGCCGTGCTGAGGTTCGGTACAGGCGCCGGGATCACCTGGGGCTCCGACCCGGAGGGGGAGTGGCGGGAGACCGAGCTGAAGGCGGCGCGGCTGCTCGCGGTAGCGTCGGAGGGGTACGACGGGCAAGCGAGCGGTTCGTAGTCCGGGCAAGGCCCGGGGAAGGCAGAGGGACCTGACGTGAAGATCTGGCTCGACGGCCGGCTGCAGGACACGGAGGAGGCGCGCGTCTCCGTCTTCGACCACGGGCTCACCGTGGGCGACGGCATCTTCGAGACCGTGAAGGCGGTCGGCGGCAAGCCGTTCGCGCTCACCCGGCACCTCGACCGGCTGACCCGCTCGGCGCGCGGCCTCGGCCTGCCCGAGCCGGACCTGGACGAGGTGCGCCGCGCCTGCGCCGCCGTCGTCGAGGCCAATCCGATGACGCTCGGCCGCCTGCGCATCACGTACACCGGCGGCGTCTCCCCGCTCGGCTCCGACCGCGGCGACGCGGGCACCACGCTCGTCGTCGCCCTCGGCGAGGTCACCCGGCGCCCCGACACCACCGCGGCGATCACCGTGCCGTGGACCAGGAACGAGCGCGGCGCCCTCGCCGGCCTGAAGACCACGTCGTACGCGGAGAACGTCGTCGCGCTGGCCCGCGCCCGTGAACTCGGCGCGTCCGAGGCCCTGTTCGCGAACACGCTGGGCCGCCTCTGCGAGGGCACCGGCTCGAATGTCTTCGTCGTCCTGGACGGGGAGATCCACACCCCGCCGGTCGCCTCCGGCTGCCTGGCGGGCATCACCCGCGCCCTCGCCGTCGAATGGACCGGCGCCAAGGAGACGGACCTGCCGCTGTCGGTGCTCGCCCAGGCCGACGAGGTGTTCCTGACCTCGACGCTGCGCGACATCCAGGCCGTGCACCGCGTCGACGACCGTGACCTGCCGGGCGCGCCAGGACCGGTCACGGCGAAGGCGATGCGCGTCTGGGACGAGCGGGCAGCGGACCACCTGGACCCGTAAACCTCCACAGACGGTGGACCACCTGGACCCGTAAACCTCCGCAGACGGTGGACCACCTGGACCCGCAAACCTCCGCAGACAGTGGACCACCTGGACCCGCGAACCTCCGCAGACGGTGGACCACCTGGACCCGCGAACCTCCGCAGACAGTGGACCACCTGGACCGCGAGCCCACAGACCGTCGGTCACCTTGATCCGCGGACGCGCGGGCAGCAGACCGCCCGAACCCGTAAATCCGCTGTCGTCCGCGGCGTACGGGCGGGTAGAACTCCCGTGATGACCACGACTCTGCGGCCGACCGAGCCGCTCCAGCGCACGGCCGACGGGTCGAGTTCGCGCCGCTACGCGGTGTGCGTGAACAGTCGCCCCGTCGGCACGCTCCACCTCGCCACGCACCCCGTGTTCGGCCCGCGGGTCGCCCGGGTCCTCGATCTGCGGATCGACGAGCCTGACCGGGGGCGCGGCCGCGCCACGGTCGCCGCGCTCGCCGCCGAGGAGGTGGCCCGCTCCTGGAACTGCCGTCGGCTCGAGGCGTCGGTGCCCGCGGACCAGGGCGGGTTGCTGCGGCTCGCGGGCGCGCTCGGCTATGTGGAGCGCAATCGGAACATGTCGAAGACGCTGCCCGAGCGGCCGCCGGCCCTTCCCGCGGGCAGCACCGGGCGCCGCATGGCGGAAGCCGAGTTCGGGCGGTGGCTGGCGCCGGCCAAGGAGCGGTACGCGCGCACCGTGGTCGAGCGCGGGGCCACGGAGGAAGAGGCCAGGGAGAAGGCCGAACGCGATCACGCGGCCCTGCTGCCCGAGGGCGTCGCGACCCCGGACGTCCTGATCAGCGTGCTGGAGCACGGCGGTGCGACGGTCGGCACCCTATGGCTGGCCCAGCGCGCCGACGGAGCGTACGTGTACGACGTGGAGGTCGTGCCCGACCAGCGGGGCCGGGGCCACGGTCGCTCCCTGATGCTGCTGGCCGAGGCCGACTCGATCGCGGCGGGCGCCACCCGCATCGGCCTCAACGTGTTCGCGGGCAACACCCCCGCGCTGCGCCTGTACGCATCGCTCGACTACGTGCCGACCCAGCACCACCTGTACAAGCAACTGCTCTGACCGGCGCCGCTACGGCTGCTCGGCGAGGAGCCGGTCGGCGATCTCCTCGATGCGCTCGCGCAGCCCTTGCTGGCTCTTGCCGCCGTCGAGGCGCTCGCCCCCGATGACGTACGTGGGCGTGCCGGTCACACCGATCGCCTTGCCCTCGGCCTGGTCGGCGTCGACGATCAGGATGTGCCGCCCGTCGATCAGCGCGGTGTCGACCTCATCGGCGTCCAGGCCGAGTTCACCCGCGACCTCGACGAGGAACGGCTCGCCCGCGCGGTCGAACTCCTCGACGCGGCCCAGCACCTCCTCCACGTAGGCCCATCCCTTGCCCTGCTCGAACGCCTCCTCGGCGGCCTGCGCACCGGCGAAGGAGTGCTTGTGCTTCTCCAGCGGGAAGTGCCGCAGCCGCAGCTCCAGCCGGTCGCCGTAGCGCTCGCGCAGCGCGCGGACGTCATCCAGGGCCGAGCGGCAGTCGGGGCACTGCAGCTCGCACCACACGTCAAGAATCGGGTTCGGGGCGTTCATGGCGTCAGTCTCCCAGGCCAGGTCGCCGCCCCCCAACCTGGACCTGCGGAGGAGAGGCGACCCCGAGATGTCCCTGAGGTCCGTCGCCGCCGTGGCCCGGGGCCATCCCGACGGTGCAGGATGGAAGGGGACGGAACGCCCCGCCCGTGACCGAAGCGACCGAGCCCTGGAGGACCGGATGATTGCCGAGACCGTCTGCTCCGCCGTGTCAGTGGCGGGCCTGGGCATCGCCGCGGTCACCGCCTACCGCAAGCGGTTCCTCGCGGCCGCCCGTACCGCCGCGTACTCCCTGGTCCCGTTGGGCCTGGTGATGACCGGCGCGGTCGGCTGGATCGCCGACACCGCGTTCAGCCCGACCGCGTGGGCCGGGTTCGGGGTGCTGGGGGTGGCCTGGCTGACGTTCATGGGGACCCGCGCGGTCGAGCGGCGCGGCGGCGGCACCCGCAAGGAACGCAAGGCGGCGGCGAAGGCCGCGCGCCGCGAGGCGGTGGCCCCTGCGGCGTCGGCGCCCTCGCTCGGCCAGAGCACGCGCCCCGCATCCGCCGCCAAGGCCGAGCCGAAGTCCGGAGCGGGCGAGGATTTCAGCGACATCGAGGCGATCCTGAAGAAGCACGGCATCTGAGCAAGGGCCGTTCAGGTCAACCGGGTTGACCCGCCTGGGTGGGCCGCGCTTCGAACGGCCTCCGGGCACCCGAAAGCCAACTCGCCTGCGGCGATGGGCTCGTAGGACTGGACGCACGTACGACAAGTACCGGATTTATCGCGCAAGTGCCCGGGTGCAGGGTCACGGAATCCGGCTAACTCCCGCCCCGATCGGGCGTGTTGGCAACCGGCGCCCTCGAGCTGCGACATCATCACGAAGAGATGCTGGACACACCGCAGCTGGCCGACCAGCTGGACGCCGACCAGGGGCAGGCGCCGCACGAAGAG
This sequence comes from Streptomyces sp. NPDC102467, assembly GCF_044765445.1. Taxonomy (NCBI): domain Bacteria; kingdom Bacillati; phylum Actinomycetota; class Actinomycetes; order Kitasatosporales; family Streptomycetaceae; genus Streptomyces; species Streptomyces sp. NPDC102467. The sequence goes on along the minus strand of NZ_JBIWKA010000004.1, from coordinate 155,661 downwards.
CCCGCGCCGCCGCCCACACCCGCACCCCCCGACACCCGGCGAGGCTGCCTCTTCGCGCTCTCCCAGCCACCACTGATGATCTTCCTCGGGGTGATCGGCTGTCTGCTCCTGACGGCCGCACTGCACGACCTGCTGCTGCTGTGAGGGCCCTCAGCCCGCGGCCTCTTTGCGGCGCGCCCGATAGGCGGCCACATGCAGCCGGTTCCCGCAGGTGCGGCTGTCGCAGTAGCGGCGGGAGCGGTTGCGGGACAGGTCCACGAACGCGAACCGGCAGTCCGGCGCCTCGCAGCGCCGCAGCCGCTCCTGCTCCCCGGCGACGACGAAGAACGCCAGGGCCATCCCGCAGTCGGCGGCCAGGTGGTCCGCGACGGACGCGCCGGGCGCGAAGTAGTGCACGTGCCAGTCGTAGCCGTCGTGGTCGGTCAGCCGGGGTGTGGTGCCGGCCGCCGCGACCAGATCGTTGATCACCGTCGCCGCGCTGTGCGGATCCGATGCGGCGAACACTTGTGCGAATTTGGTCCGGATCGCACGGACCGTGGCGAGGTCACGCTCCGCGAGCAGGCCGACATCGCTGATCTCGTGCTTTCCTACGAAATCTGCGAGATCCGACAGCGTCGCGAGACCGTCGGAGTCCACGGAGCCGGTATCGCCGTCCGGTGCGGTGTTCACCAGATCGACCACGGCGTCGAGCGAGCACCGGGTGTCGTGGGTGATCAGCACGATTCGCTCCCTGGCCTGGGGGGTCGGGCCCATGCCCGCCGATGTCGGCCGAGCCCGGGCCCCTGCTGACGGATCTCCGCGGCGTCGCGACGCTCGGCACACACCCTCGCCGCTCCTTGTCCCACGGAGATTCGTCAGCAGGACCCTAGCGCCCTTCCGCAGCGGGGGGAGTCGCGCGCACGCAACGGCGCCACCCCCGTGGAAGCTCCCACGGCGGCGGCGCCGGTGTGTCTGCCCTATGCGGTTGTCCTGCACTTGCTGGATCGCGCCGTCTCCCCGAGTCGACGGCGCGAAGGCGCTCTCGCTCCGCTCACGCCGGCTGGCTGCCGGCGCGGGCCGCCCACGCGGCTAGCTTTCCGCGAGGATGTGCGAGAGCTCCTGATCGAGATCGAAGTGGCGATGCTCCGTGCCGGGTGGCACGGCGGCATCGGTCCGCTTCAGGAAGGACTCGAGGGCCCGCGCCGGGGCCTCGAGCAGAGCCTCGCCCTCTGGGGAGCTCAGGGCGATGCAGACGACGCCCTGACCATGGCTGCGGGACGGCCAGACTCGGACGTCTCCGGTGCCGGTCGGCCGGTGAAGGCCTTCGGCGAGGAGATCGCGGGCGAAAACCCACTCGACCGTCTCCTCGGCTCCGGTGTGGAAGGTGGCGTGCACGGCATACGGATCGGCCGTGTCATACCGCAGTCCTGCGGGTACAGGCAGTGAGGACTCGCTCGACACAACGAGGCGCAGGTGCAGCTCGCAGCTGACCGTGGTGTTCATAAGCGCCAGGGCCTTTCGCTCAGTGTGCGCTCGGGGATTCGCACGTCGGCGAAATCGACATGCCACCTACGGTGCCGTTGTAAACCCCTCTGAGTGTTTTGGGCGCCTTTACGTAGCTCGTACGGCCGAGTCTTATCCGGTCGGGAACGGCCATTCCGGTGACGCGAATGTGTCCGGTAGGTTTGGTGCCATGAATACGGGGAGTGACGAGGCGGCCGACCCGGCCGCCGGTGTCGAGGAGGACGCGTCCGGAGCGAAGCCGCTGGGCTCGCGGGCGCCGGGTTTCATCCAGGAGCGCAGGGCGCTCCATCTGAGCTGGCAGGTCGGCGTCTTCGTCGTCGGGCTCGCGGTCGTGGGCGCGGGCATCGTCATGCTGCCGCTGCCGGGCCCCGGCTGGCTGGTGATCTTCGGCGGTATGGCGATCTGGGCGACCGAGTTCGTCTGGGCCCAGCTGGTGCTGCGCTGGACGAAGCGCAAGGTCACGGAGGCCACGCAGCGGGCTCTCGACCCCAGGGTGCGACGGCGGAACATCATCCTGACCACGGTCGGGCTGGTGATCATCGCGGTGCTGGTCGCGGTCTACGTATGGAAGTTCGGGCTCGAGATGCCATGGAAGATCAAGCAGTGAGCGAGGGGCGCGGGGTGGTCTCAGGAACCCCCTGACATGGGGTAATGTTCTTCCTGCGCCCGGGCGATTAGCTCAGTGGGAGAGCGCTTCGTTCACACCGAAGAGGTCACTGGTTCGAACCCAGTATCGCCCACCCGGACCGAAGGCCCCGGAGACATCACGTCTCCGGGGCCTTCGTCGTTCCCGCGTATCCGTGCAGCGGTTCAGCCGGCGCTGTGAGCTGCGTATTCGAAGCGCTTCGACGCAATTCTTGCCTGAACCGTTGACGCGCTCCCGACACATCCCTACCTTTGCCCGGCAAGCGCTTTCCTAAAACGATTCAATGCGCAGGGTGGAGGGGCGAACTGTGCCTACGAACTGGGATCTCGACCGGCGTGGCCTGCTGAAGGTCACGGGAGGGTCGATCGCGGCGCTCGGTCTGACGGCGGCCGGCTGTGGCGGCGGGAGCGGCTCGGGCGACGGTCCGGTGACCCTTCGGTACGCGTGGTGGGGCGGGGAGCCGCGGGCCGTCGCGATCAAGAAGACGATCGCGCTCTTCGAGAAGAAGTATCCGAAGATCAAGATCAAGCCCGAATTCACCGACTACGAGGCGTTCTGGGAGAAGTTCCAGACGCAGGCCTCCGGCGGCAATCCGCCGGACGTTTTCCAGAATTCGGTCGCCTTTCTGCGCAAGTACGACAAGCGCGGTGTTCTGATGGATCTCAAGTCCCAGTCGGATGCGGGAAATCTGAGTCTGGAGAACTTCCGGAACGGAGTGTTGACGTCCGGTCAGGTGGATGGCGGCAAGCAGGTCGGAATACCCGTCGGTGCCAACACCATGGCACTCGTCATCGACCTCAACGTCTTCAAAAAGGCGGGCATAGAACCGAAGTTCGGGTGGACCTGGGACGAGTACTGGAAAGCGCTGCAGAAGATTCAGGACACCCAGAAGGTCGCGGGTGACACCGGCTACTTCGGCGTGATGTACATGTACGACCTGTTCCTCCGTCAGCACGGCAAGGCCTTCTTCACCGAGACCGGACTCGGCTTCACCGAGGCGGATCTGACGCAGTGGTGGAAGGACGGCTATACGCGGGTCAAGGCCGGACTCGTCGCCGACCCGAACAAGATCGATCAGGCGAAGCCCGCGTCCGGGCTCTCCAAGGGACTCGCCGCGGCCGAGTTCACCTGGGACAACTTCTCCGTCCGGTACGAGGGCGAGGGCGACTCCGATTACGGGCTCGTGTCGATCCCCACCACGGACGGCAAGCAGACAGGGCAGTACCTGTCCTCCCTGATGCTCAGCGCTTTCACCGGGACCAAACACCCCAAGGAAGTGGCCCAGTTCATCGACTTCATGGTCCACGACCCGGAGGTCGGCAAGATCATGGGCTACGACCGCGGCATCCTCGCGACCACCGAGCAGTACGACGCGTACCAGCCGACGGACAAGACCAACAAGGCCGTCGCCGCCTACGAGGCCGAGGTCTCCAAGGCCGGAGTACTCGGCAAGATGACCCCTCAGCCGTCCGGCACCGATGTCGTCGAGGCGGCGTTCCTGCGCATCGGTGGCGAGGTCGCCCACGGCAAGACCAAGCCGGCCGCTGCCGCCAAGCAGTTCTTCGGCGAGGCGAAGGCCGCGTTCGCGGGCTGAGGGGACATACGGCCATGACGCTACTCAAGGAAGCGCCCGCGCACCCGGCAGGGACGCGGTCCGCCGTGCCCCTCGCCGGGCGGCGCGGGCGGCGCCGCGAGAACCTCGCCGGCTATCTCTTCATGTCGCCGTGGATCGCGGGGTTCGTCCTGCTCACCGCGGGGCCGATGATCGCCTCGCTGTACTACGCGTTCACCAGCTACAACCTGTTCACCCCGCCCCAGTGGGTCGGCCTGGACAACTTCACGACGATGTTCCAGGACCCACGCTGGCAGAAGTCCGTGCAGGTCACCCTGAAGTACGTCGTGGTGGCCACGCCCCTGAAACTGCTGCTCGCACTCGGCGTGGCGATGCTGCTCGCGCAGAAGCGGCGCGGACAGGGCCTGTACCGGGCCGCGTTCTACCTCCCGTCACTCATCGGCGCCAGCGTCTCCGTCGGCTTCGTGTGGCGGGCGCTCTTCTCCGACAACGCCGTCGTGGACCGTACGCAGCGGATCTTCGGGCTCGATGTGGGTGGCTGGATCGGCAATCCCGACTACGTCATCTACGCCCTGGTCGCCCTGAGCATCTGGCAGTTCGGCGCGCCCATGGTCATTTTCCTTGCCGGGCTCAAGCAGGTGCCGCAGGAGCTGTACGAGGCCGCAGAGATGGACGGGGCGGGGCCACTGCGCCGGTTCTGGAACATCACCCTCCCGATGATTTCCCCGGTGCTGTTCTTCAACGTGCTGCTGGAGTCGATCCACGCGTTCCAGGTGTTCGGGTCGGCCTACGTGGTCTCCAACACGCAGTGCGGGCCGGCCGACGCCACCCTCGTCTACACCTGTTACCTCTACCAAAAGGGTTTCAAGGAGTCCCAGATGGGCTTCGCCTCCGCGATGGCCTGGACGCTCGTGATCGCGGTGGCACTCGTCACGGCCGTCCTGTTCTGGTCGCAGAAGAAGTGGGTGTACTACGCCAACAGCGCTGACAGCACGGAGGCCGCCAAGTGACCAGCGCCACCAGCCCCGTTGTGGCCCCCGCGAGCGAGCGGCGGCGTACCGGATCCCTCGTCTGGCACGTGGGCGCGCTCGTCGTCCTCGGGGTCATCCTCTACCCCGTGATCTGGGTGCTCGGCGCGTCCTTCAAGCCGAGCAAGGACATCGTCGGCAGCCTCGACCTGTTCCCCGGCAGCCCGGTCCTCGCGAACTTCTCCGGGCTCGCCGACGGCATCTCCGGCATCTCCATCAGCAGCTTCTTCGTCAACTCGCTGACCTATGCGGGCCTCGCCGTGATCGGCGTCGTCCTCTCCAGTTCGCTGACCGCCTACGCCTTCGCCAAGATCCGCTTCGCCGGACGGAACCTGCTGTTCACGCTGATGATCGGCACACTGCTGCTGCCCTACCACGTGCTGCTCATCCCGCAGTACGTGCTGTTCCGCAAGCTCGGCTACATCGACACCTTCGTGCCGCTCGTCGCCGGCAAGTTCCTGGCCACTGAGGCGTTCTTCGTCTTCCTGATGGTGCAGTTCATGCGCGGTCTGCCCAAGGAGCTCGACGAGGCCGCCAGGCTCGACGGCTGCGGGCACCTGCGGACCTACTGGTCCATCGTGCTGCCGCTGAGCCGGCCCGCGATCATCACCAGCGCCATCTTCACCTTCATCAATGCGTGGAACGACTTCATGGGGCCGCTGATCTACCTCAACAGCCCCGACAAGTACACCGTCTCACTCGGCCTGATGATGTTCCGGGACCAGGAAGGCATCTCCAACTACGGCGGTCAGATCGCCATGTCACTGGTGGCGCTGATCCCCGTCATCGCGTTCTTCGCCGCGTTCCAGCGCTACCTGATCGACGGCATGGCGACTTCGGGGCTCAAGTGACGAGCCGCCCAGGATCGGCCATGGTCGAGTCCCGGCGCCGCGTCGGGTTCGGCATCTTCGCCGAGTGCCTGCTGACCGGCGTGTGGATCGCGCTCGCGTCCCTGCCCGTCGTCACCGCCCCGGCCGCCTTCGCGGCAGGAGCCCGGCATCTGCGCCGGCATCTGGGCCAACGCATCGGCGGCCGACGGGAGTTCATCGCCGACTTCCGGCTCGCGGTCCGGCGCGGCTGGCTCGTCGGACTCGCCGGGACCGGGGCCTGCGCGGCCGTCTGGATCGATCTGCGCGTCGCGCGCTCCGGACTCCCCGGCGGCCGACTCGCCGCAGCCGTCGGCATCTTCGCGCTGCTCGGCGCCGCCGTCACCGTGCTGCGGGCCGCCGCCGTCTGGGAACCCGGAGCGCGCTGGCGGCCGCTGCTCGGCGCCGCTGCCCGGCGCACCGTCCGCGCCCCCGCCGGATCGCTGCTGCTCGTGTGCGGAATCGCCGTCGTGATCCTGTGCGCCGAATTCCTCGCACCGCTCGCCGTGCCCGTGCTCGGCGTCCTCGCCGCGGCGGCCGTCGCCGTGGAGGAGCGCGGCCGGACCCGCTGAAACCACCCCTCACTCCAACCCCCTTCTCGTACAGCACCTTTGGCATGCACGGAAAGGAACGACGATGTCCGCTGTATCTCCCGGTCTGCCCCGCAGGTCCCTCCTCAAGGCCGCCGCGGTCGCTGGTGCCGCCGCCCAGTTCAGCTGGGCCCTCGGCAGCAAGGCCGCGCAGGCCGCGCCGAGCGCCGAAACCGCTGAGGCCGAGCCCGTCACGCTCGGCTGGCTGGAGGGCGGCGGACTCGGCGCCGCCCCCGGCTCCACCGTCGGCGTGCCCTGGCCGAAGGGCGCGTACGAGAAGAGTCAGGAGTTCGCGCTCACCACCGCGGACGGTGCCCAAGTACCCGTACAGAGCTGGCCGTTGGCGCAGTGGCCGGACGGATCGCTGAAGTGGACCGCGCACGCCGTCGGCCCCGGCGCCGGTGACGGGAAGCTCACGCTGACGGCCGGGAACGCCGCCGCGCCCGCGAAGAAGGTCACCGTCGCCACGAACGGCGGCACCGTCACCGTCGACACCGGCGTCATCGTCGCCAAGCTGGGCAAGAGCGGATCGGCCCTCGTCAAGACCGTCACCCGCGGCTCCACCGAGATCGCCAAGGACGGCCGGCTCGTGCTGCTGCGCCAGGGCGAGATCGAGGACGGCGACCAGGGCACGGCGGAGTACGAGCGGTTCGAGAGCGTCATCGAGGAGACCAAGGTCGAACAGGACGGGCCCGTCCGCGCCGTCGTCCGCATCGACGGCAAACACCGTAAGGGGAAGCGCAGTTGGCTGCCCTTCTCGATCCGGTTCTACTTCTACGCGGGCGCCGACTCGTTCCGCATGGTGCACACGATCACCTTCGACGGGACGCAGGAACCCGGCAAGGCTTCCGGTGACTTCATCCGCGGGCTCGGCGTCCGCTTCACCGTCCCGATGCGCGACGCCGCGTACGACCGGCACATCCGCATCGGCGGCGAGTCCACCGGCATGATCCGGGAGGCCGTCCAGGGCATCACCGGGCTGCGCCGCGATCCCGGCGCGGCCGTGCAGGCGGCGCAGTTCGCGGGCGAGAAGCTGCCCGACCCCGCGACCTGGGACCAGCGCGTCACGACGCGGCTGCAGTACATCCCCGAGTGGGGCGACTACACCCTGTCCCAGCTGTCGGCCGACGGCTTCACCCTGCGCAAGCGCACGAAGAAGGGGCACGGCTGGATCGGCGCGGGCGGCGGCCGCCGGGCGAGCGGCTTCGGCTACCTCGGCGGCCCGAGCGGCGGCTTCTCCTTCGGCATCCGCGACTTCTGGGAGAAGCACCCGGCCGGCCTCGACATCCGTCACGCGGGGACCGACGAGGCCGAGGTCACGCTCTGGCTCTGGTCGCCGGAAGCGCAGCCGATGGACCTGCGCTTCTACCACGACGGCATGGGCCAGGACACGTACGCGGAACAGCTCGAAGGCCTCAACATCACCTACGAGGACTACGAGCCCGAGTTCGGCACGCCGTACGGGATCGCGCGCACCAGCGAGCTGCTGTTCTGGGCCAACGACGCCACTCCGAAACCCGAGGTCCTCGCCCAGCAGGTCGAGGCCGTACGCGTGCTGCCGCAGCTCACCGCACCGCCCAGGCAGCTCATCAAGGCGCAGGTCTTCGGACCCGGCCTCTACTCCGAGCCGGACCGCTCCACCCCCGCCAAGGCCAAGATCGAGGACCACCTCGACTTCCTCTTCACCTACTACAAGGACCAGGTGGAGATGCGGCGCTGGTACGGCTTCTGGGACTACGGGGACGTGATGCACTCCTACGACCCCGTGCGCCACCAGTGGCGCTACGACATCGGCGGCTATGCCTGGGACAACTCCGAGCTCTCGCCCGACCTCTGGCTCTGGTTCGCGTATCTGCGCAGCGGCCGCGCCGACATCTTCCGCTTCGCCGAGGCCATGACCCGGCACACCGGCGAGGTCGACGTCTACCACCTCGGAAAATGGGCCGGGCTCGGCACCCGCCACGGCGTCCAGCACTACGCCGACTCCGCGAAGCAGCAGCGCATCGCCAACACCACGTACCGCCGCTACTACTACTTCCTCACCGGCGACGAACGCGTCGGCGACCTCATGCACGCCAACGTCGACTCCGACGAGACGTTCCTCGTCCTCGACCCGCAGCGCAAGGTCCGCCCCGACCCCGACTACAAGCCCGACCGCAACGCCCTGTCCATCGGCTTCGGCACCGACTGGAGCGGCCTCGTCTCCGCCTGGCTCACCGAATGGGAGCGGCGCGGGCCCACGTGGGAGAAGGCCAGGGACCGGGTCCTGTCGACGATGGAGACCATCGCCGCGCAGCCCAACGGTTTCGTCCAGGGCAGCGGGCTCTACGACCTCGACACCGGCAGGTTCGCCATCGACGACAAGGCGGTGGTCGGTGTCTCCCACCTGTCGGCCGTCTTCGGTCTCAACGAACTCTGCGCCGAGCTGATCGACCTCGTCGACATGCCGGAGTTCGAGAAGGCGTACTACGACTACTGCCGCTACTTCAACGCCACCAAGGCCGAGCAGAAAGCGCGGTACGGAAGCGACTTCGGGTCCCTGCTGCTCTTCCAGGGGCACTCCCGGCTCGACGCGTACGCAGCCGTCCGCACCGGCGACGCCAAGCTCGCGGCGCGCGCCTGGGAGAAGTTCTACAAGAGCGACGGCTACACCGAGTCCTCGCCGTGGAAGACCGAGAAGGTCGACGGCCCGGTCACGCTCGTCGCGGGCACCGAGGCGAACTGGGTCTACACCAACGACACCGCCCTGTACGGCCTCGCCGCCATCGAGAATCTGGCGCTGGTGGGGGACAAGATGCCGTGACCCACTGTCCCGACCTCGGCAAGATGCCCCGAAGGAGTCGCTCTGCCGTACCCGGGAAGGGGATGTTCCGCGGCAGACTCGTGCCATGGACCGCAACGCCCTGAGCCGCTACCGCTTCCGCAGCGTATGGGAGCTGCCCGCGCCACCGGCCGCCGTGTACGCGGTCCTGGACCGGGCCGACGAGTACCCGCGGTGGTGGCCGCAGGTGCGCTCGGTGACGTCGCTGGACGAGATCAGCGGCGTCGCCGTCTTCCGGTCCTTCCTGCCCTACGAGCTCACGGTCACGGCCCGGGAGCGACGCCGCGACCCGGCCGCCGGGGTCCTGGAGATCGCCATGAGCGGGGACCTCGACGGGTGGGCGCGATGGACACTGACCGCACGCGGCGGCGGCACCCGCGCGGTCTACGACCAGGAGGTCGAGGTACGCAACGCCCTGATGCGCCGCTTCGCCCTCCTGGGCAGGCCCGCGTTCCTCGCCAACCACGCGTGGATGATGCGCGGCGGGCGGCGGGGTCTCCTCGCCCATCTGCGACCGGTTTGAACACAGGCCGCCGCGCCCTGTATTGTTCAACCCGTTCCCGGGCGATTAGCTCAGTGGGAGAGCGCTTCGTTCACACCGAAGAGGTCACTGGTTCGAACCCAGTATCGCCCACCCGGAAATGGCCGGTCCGTCGAGAGACGGGCCGGTTTTTCGTTTCTGCTTGTCGGGCCCCCAGCAGGGGAACGGTCAAGCCGCCGCCGGAAGTTCCGGCCGCAGCGGCCACGCCGGATCGACCACCTCAGGGGTACCGCTGCGCGCGAACCACGCCTGCAGGCCGCGGGCCTGTGCCGCGTGCCAGACCGCCTGGAGGGTGTGGAGCTCGGCGGCGGAGAGGCGTTCCAGGCGACTCGCGAAGCGGCGGCCCACCGCGCGGACCACGTCGAGTGCCGCCTGCGCGTCCGCGGCCGCGTCGTGCGCCTCCGCCAGCTCCACCTCGTAGTGCGCGCACAGGTCCGTCAGCGTGCGGCGGCCCTTGCGGTAGCGGTCCAGGTGCTTGTCGAGGACCCGCGGATCCAGCACGCAGAGCGGGTAGCTCTCCAGATAACGGCCCAGCGACGAAGCGCGGTGCCGCTTCAACTCCCGGTCCAGCATGGTCAGATCGAAGGGGGCGTTCATGATCACCAGCGGCCGTCCGGCCGCCGCCTGCTCGGCCAGCTCGCGGCCTATCTCCTCCATTGCGGGCGCCGGCCAGCGGCCGTTGCGCTGCAGATGCACGTCGGTCAGACCGTGTATCTCCGTCGCTCCGGCCGGCACCGGCACACCCGGATTGACCAGCCAGCGCCGCACCCGCGGCCGCGTTCCCGGTGCGTCCTGCACCACGATCGCCGCCGACACGATGCGGTCGGTCTCCACGTCCACCCCGGTCGTCTCCGTGTCGAAGGCGGCAAGGGGGCCTTCGTACCAGCACGTCATGGCAATGCAACTCCCTGTTCATGAGAGGCAGATGACATCCCGTCGGTTTCGCGTGCCCTGCCCGATTCGGTGATACCCGGGCCGTTTGCGTCGTACGCGGAGCGGTGACAACACAGATACGAGTCATGGCAGTTCAGCGGGGTGCCATTGACCCGGCTTTGATCAAACGCTTGATCTCCGCGGGGATTCACCACTCCGAAAGGCCAGTTGGACCATGGCGCTCGCGCAGCCCGAACAGGGCGGGCTGCTGCCCGAGCGGACCGCACCGTCGCGCGGCACACTCGCCACCACCGCCTGCATGGAAACGCTCCAGGTGGGCTATCTGCACGCAGTGGCCGCGGCCGCCGGATGCTCGCTCTCGCAGCCCTTTCCCGACAACGGCATCGACTGGCACGTCAGCCACAGCGCCCCCGGGCACACGGTCGACGACGAGGTCACCATCAAGGTGCAGCTGAAAGCGACCTACCAGATCGCGCCGAACCCGCCAGGACCGTCCTTCTCCTTCACGCTCGACAACCCCCACCTGGAGAAGCTCGCCCGGACCCCGGTGTCGGTGCACAAGATCCTCGTCGTGATGCTCGTGCCGCGCTCCCAGGACGACTGGCTGCGCGCCGGCCACGACCGGCTCGACCTGCGGCACTGCTGCTACTGGACCAACCTCGCCGGCCAGCCGGTCACCGGCCGGCGCAGGACCACCGTGCGCGTCCCGACCTCGCGGATCTTCGACGACCGCGCGCTGTGCGAGATCATGACCCGCGTCGGGACGGGCGGGCGGCCCTGACCGGTCGCAGGCACCCGGTCGACTCGGCGGGCCCGGAAGGGAGTTACGAGATGCAGCACCGCTCGACCGACGAGCCCGTACGGTCCCTCGGCGCGGCCCGCGCCCACCCCGTCGACCTCCCGGGACCCGAGCCGGGGCAGATCGACCCGGCCGTCCTCGGCGCCCTGCTCGCCCGGCACGGCTGGCGGCGGCGCGGCGGCGCCGCGGGACAGTACGCGCGCTGGACACCGCCCGGCCCGGGCACCGGGACCAGCCTGCTCGTGCCGGAGAGCCGGTCCTTCCCGGACAGTGCGGAACTGCTCGGCGAGGCACTGATCGCGCTGGAGCGCAGCGGCACACCGTCCGCCCGCGAAGTGCTCGTCGCGCTCGCCGTGCCGAGCGACGAGATCCGCTGGTGGCGGGATGTCCCCGAAGGACCGTCCGGCGCCGCCACCTGGACCGCGGAGGAGCAGCTCCGCTCCGCGGCGCGGCGGATGCTGCTCGCCGGGGCCCTCGCCGCGCGCGGACGCGCCGGGTACTACGGGGCCCGGCACCGGCGGCCCGCCGCCGCGGCCCTGGAGAACGTGCTGGTCCAGACGGCACCCGGCGGCCACCGGCTCACCGCCTTCGTCCCGGTCGGCGCGGGCCGCTCGCTCGCCGTCCGGCTGCACCAGGCGCTCTACGCGGTGCGCGAAGCCATCGACTACCGGCGGGCCACCGGCGGCATGGACGCCTTCGACGGCGCGATCGAGGCGGGCGTCAGCCACGAGCTGACCGAAGCGCTCGTCGCGCTGGTGCGCGGCACCGAGGGCGCGCGGGTCGGCGTCGCCTGGGCGCCCGCCGCCGGGGTGCCCGAGGAGTGCACGGACGGGGACGCGCCCGTCGAGTTCTCACCCGGCGACCTGGACGTGCTGCGCGCGGCCGGCGCCCGCTACCAGCACACCGAGCCCGCCGTCTCCGTCCGCGTCACCGGCACGGTCGTGCGGATGCGCAGGACAGGACCGGGCGGCGCGGGGACGGTGCGGCTGCATGTCATCGCGGGCGCCGAGGTCCCGTACGTCCGGATGACGCTCGATGAGGACGCGTACCGGACGGCGGGCCACGCCCACCTCGTCGGCTTGCCGATCCGGGTGCACGGGCGGCTGGAGAGCCGAGGCGGTTTCCGGCGTCTCACCGGCGCGTCCGACGTCGTACCCGTACAGGTGGAGGAGGCCGAGCGGGACCGTCTGATGAAGTCGCTGCAGGAGAATCTGGACTTCTTCGAGGAGGCGTGCGCGGGGGAGGAGTAGCCGGCCGCGGCCGGGCTCCGGAGAACCGCTTCGCGAGCGACCCCTACGACTCGGTACGATCGCCAAGGCGCGCGTCACAGGTAATGGCGTGGCGTTCCACCTTCAGGCAGGAGAGACCGGTGTCAGACGTCCGTGTAGTCATCCAACGCGATTCCGAGCGGGACGAGCGCGTGGTGACGACGGGCACTACGGCCGCCGAGCTCTTCGCCGGAGAGCGCAGCATCGTCGCGGCCCGTGTGGGCGGTGAGCTGAAGGACCTCGCGTATGCGGTGGCCGACGGCGAGACCGTCGAACCCGTCGAGATCTCCTCCGAGGACGGTCTCAGCATCCTGCGGCACTCGACCGCGCACGTGATGGCGCAGGCCGTCCAGGAGCTGTTCCCCGACGCGAAGCTCGGTATCGGCCCGCCCATCAAGGACGGCTTCTACTACGACTTCGACGTCAAGGAGCCGTTCACCCCCGAGGACGTCAAGCGCATCGAGAAGAAGATGCAGGAGATCCAGAAGCGGGGGCAGCGCTTCTCGCGCCGCCTGACCACCGACGACGACGCCCGCGTCGAGCTCGCCGACGAGCCCTACAAGCTGGAGCTCATCGGCCTCAAGGGCAACGCGGCACAGGCCGCCGACGGCGCCGACGCCGAGGTGGGCGGCGGCGAGCTGACCATCTACGACAACCTCGACGCCAAGACCGGCGAGCTGTGCTGGAAGGACCTCTGCCGCGGCCCCCACCTGCCCACCACCCGGAACATCCCGGCGTTCAAGCTGATGCGCTCGGCCGCCGCGTACTGGCGGGGCAGCGAGAAGAACCCGCAGCTCCAGCGGATCTACGGCACCGCGTGGCCGTCGAAGGACGAGCTCAAGGCGTACCTCGACTTCCTCGCCGAGGCCGAGAAGCGCGACCACCGCAAGCTGGGCGCCGAGCTCGACCTGTTCTCCTTTCCGGAGGAGCTGGGCCCGGGCCTCGCGGTGTTCCACCCCAAGGGCGGCGTGGTCCGCAAGGTCATGGAGGACTACTCGCGGCGCCGCCACGAGGTCTCCGGCTACGAATTCGTGAACACCCCGCACATCTCGAAGGAGCACCTCTTCGAGACGTCGGGCCACCTGCCGCACTACGCGGAGGGCATGTTCCCGCCCATCCAGTTCGACGAGCAGAACTACCGCCTCAAGGCGATGAACTGCCCGATGCACAACCTGATCTTCAAGTCCCGCGGGCGTTCCTACCGTGAACTGCCGCTGCGGCTCTTCGAGTTCGGCACGGTCTACCGGTACGAGAAGTCGGGTGTGGTCCATGGGCTGACCCGCTCGCGCGGCTTCACCCAGGACGACTCGCACATCTACTGCACCAAGGAGCAGATGCCGCAGGAGCTCGACACGCTCCTGACCTTCGTGCTCGACCTGCTGCGCGACTACGGCCTGAGCGAGTTCGAACTGGAGCTGTCCACCCGCGACGACTCCGACAAGTTCATCGGCACGGACGAGGACTGGGCGGAGGCGACCGAGGCGCTCCGTCTGGCCGCCGAGAAGCAGGGCCTGCCGCTCGTGCCCGACCCGGGCGGCGCCGCCTACTACGGCCCGAAGATCTCCGTCCAGGCCAAGGACGCCATCGGCCGGTCCTGGCAGATGTCGACCCTCCAGGTCGACTTCAACCAGCCCAAGCGCTTCGGCCTGGAGTACACGGCGGCGGACGGCTCGCGCCAGCAGCCCGTCATGCTGCACCGTGCCCTGTTCGGCTCCATCGAGCGGTTCTTCGGTGTGCTGCTCGAGCACTACGCGGGTGCCTTCCCGGCATGGCTCGCGCCGGTGCAGGCCGTAGGCATCCCGATCGGCGACGGGCACGTGACGTACCTGGAGGAGTTCGCCGAGAAGGCGCGCGCCCAGGGCCTGCGCGTCGAGGTCGACTCGTCCTCGGACCGCATGCAGAAGAAGATCCGCAACCAGCAGAAGGCCAAGGTGCCCTTCATGGTCATCGCGGGCGACGAGGACATGAACGCCGGTTCGGTGTCCTTCCGCTACCGCGACGGCTCGCAGGAGAACGGCATCCCCGTCGACGAGGCCATCGCGAAGATCGCCAAGGTCGTCGAGGAGCGGGCGCAGGTCTGACGTCGTCAGTCGTCCTTGCGAGAGGCCCCCGGAGATTTCTCCGGGGGCCTCTCCCCTTCCCGCGAGAAGACCTGCAGCAGCCACGACGAGAACGTGCCCGTGACCGCGCCGAGCAGGGCCAGGCCGCAGGCCATCACACCCACCGCCACGAGCCGGCCCAGCGGGGTCACCGGCGCCAGATCGCCGTAGCCCACGGTGGACAGGGTCGTGCAGGTGAACCACACCGAGTCGCCGTACGTGACGATGTCCGCGCCCGGCGCCGCGTGCTCCTGCTGATACAGGGCGAGCGAGCCGGCGAAGCCGAGCAGCGTCACCGAGATACCCGCGTAGGTGATCACCCGGGCGTGCAGCGCGAGCCGCGGCCGGTCCTGATGGCTCTGCACCGTCTGGTAGGCCTGCACGATCCGGACCGGGCGCAGCAGTGGCAGCAGCAGGACCACGGTGTCCAGCCAGTGGGTGCGCAGGAAGCGCGGCAGACGCAGCCCGCTCAGCCGCAGCCGCACCACGTAGTCCACGAGGAACACGGCCCAGGCCGCGAGCGTCACCGTCAGGCACAGATTCCGTACCGCGGCGGGCAGGTCGTGGCCCAGGACCCTGACCGCGTACGAGGCGAGGTAGAGCAGGGAAGCCACCGCGAGGACGGCGCCGTTGCGCCGCTCCCAGCGGGCGAGGGGGCTGTCGGTCATCCGGACAGCATCGCCCCTGCCGGGCGGGCGCGGCACCCGCCGACACGCCCTGCCGAGGTGACGCCATATGCTGAACTTCATGACGAGTGAGCCGGAGCAGCAGATGGGTCCTGTGGGTGAACCGGACGGGTTCGGGCGTCTGTGGACCCCGCACCGGATCGCGTACATCCAGGGCGAGGGCAAGCCGACGGGCCCCGGCGCCGACGACGGCTGTCCCTTCTGCGCGGCTCCCGGCAAGTCCGACGAGGACGCCCTGATCGTGGCGCGCGGCGAGCACGTCTTCGCGATCCTCAACCTGTACCCGTACAACGGCGGGCACATGATGGTGATGCCCTACCGGCACGTCGCCGACTACACGGACCTCGACGAGGCGGAGACCGCCGAGTTGGCCGTCTTCACCAAGCGCGCCATGACCGCGCTGCGCTCCGCGTCCGGCGCGCACGGCTTCAACATCGGCATGAACCAGGGCGCCGTCGCCGGCGCCGGCATCGCCGCCCATCTGCACCAGCACATCGTCCCGAGGTGGGGCGGCGACACGAACTTCATGCCGGTCGTCGGCCACACGAAGGTGCTGCCGCAGCTGCTCGGTGACACGCGCACGGCCCTGGCCAAGGTGTGGCCGAGCGCCTGACGAGCTCCTCGGTGCACCGGGCCGGGTCAGGCGATCCAGCGCGGCCGCGCCCCTGAGGCGGCGGGCCGGAGCTCCTCGGCCTCTGCGCGCGCCATCCGCTGCACCGCCTCGCCCAGCGTCTCCTCGGGCAGCGTGAACGGAATGCGCAGGCGGTGCTCGAACAGGCCGGGGTCCGTCGCGAAGCAGGCGCCGCTCTCGATGCGTACGCGGTGGGCGAGCGCGCGCTCGGCGAGGTCCGAGGCGACGGGCGCCCCCAGATCGACCCAGAGGGACAGGCCGCCGGGCGGGACCCGCCACGTCCAGTGCGGGACGTACTGGCTCAACGCCTCGGTGAGCGCGGCGCGTTGGGCCCGCAGCAGGGTGAGGCGGTCGGCCAGGTGATCGTCCGCCCCGGCCAGCAGCGTGAGCGCGAGGAGCTGGTCCACCACCGAACCGCCCATGTCGTTCGCCACCCGCTGCGCCGCGAGCTCCGTGACGAGTCTCGCCGGGGCGCGCAGCCAGCCGATGCGCAGGCCCGCCCAGTGCGTCTTGCTCATCGAGCCGACCGTGATGACCTGATCGGACGGGCCGTGCGTGGCGAAGGGGCGCGGGGGAGCGGTGTCCAGGGCGAGATCGGTGAGGGTCTCGTCGACGACCAGCCAGGTGCCGGAGCGGCGCGCCGCGCGCAGCACCCCGGCCCGCTCGTCCGCCGACATCACGCACCCTGTCGGATTGTGGAAGTCCGGGATCAGGTAAGCGAGCCGGGGCACCGAGTGGCGCAGCGTGGACTCCATGATCCCGAGATCCCAGCCGGTGTCGTCCGTCACCGGCACGGACACCGGGCGCAGCCGGGCGCGGCGCATCGCCTCCAGGGCGTTCGGATACGACGGATTCTCGACCATGATCCGGTCGCCCGGCCGGGAGAGCAGGCCGAGAACGAGGCTGAGCGCGTGTTGCGCACCGGCGGTCACCAGGATCTGCTCGGGCGTCGTGGCGAGGCCGCGGGCCGTGCAGCGGGCGGCGAGCACCGACCTCAACTCCGGTAGCCCGTACGGGTAATAGCCCGGAGCGCCCGCGTGTTCGGCCAGCCGTGGCGCGACCTCGGCGAGGGCGTCCGTGAGGGTCTCCGCGGGCGGCGCGGGCGCGGCGCGGGCCAGATCGATCGCGGCGTCCCCGGCGGCGAGCAGTCGGCTGACGCCCTTGGCGGCGCGGCCCGGCGGCAGCGACGTCCAGGTTCCGGAGCCCTGGCGGCTGTGCGCGAACCCGTTCTCCCGCAGCAGGTCGTACAGCGCGGTGACCGTCGTCCGGCTGGTGCCGAGCGCGGCGGCCAGCTCCCGCTCGGCGGGCAGCCGGACGTGCAGGGCGAGGCGCCCGTCCAGGATCAACTCGCCGACGGCGTGGGCCAGATGACGGTAGGCGGGACGCGCCTGCGCGGGATCGGGGAGCAGCGCGGCGAGCTGTCGGCCGCCCACGGTGCGAGGCGTCCGGTCGGGGTGACCGGCGGCGGCCTTCACCTTCACAGAACCACTCTCCCCGCGAATCCCGCCGAGCAGAACGGCTCCCCGGCGAACAGAACCATTCTCCGGTAATTGGCTGTGCAACTCGGGCCGATCACTCTACAGAGTGACGGGATTGGCCTTGAAGGTGCCTCCGACGCGGGGTGCTTTCCCCCCCGAATCCCCCGGAGCCATCCCTTATGCCGCTCACGTACGTCCCTCTGCGCGAACGCCCCGCGCGCCGCCTCCCGCAGCTCTTCACCGGTCTGACCCTGTACGGATTCAGCCTCGCCCTGATGGTCCGCTCGGACCTCGGGCTCAGCCCGTGGAACGTCCTCAACGCAGGCCTGGCCCGGCACACTTCACTCAGCTTCGGCACCCTCACCACACTGGTCGGCGCGGCCGTCCTGCTGCTGTGGATCCCGCTGCGCCAGCGGCCGACCCTGGGCACGTTCGCCAACATCCTCACGGTCGGCTGTTCCTCGGACCTCGGCCTGTGGCTGCTCCCCGGCCACCCCGCGCTCCCGGCCCGCGGCGCCCTGCTCGCCACCGGCATCCTCCTCAACGGCCTCTCGATCGCCGTCTATGTGGGCGCCCGCTGCGGCCCCGGGCCCCGCGACGGCCTGATGACCGGACTCGCCGCCGCCACGGGCCGCTCCCTGCGCCTCGTGCGCACCGCCATCGAGGTCGTCGTCCTGGCGGCGGGCTGGCTTCTGGGCGGAGCCGTGGGCCCCGGCACGGTGCTGTACGCCGTGACGGTCGGCTCCGTCACGCAGTACTGCCTCCCGCGGTGCGCCTACCGGGCGGACCGGGACCCCGCTGTCCGGGACCTGGCAACCACGTCTACGCGTCGTACACGTCGGCCTTCCGCGGCGCCGGATCCTGGACCAGGCCGCTGAGCACGCCCGACCGGTTGCCGAACTTCTCGGTGTTCACGCCGTGGTCCTCCAGGACCTTGATCGCCGCGGCATGCACCACGCGCAGCACCGGTGTCGCCGTGCGCAGCGCGTCGTCGGCCATGAACCGGTGCCGCCAGGGCTGGTCCGCCCAGGCATGACGCAGCCCGAACGGCTCGGGCAGGACGAGCTTGCCGCCCAGGTGGTCGAGGAGCGGCGGATACCAGGTGAAGGGGGCGCGGACCGCGACCCGGACGGCTTCGTCCGCGTCGATGAGCGGGAGCGTCTTCTCCGTGGTCTCCCAGAACCGGACCGACTTGGCGACTTCCATGGTCTTCGGCTCGGGTTTCGTCGTGAACAGGGAGTTGACCGGGCCGAGGGCGTGGCCCGTCACCTCGATGCGCAGCGTCTCGTGCAGCACGGTCACGGTGATCAGCATGGTGATCACCAACTGGCCGTCCCAGAGCGTGAACTGCACGCCCAGGTAGTGGCGGTCGCCGCTGCCGAACTGCTGCTCGTTGCAGATCCGCTGTATCTCGTGCTGCTTGATCTGGAACGCGTCGACGTCCTCGCCCGAAGGGCGGGCCACCGCCTTCGCGTTCTCCCCGACCGGCGTGACGATCCAGTCCTTCACCGACGGGGTCGGGAACCCGCCCGTGTGCAGCGGGCCGCGCTGCAGAAGCTGAAGCTGGTCCCGGATCGCGCGGATGACGTCCCAGCTGCGGAACGGATGGATCTCCTTGCCCGGTTCCTCCGACACCAGGTCCTCGGCGAGCTGCCAGCTGCCCCAGCGGGTGCCCATGCCCAGGATGCCCTTGGGACCCGCGTAGAAGACCGAGTTCGACTGCTGCTCCGCGGTGAGCTTGGCCAGGCTCTGGCGCAGCTGCTCGGCCGCCGTCTCGCCCGGGCTGCCGGGCACCGCCTCCGGGATCTTCGGGCCGACGCCGCCGCCGGACAGCAGCGCGTCCCACTGGTCGCGCAGCTCCTTCGCGGTGCGCTCGCAGATCCGCCGGGCCCAGAAGGCACCGATGACCGGAGCTACGAACGAGGCCCGTAGGTACCAGGCCCAGAATCCGTGGAACGGGAGCTTGATGAGCAGGATCACGATGCCGATTCCTATGACAGCCATGATCGTCGTCGCCACGGCGGCCCGGCCACGCGCCGCCCGCTCCTTCTTCCTCGCCTCGTTCTTCACCGCGGTGGACTTGCCCTCGGCCTCCTTGACGATCTTCTCCGCCGTGTCGACCCGCGCGTTGTTCGAACGGCGGACCTGGAACGCGGCCAGCCACACGAGGAACCCGGGCAGGAAGAGAAAGCCGAACACCACCGTCACGATGGTCAGCAGTCGGTCGCGCTCCCGCCGGATCCGGTTGGCGGCCAGACAGTGCTCGACGACGACCTGCGGCTCGGTGCCGAACGACTGGATGAGCGGCTTGCGCCCGCCGCCCAGCATCCGCACCTGTACCGCGCGGGAGAAGGCCTCACCGAGATTGGGTGCGAACAGGGACCACCTGCCTGCCTTCGCCTCGGTCTTGTGCCACTCGTTGTTGGCGTCCTCGATCTTCGAGGCCCTGTCGTCGCGGTACGCGGCAGACGCGATGGCGAAGGTCGCGGCGGTCTGCCCCGCCGATCCATGCAGCGGGACCTGCGCCCCGGGCCTGAAATCGAATACATCGTCCGCCACTGCCGCCCCCATCACCGCACCTAATCGCTGCTGCGGCTTTTCCCGACTTCCGCGCCCCGCACACCTGTTGATCAGTTGATCGTCCTGTTCCACCCGATCGTGGTCCAGCGTAACGGCCGCCACCGACATCCGCCCTGACAAGGCGGATGTCGTCTCCCCGGGAGACGGCCCGGGGAGACGACGGTGGGCAACTACGGCGTGTTCTGCGCCTGTTCACGAATCCTCTCGCTCAGTTGCGGCGGCATCGGCTCGTGCCGCGCGTAGCCGCGGTCGAAGCGCGCCGTGCCGTGCGACAGCGACCGAAGATCGACCGCGTACCGTCCGATCTCGATCTCCGGCACCTCGGCCCGTACGAGGGTGCGGCCGCCCGGCGCCTGTTCGGTGCCGACGACGCGCCCGCGGCGCCCGGACAGATCGCTCATCACGGCGCCCACATAGTCGTCCCCGACCAGCACCTGCACTTCGGCCACCGGTTCGAGGAGATGGATCGTGGCGCCGGCCGCCGCCTCGCGCAGCGCGAGCGCGCCGGCCGTCTGGAACGCCGCGTCGGAGCTGTCCACCGAGTGCGCCTTGCCGTCGAGCAGCGTCACCCGCACGTCGATCAGCGGATACCCGGCCGCGACCCCCCGCGCCGCCTGCGTCCGTACGCCCTTCTCCACGGACGGGATGAACTGGCGCGGCACCGCGCCGCCGACGACCTTGTCCACGAACTCGATGCCGGACCCGCCGGGCAGCGGCTCCACCTCGATCTCGCAGATCGCGAACTGCCCGTGGCCGCCGGACTGTTTCACATGCCGTCCGCGCCCGCCGGACTTCCCCGCGAACGTCTCGCGCAGGGACACCTTGTGGTCGATCACATCGACCTGCACCCCGTAGCGGCTGCGCAGCCGGTCGAGGGCCACGTCCGCGTGCGCCTCGCCCAGACACCACAACACCACTTGATGCGTGTCCTGGTTCTGTTCCAGCCGCATCGTCGGGTCCTCCGCGACGAGCCGCGCAAGCCCCTGCGACAACTTGTCCTCGTCGGCCTTGCTGTGCGCCTGGATGGCGAGCGGCAGGAGCGGGTCGGGCATCTCCCAGGGCGCCATCAGGAGCGGATCGTCCTTCGCGGAGAGGGTGTCGCCCGTCTCCGCCCGGTTCAGCTTCGCCACACACGCCAGATCGCCGGCGATGCAGTGCGTGAGCGTGCGCTGCTGTTTGCCGAACGGCGCCGACAGCGCGCCGATCCGCTCGTCCGACTCGTGCAGGGCGCGGCCGTCGGGCCCGCGGTCGCCGAGCCCGTGCCCGGACACGTGCACCGTCTCCTCGGGACGCAGAGTGCCCGAGAAGACCCGTACGAGGGAGACGCGGCCCACATACGGATCGGAGGCGGTCTTCACGACCTCCGCCACCAACGGGCCGTCCGGATCACAGGCCTTGACCGCCCGCGCCTGCCCGCCGGGCGTGCTCACCGTCGGCGCCTCGCGCTCCAGCGGCGTCGGGAAACCGCCCGTGATCAGCTCCAGGAGCTCGACCGTGCCGATGCCCTGCCGGGCGCCCTCGGCGGCCGGTGCCGCAGCGAGGACCGGGTGGAAGACACCGCGCGCGACGCCCCGCTCCAGATCCTCGACGAGCGTCTTGGAGTCGAGGTCCTCGCCGCCCAGATAGCGGTCCATGAGGGTCTCGTCCTCGCTCTCCGCGATGATCCCCTCGATGAGCCGGTTGCGGGCCGCCTCGATCGTCGGCAGCTGGTCCTCGCCGGGCTCGGACTCCTTGCGTTCGCCCGACGCGTAGTCGAACAGACGCTGCGAGAGCAGCCCGATCAGGCCCGTCACGGGCGCGTGCCCGTCCGACGCCTGCGCGCCGTGCAGCGGCAGGTACAGGGGGAGTACGGCATCGGGGTCGTCGCCCCCGAAGACCCGCGCGCAGGTCCGCGTCATCTCCGCGAAGTCGGACCGGGCCGCCTCCAGGTGCGTGATGACGATCGCCCGCGGCATACCGACGGCCGCGCACTCCTCCCACACCATGCGCGTCGCGCCCGCCATGGTTTCCGGCCCCTCCGCCGCAGAGACGACGAAAAGGGCCGCGTCCGCCGCTCGCAGACCGGCCCTCAACTCCCCGACGAAATCGGCGTAGCCGGGGGTGTCCAGCAGATTTATCTTGCAGCCGCCCCATTCCACCGGGACGAGCGAGAGCTGGACCGAGCGCTGTTGCCGGTGCTCGATCTCGTCGTAGTCGGAGACGCTGGTGCCGTCCTCGACCCGGCCCGCCCGGTTCACCGCCCCCGCGGTCAGCGCGAGGGCCTCCACCAGAGTCGTCTTGCCCGATCCGCTGTGGCCGACCAGCACCACATTCCGTACGGACGCGGGATGGTCGGCCGTCGCTGCCCTGCCGGCGGCTCCGGGGTGTCCGTTCGCCTTGTCGCCCATGCCTTGCCTCCCGGTTGTTGCACGGTGAGGTGGTCCCTGTGGGACGTAAACGGCGCGGACACGCGAATCCGCGTGCGGAGGCGGCTTCGGCGACGCCCGCGGTGTCACCGAGCTTTCCACTCCGGTCACTGTGCGTCCATACGTCGTGCGCGACCACCACGCGCGCGTGGTGGCCCGGCGGCCGTTCCGGTGCGCGCGTGACTACGATGGGCCAGCCGGTGGCCAGAGGGGCCGCACGGCACCGACCCTCGGGAAGGCCATGCTGAACAAGTACGCGCGTGCATTCTTCACGCGTGTCCTCACACCGTTCGCCGCGTTTCTCATCCGTCGCGGGGTCAGCCCGGACACGGTCACACTCCTCGGCACCGCCGGAGTGATGGCGGGAGCGCTGGTCTTTTACCCGCGCGGAGAGTTCTTCTGGGGCACGGTCGTCATCACGCTGTTCGTCTTCTCGGACCTCGTGGACGGCAATATGGCGCGCCAGCTCGGGCGCACCAGCCGCTGGGGCGCGTTCCTCGACTCCACGCTCGACCGGGTCGCGGACAGCGCCATCTTCGGCGGCCTGGCTCTCTGGTACGCGGGCTCGGGGAACGACAACGTCCTGTGCGCGGTTTCGATCTTCTGTCTCGCCAGTGGCCAGGTCGTCTCCTACACGAAGGCCCGCGGCGAGGCGATCGGCCTGCCCGTCGCGGTCAACGGCCTGGTGGAGCGCGCCGAGCGCCTCGTCATCACGCTGGTCGCCGCCGGCTTCGCGGGGCTGCACAAGTTCGGCGTACCCGGCATTCAGTACCTGCTGCCCGTCGCGCTGTGGATCGTCGCCGTGGGCAGTCTCGTCACGCTGATCCAGCGTGTGGTGACCGTCCGCCGCGAATCCGCCGAGGCCGACGCGGCGGCCGCGGCCGCCGCCCAGGAGGAGACCGCCTCGTGAGCGGGGCGCAGGAGCGGGTGACGGACACCCTGTACGGGCTCGGCTGGGCCATGGTGAAGAAGCTCCCGGAACCGGCCGCGAAGCGGCTGGGCAGGACCATCGCCGACGCCGTGTGGAAGAAGCGCGGCAAGGGCGTGCTCCGCCTGGAGGCGAATCTCGCCCGGGTGGTTCCGGACGCGACGCCGCACAGGCTCCGCGAGCTCTCCAAGGCGGGCATGCGCTCGTACCTGCGCTACTGGATGGAGTCCTTCCGGCTCCCGGCGTGGAGCAAGGACCGCATCAGGGAAGGCTTCTCGGGCAAGGACCTGCACTACCTCACCGAGGGCCTGGACTCCGGTAAGGGCGTCATCCTCGCTCTGCCCCACATGGGCAACTACGACCTCGCAGGTGCCTGGGTCACCACCAAGCTGGAGACCCCGTTCACGACGGTCGCCGAGCGCCTCAAGCCGGAGACCCTGTACGACCGTTTCGTCGCGTACCGCGAGGGCCTCGGGATGGAGGTGCTGCCGCACACCGGCGGCTCCGCCTTCGGGACGCTGGCCCGCCGGCTGCGCGCGGGCGGTCTCGTCTGCCTGGTCGCCGACCGCGATCTGTCGTCCTCGGGCGTCGAGGTGAAATTCTTCGGCGAGACGACGCGGATGCCCGCCGGACCTGCGATGCTCGCCCAGCAGACGGGCGCGCTGCTCCTGCCGGTGACCCTCTGGTACGACTCCTCGCCGATCATGCGAGGTCGTGTCCACCCGCCCATCGACGTACCGGAGACAGGTACGCGCGCCGAGAAGACGTCTGTCATGACGCAGGCGCTGGCCGATGCCTTCGCCACGGGGATCGCGGACCATCCGGAGGACTGGCACATGCTGCAACGTTTGTGGCTCGCTGACCTGGAGCACTTTGAGGAGCGGTCCGCGTGAGGATCGGAATCGTCTGCCCGTACTCATGGGACGTGCCGGGCGGCGTCCAGTTCCATATCCGCGATCTGGCGGAGCACCTCATCGCCCTGGGGCACGAGGTATCCGTCCTCGCCCCGGCCGACGACGAGACCCCGCTGCCGCCGTACGTCGTGTCGGCGGGCCGCGCGGTCCCGGTGCCGTACAACGGCTCGGTCGCGCGCCTCAACTTCGGCTTCCTGAGCGCGGCGCGCGTCCGGCGCTGGCTGAACGACGGCACGTTCGACGTCGTCCACATCCACGAACCGGCGTCGCCGTCGCTCGGCCTGCTGACGTGCTGGGCGGCGCAGGGCCCCATCGTCGCTACCTTCCACACCTCCAACCCCCGCTCGCGCGCGATGATCGCCGCGTACCCGATCCTGCAGCCCGCCCTGGAGAAGATCAGCGCGCGCATCGCGGTGAGCGAGTACGCGCGCCGCACGCTCGTGGAACACCTGGGCGGTGACGCGGTGGTCATCCCGAACGGGGTCGACGTCGACTTCTTCGCACGGGCCGAGCCCAGGGCCGAGTGGCAATCAGGAGGGGCGCGCAGCTCGGTTGAGGGTGGCGGCGGGGGACGGGAGGGCGGGACCATCGGATTCATCGGGCGGATCGACGAGCCCCGCAAGGGCCTGCCGGTCCTGATGAGGGCGTTGCCGAAGATCCTCGCGGAGCGTCCGGACACGCGGCTGCTGGTGGCCGGTCGCGGCGACGAGGAAGAGGCCGTCGAGTCGCTTCCCCAGGAGATGCGCGAGCGCGTCGAGTTCCTCGGCATGGTCAGCGACGAGGACAAGGCGCGGCTGCTGCGCAGCGTCGATCTGTACGTCGCCCCGAACACCGGCGGCGAGAGCTTCGGGATCATCCTGGTCGAGGCGATGTCGGCGGGTGCCCCGGTGCTCGCCGCCGACCTGGACGCCTTCGCCCAGGTCCTCGACCAGGGCTCGGCGGGCGAACTCTTCACGAACGAGGACGCGGACGCACTCGCCGGAGTCGCGCTGCGGCTCCTCGCCGACCCCGTGCGCCGCGCCGAACTCCGCGAGCGCGGCAGCAAGCACGTGCGCCGCTTCGACTGGTCGACCGTCGGGGCCGACATCCTCTCGGTCTACGAGACGGTGACGCACGGGGCGACGACGGTGGCGGCCGACGAGCGGACCGGGTTCCGGGCGCGGTTCGGCCTCGCCAGGGACTGAGCGGGCAGCTGATACAGCGGGCAGAGCAGGCATGGGGGCACAGGGGCCGCGCTCCGCCACCGGTAGCCTTTGCGCCCGTGACCGTCACCTTGATCTGGATCGCTGTAGCCCTCTTCGCGATCGGCCTCTACCTGAGCTGGACCGCGGGGCGCCTCGACCGGCTGCACGCCCGCATCGACGCGGCGCGCGCCGCCCTCGACGCGCAACTCCTGCGCCGCGCCTCCGTCGCCCAGGAGCTGGCCACGTCCGGGGTCCTGGACCCGGCCGCGTCGATCGTGCTCTACGAGGCCGCGCACGCCGCGCGGCAGGCCGAGGAGGAGCACCGGGAGGTCGCCGAGAGCGAGCTCAGCCAGGCGCTCAGAGCGGTCTTCGGCGAAGCCGACCAGGTCGAGGCCGTCCGGGAGGCCCCCGGGGGCGAGGACGCCGCCGAGGAGCTGGCGCAGGCGGTGCGCCGCGTTCCCATGGCCCGCCGTTTCCACAACGACTCCGTCCGCGCGGCCCGCGCGCTGCGCCGGCACCGCAAGGTCCGCTGGTTCCGGCTGGCGGGGCACGCCCCGTTCCCGCTGGCTTTCGAGATGGACGACGAGCCTCCGGCGGCGCTCGCCGACCGCGCCACTACGTAGGGCCCGGAACGACTTAAGGCCCGGAACTACGGAGGGCCCGGACAGACGTCGCGGCAAAAGGAGCCACCGGCTACCCATTGGCCCTTGTAGTGGCCTGGTCCTCAGGGGTTTCCTCGGTGCTGCAGCAAGCCTTCGTCTTCGAATGAGGTCCCCGTGTCCATCAGCACCCCGCAGTCCGCCGCCTCCGTAGAGACCCCCGCCACCGGCACCGCCCGCGTCAAGCGCGGCATGGCCGAGCAGCTCAAGGGCGGCGTCATCATGGACGTGGTCAACGCCGAGCAGGCGAAGATCGCCGAGGACGCGGGCGCCGTCGCCGTCATGGCCCTGGAGCGGGTCCCCGCCGACATCCGCAAGGACGGCGGCGTGGCCCGGATGTCCGACCCGAACATGATCGAAGAGATCATCGGCGCGGTCTCCATCCCCGTCATGGCCAAGTCGCGGATCGGCCACTTCGTAGAGGCTCAGGTCCTGCAGTCCCTCGGCGTCGACTACATCGACGAGTCCGAGGTCCTGACCCCGGCCGACGAGGTCAACCACAGCGACAAGTTCGCCTTCACCACCCCGTTCGTCTGTGGCGCCACCAACCTGGGCGAGGCCCTGCGCCGCATCGTCGAGGGCGCCGCCATGATCCGCTCCAAGGGCGAGGCCGGCACCGGCAACGTCGTGGAGGCCGTCCGCCACCTGCGCCAGATCAAGAACGAGATCGCCCGGCTGCGCGGCTTCGACAACAACGAGCTGTACGCCGCCGCCAAGGACCTGCGCGCCCCGTACGAGCTGGTCAAGGAGGTCTCCGAGCTCGGAAGGCTGCCTGTGGTCCTCTTCTCCGCCGGTGGCGTCGCCACCCCGGCCGACGCCGCGCTCATGCGCCAGCTCGGTGCGGAGGGCGTCTTCGTCGGCTCCGGCATCTTCAAGTCGGGCGATCCGGCGGCGCGCGCCGCAGCCATCGTGAAGGCGACCACCTTCTACGACGACCCCAAGATCATCGCGGACGCGTCCCGCAACCTCGGCGAGGCCATGGTCGGCATCAACTGCGACACCCTGCCCGAGACCGAGCGCTACGCGAACCGGGGCTGGTAAGCCCCATGAGCACCCCCGTCATCGGCGTCCTGGCTCTCCAGGGCGACGTACGGGAGCACCTCATCGCCCTGGCCACGGCCGACGCCGTGGCCAGGCCGGTGCGGCGCCCCGAAGAACTGGCCGAGGTCGACGGCCTCGTCATCCCCGGTGGTGAGTCGACCACCATCTCCAAACTGGCCGAGCTCTTCGGTCTGATGGGGCCCCTTCGCGCGCGCGTGCGCGCCGGTCTGCCCGTCTACGGGACCTGCGCTGGAATGATCATGCTCGCCGACAAGATCCTCGACCCGCGCTCGGGCCAGGAGACCATCGGCGGCATCGACATGATCGTGCGCCGTAACGCCTTCGGGCGACAGAACGAGTCCTTCGAAGCGGCGGTCGACGTACAGGGCATCGAGGGCGATCCTGTGGAGGGCGTCTTCATCCGCGCCCCCTGGGTGGAGTCCGTGGGCGCCTCTGTAGAGGTGCTCGCCGAGCACGAAGGGCACATGGTCGCCGTCCGTCAGGGCAGCGCGCTCGCGACGTCCTTCCACCCCGAGCTCACCGGGGACCACCGGATGCACGGTCTGTTCGTGGAGATGGTGCGGGCGAAGGGCGCCCAGGGTTCCTTGTAGGATCTGTGCGTTCGTACTGAGGTTGGTTACGCGAAGGAGACAGGCAGATGTCCGGCCACTCTAAATGGGCTACGACGAAGCACAAGAAGGCCGTGGTCGACGCCAAGCGCGGCAAGCTCTTCGCGAAGATGATCAAGAACATCGAGGTCGCGGCCCGCACGGGCGGCGCCGACGTGTCGGGTAACCCGACCCTCTTCGACGCCATCCAGAAGGCCAAGAAGAGCTCGGTCCCGAACAAGAACATCGACTCCGCGGTCAAGCGCGGCGCCGGTCTCGAAGCCGGTGGCGCCGAGTACGAGACGATCATGTACGAGGGCTACGGTCCCAACGGTGTCGCGGTGCTCATCGAGTGCCTCACCGACAACCGCAACCGCGCCGCCTCCGACGTGCGCGTCGCCATGACCCGCAACGGCGGCAACATGGCCGACCCGGGCTCCGTGTCGTACCTGTTCCACCGCAAGGGCGTCGTGGTGGTCCCCAAGGCCGAGCTGTCCGAGGACGACGTGCTGGGCGCCGTGCTCGACGCGGGCGCCGAAGAGGTCAACGACCTGGGTGAGGCCTTCGAGGTGCTCTCCGAGGCCACCGACCTGGTCGCGGTCCGCACCGCCCTCCAGGAAGCCGGCATCGACTACGACTCCGCCGACGCCAACTTCGTCCCGACCATGCAGGTCGAGCTGGACGAGGACGGCGCGCGCAAGATCTTCAAGCTGATCGACGCGCTCGAGGACAGCGACGACGTCCAGAACGTCTTCGCCAACTTCGACATCTCCGACGAGGTCATGGAGAAGGTCGACGCCTGACGCGACATCAGCGGCGGGCCGACGGGACACACCCCGTCGGCCCGCCGCTTTGTCAGTGGCAGCCGATAGCCTGCGGGAACAGGCAATCGAAGGTGGGGGAGCGGTGTGCGCGTTCTGGGCGTGGACCCGGGGCTGACCCGGTGCGGAGTCGGCGTGGTCGAGGGGATCGCGGGCCGGCCCCTGACGATGCGCGGTGTCGGTGTCGTACGGACGCCCCCGGACGCCGAGTTGGGCCGGCGCCTGGTCGCCATCGAGCAGGGCATCGAGCAGTGGCTCGACGAGTACGAGCCCGAAGTCCTCGCCGTGGAGCGGGTGTTCAGCCAGCACAATGTGCGCACCGTCATGGGCACCGCCCAGGCCAGTGCCGTCGCCATGCTGTGCGCCTCGCGCCGCGGCCTGCCCGTCGCCCTGCACACCCCCAGCGAGGTCAAGGCCGCCGTCACCGGCAGCGGCCGCGCCGACAAGGCCCAGGTGGGAGCCATGGTGACCCGGCTGCTCCGGCTCGACGCGCCGCCCAAGCCGGCCGACGCCGCCGACGCGCTCGCCCTCGCCATCTGCCACATCTGGCGCGCCCCCGCGCAGAACAGACTCCAGCAAGCCGTAGCGCTGCACGCGGCTCACGCGTCCAAAGCGTCCAACGCGTCCAAAGCATCCAACGCGTCCAAAGCACTGAAAGGCCGTACCGCATGATCGCCTTCGTCAGCGGCTCCATCGCCGCCCTCGCCCCCGACGCCGCGGTGGTCGAGGTCGGCGGTGTCGGCATGGCCGTCCAGTGCACGCCGAACACGCTGTCCACGCTCCGCCTCGGACAGCAGGCCAAGCTCGCCACCTCCCTCGTCGTCCGCGAGGACTCGCTCACCCTGTACGGCTTCGCCGACGACGACGAGAAGCAGACGTTCGAGCTGCTGCAGACCGCCAGCGGCGTCGGCCCGCGCCTGGCCCAGGCCATGCTCGCCGTGCACAGCCCCGACACCCTGCGCCGCGCCGTCTCCACCGGTGACGAGAAGACGCTCACCGCCGTCCCCGGCATCGGCAAGAAGGGCGCCCAGAAGCTGCTCCTGGAGCTGAAGGACCGGCTGGGCGAGCCGCTGGGCACGGGCGGCCCCGCCATCGGCACCGCCGTCACCAGTGGCTGGCGCGACCAGCTGCACGCCGCGCTCATCGGCCTCGGCTACGCGACCCGTGAGGCGGACGAGGCGGTCACGGCGGTCGCCCCGCAGGCCGAGGCGGCCGAAGGCACCCCCCAGGTGGGACAGCTTCTCAAGGCGGCCCTGCAGACCCTGAACCGCACCCGCTAGCCGACCGCCCCCGAACCGCAACGCGAGGCACACGTAATGAACTGGGACGACCCGACCGACGCGGCGCCGGACCCCGAGCGGCTCGTGGGCTCCGTCGCCGACCGCGAGGACCAGGCCGTCGAGGCGGCCCTGCGCCCCAAGGACCTCGGCGAGTTCATCGGCCAGGAGAAGGTCAGGGAACAGCTCGATCTGGTGCTGCGCGCCGCCCGCGCACGCGGCGCCACCGCCGACCACGTCCTGCTCTCCGGCGCCCCGGGCCTCGGCAAGACCACCCTCTCCATGATCATCGCCGCGGAGATGGGTGCCCCGATCCGCATCACGTCGGGCCCCGCCATCCAGCACGCGGGCGATCTCGCCGCGATCCTCTCCTCCCTCCAGGAGGGCGAGGTCCTCTTCCTCGACGAGATCCACCGCATGTCCCGGCCCGCCGAAGAGATGCTCTACATGGCGATGGAGGACTTCCGCGTCGACGTCATCGTCGGCAAGGGCCCCGGCGCCACCGCCATCCCGCTCGAACTGCCCCCGTTCACCCTGGTCGGCGCCACCACGCGCGCGGGGCTGCTGCCGCCCCCGCTGCGCGACCGCTTCGGCTTCACCGCGCACATGGAGTTCTACGAGCCGCACGAGCTGGAGCGCGTCATCCACCGCTCCGCGAACCTCCTCGACGTGGAGATCGACACCGCGGGGGCCGTCGAGATCTCCGGCCGGTCCCGCGGCACCCCGCGCATCGCCAACCGGCTGCTGCGCCGCGTCCGCGACTACGCCCAGGTCAAGGCCGACGGCCACATCACCCAGGACATCGCCGCCGCCGCGCTCGCCGTGTACGAGGTGGACGGCCGGGGCCTCGACCGCCTCGACCGCGGTGTGCTGGAGGCCCTCCTCAAGCTGTTCGGCGGCGGACCCGTCGGCCTGTCGACGCTCGCCGTCGCGGTGGGGGAGGAGCGCGAGACGGTCGAGGAGGTCGCCGAGCCCTTCCTCGTACGCGAGGGGCTGCTGGCACGGACGCCCCGGGGCCGGGTCGCCACACCCGCCGCATGGGCGCACCTGGGCCTCACCCCGCCCCAGGGAAGAACGGGCGGAAGCGGACAAGGGGACCTGTTCGGGGCGTGACGGCGCGGGTGGTGGCCGGGCCAGGAACCCCGGTGCCATGCTGAGCGTTGTTACCACAGTGCGGACTCGCTTAGACTCCGCCGACGGTCGCCTTAATGGCGACGGTGCACCCCCAAACCCAACAAGGCCGCTTTCCGACGCGGTCGCCTGAAGGAAGTTCCCACCCGTGAGTCTCGTGACCCTCCTCCCGTTCATCGTGCTCATCGGGGCCATGTTCCTGATGACCCGGTCTGCCAAGAAGAAGCAGCAGGCCGCCGCATCGATGCGCAATGACATGCAGCCCGGTTCCGGCGTCCGCACGATCGGGGGCATCTACGCCACGGTCAAGGAAGTCAACGAGGACACGGTCCTCCTGGACGCCGGCCCCGGCATCCACCTCCTGTTCGCGAAGAACGCGATCGGCGCCGTGCTCTCCGACGACGAGTACAACCGCATCGTCCACGGCGTGGAGGCTTCCGAGGACGACGAGCTGACCGACGCCACCGTCGTACCGGACGACGCGTCCTCCCTCACCGGGACCGACGAGACCGCCGCCGCTGACGTCTCGCGTATCGACCTCGGCAAGAAGGACGGGGCCGACGAGACCGCCGAGCCCGCCGCCGAGGCCGACGTGGCCGCCGACGCCGACAAGGCCGCCGACGCCGAGCCGAAGAAGACCGACGGCGAGTCCGACGCGAAGTAGTCACGACCGGAGCCGCGGGGCGACCGCTTGCGTCGCCGCGGTTCCCGTTCGTGCGTGACCCGCGTGGATTCTCGACCATTTCATGGCCGCTTGTGCAGGTCGGGGTATGAATCCCCGATGCCGGGCGGATGGAGAGGGAGTACGAGAAGGTGGCCACACCTACAAAGAGCCGAGGGGCAGGTTCCCAGAGCAAGCCCGGGCGTGCTCTGAGCCTGATCGTGATCATCATGGTGGCGCTCGTCGGGGGGATGTTCCTCTCCGGTACGTTTACGCCACGTCTCGGCATCGACCTCGCGGGCGGCACCAGCATCACGCTGGAGGCCAAGAACGAGCCGGGCCAGCCCAACGCGATCAACAAGACCAACATGGACACCGCGGCGGACATCATCAACCGCCGTGTCAACGGCATGGGTGTCTCCGAGGCCGAGGTCCAGACGCAGGGCAACAACAACATCATCGTCAACATCCCGCGGGGTACGGACCAGAAGCAGGCGCGTGAGCAGGTCGGTACGACCGCTCAGCTCTACTTCCGTCCCGTGCTGACGGCGGCCGCGGGCGCGCCCACGGGCAGCCCGTCGACGAGCCCGTCCCCCAGCGCCTCGACCGGCGACAAGGCGACGGACAAGGCGACTGACAAGGCCACGGACAAGGCGACCGACAAGGCCACGGACAAGGACTCGACCGAGCCGTCCGCCACGGCCACCTCGCAGGGCCGCGCCGTCACCGACAGCCTGAAGGCCGACTCCACGCCGAGCGCCTCGTCGACCGGCAAGGCCGACGACAAGGCCTCGCCGACGCCCTCCGCCGACCCGGCGACCGCAGCGCTGCAGAAGAAGTTCACGGACCTCGACTGCACCGACAACGCGGCCCGTACGAAGGTCAACGAGGGCGCCAAGGCGACCGACACCATCGTCGCCTGCGGCAAGGACTCGCAGGGCCAGTGGGAGAAGTACGTTCTCGGCCCGTCCGAGGTGAACGGCAAGGACGTCAAGAAGGCCCAGGCGACCATCAGCCAGCAGTCCGGCCAGTGGGTCGTCAACATGGACTTCACGGGCGGCGGCTCGAAGAAGTTCGCGGCGACGACCAGCAAGCTCAAGGACCAGCAGTCCCCGATGAACCAGTTCGCCATCGTGCTCGACGGCGACGTGGTCT
The DNA here is from genome assembly GCF_044765445.1 of Streptomyces sp. NPDC102467. Classification (NCBI taxonomy): domain Bacteria; kingdom Bacillati; phylum Actinomycetota; class Actinomycetes; order Kitasatosporales; family Streptomycetaceae; genus Streptomyces; species Streptomyces sp. NPDC102467. The sequence continues at coordinate 122,874 of NZ_JBIWKA010000004.1, read as the reverse complement.
CCGCCCCCAGCGTCAGCTCGACGCTGAGCGCCAACGCCGAGATCAGCGGCAGCTTCACCCAGGAGTCCGCCCAGGACCTGGCGAACGTGCTGTCGTACGGCGCCCTGCCGCTCACCTTCCACGAGCAGAGCGTCACCACGGTGACCGCGGCCCTCGGCGGTGAGCAGCTGCACGCCGGTCTGATCGCGGGCGCCATCGGCCTCGCCCTGGTCGTCATCTACCTGGTGGTCTACTACCGCGGTCTGTCGGTCGTCGCCCTCGCCTCGCTGGTCGCCTCCGGCATCCTCACGTACACGCTCATGACACTGCTCGGCCCGGCCATCGGCTTCGCGCTGAACCTGCCGGCCGTCTGTGGTGCCATCGTGGCCATCGGTATCACCGCGGACTCGTTCATCGTGTTCTTCGAACGAATCCGGGACGAGATCCGCGAGGGCCGTTCCGTGCGGCCCGCCGTCGAGCGTGCCTGGCCGCGCGCCCGGCGCACGATCCTCGTCTCCGACTTCGTGTCGTTCCTCGCGGCCGCGGTGCTCTACATCGTGACCGTCGGCAAGGTGCAGGGCTTCGCGTTCACGCTCGGCCTGACCACCCTGCTCGACGTGGTCGTCGTCTTCCTCTTCACGAAGCCGCTGATGACGATCCTGGCCCGCAAGAAGTTCTTCTCGAGCGGACACAAGTGGTCGGGCCTCGACGCGAAGCGTCTGGGTGTCCAGCCTCCGGTGCGTCGGCGCTCCACCCGTCGTGCCACCGCTTCCGCCGCCGGCCCTGTCGACCCGAAGGAGGCGTGAGATGTCGAAGCTCGGCAATCTCGGCGCCAGGCTCTACCGCGGTGAGGTCGGCTACGACTTCATCGGCAAGCGCAAGATCTGGTACGGCGTCTCGATCCTGATCACCATCACGGCCATCCTGGGCCTCGCGGTCCGCGGCCTGAACATGGGCATCGACTTCGAGGGCGGCGCCGTCTTCACGACGCCCAAGACCAGCGTCTCGGCCGAGAAGGCGGAGGAGTACGCGACCACGGCCTCCGGCCACGACGCGATCGTGCAGGAGCTCGGCACGGGCGGCCTGCGCATCCAGATCGCGGGCGTCGACACGAGCAAGTCGGACCAGATCGCGGCCGAGCTGTCCAAGGACCTGGGCATCGACGCCGACAAGATCAACGCCGACCTGGTGGGCCCCAGTTGGGGTGAGACGATCGCCAACAAGGCCTGGCAGGGCCTGGCCATCTTCATGGTCCTCGTCGTGATCTATCTGGCGATCGCCTTCGAGTGGCGGATGGCGCTCGCCGCACTCGTCGCCCTCATCCACGACATCACCATCACCGTCGGGATCTACGCCCTGGTGGGCTTCGAGGTCACGCCGGGCACGGTGATCGGTCTGCTCACGATCCTCGGTTACTCGCTCTACGACACGGTCGTCGTCTTCGACTCCCTCAAGGAGCAGACGAAGGGCATCGAGAAGCAGACCCGCTGGACCTACAGCGACATCGCGAACCGCTCGATCAACAGCACCCTGGTGCGCTCGATCAACACCACGATCGTGGCGCTCCTGCCCGTCGCGGGCCTGCTGTTCATCGGCGGCGGCTTCCTCGGCGCCGGCATGCTGAACGACATCTCGTTGTCGCTCTTCGTCGGTCTGGCCGCCGGTGCGTACTCGTCGATCTTCATCGCCACTCCGCTGGTCGCCGACCTCAAGGAGCGCGAGCCGAAGATGAAGGCCCTCAAGAAGCGGGTCCTCGCCAAGCGGGCCTCCGCCGCGGCGGAGCCCGATGCCGCCGCGGTCGTGGGCCACCAGGCGGAGAGCCGGCCGGAGAGCGAGCCGGAGGACGCCGCCCCGGCAGGTGCGGGGCCGCGCAACCAGCCGCCCCGCAACCGCGGCCGCGGCCGTCCCTCGGGCAAGCGCCGCTGACCCGGACACCGCATCGCGCACACGGGCGCCAGGAGCCGTCGAGGCCCTGGCGCCCGCGTCGTTCCCCACCGGGGCGGCTGCTAGGGTTTCGACCGCGCAAACCCGTTGAAAACTTACTGAGAAACCCTCACATACACGCCCTGAGGTGCAGAAATGACCGACATCAAGGAACTGCTCCTCAGCCGTATCCGTGACGTTCCCGACTACCCGGAGCCCGGCGTGATGTTCAAGGACATCACCCCGCTCCTCGCGGATCCGGCGGCGTTCACGGCCCTCACCGACGCCCTCGCCGAGCTGTGTGTGCGCCACGGCGCCACGAAGGTCGTCGGTCTGGAGGCGCGCGGCTTCATCCTGGGCGCCCCCGTCGCCGTCCGCGCGGGCCTCGGCTTCATCCCCGTACGCAAGGCGGGCAAGCTTCCCGGCGCCACGCTCTCGCAGTCGTACGACCTCGAGTACGGGTCCGCGGAGATCGAGGTGCACGCCGAGGACCTGTCGGCCGACGACCGGGTCATGGTCATCGACGACGTGCTGGCCACCGGCGGCACCGCGGAGGCCGCCCTGCACCTGATCCGCCGGGCGGGCGCCGGGGTCGCCGGCGTCGCGGTCCTCATGGAACTGGGTTTCCTGCCCGGCCGCGCACGCGTGGAACCCGCGCTTCAGGGCGCCCCGCTCGATGCCCTGCTGCTGGTGTAAAGCCCCAGCTCACAGCCGTATGGGCGGGCCCGGAGGAATCCGGCGCCCGCCTCTGGTGTTCCGGTAGTGCGAGGGCGTACCACTGGCCGAATACGTGTGGTGGGCGCCGGATCGATACCATGGGCTCTCCGGGACCCGAACGGGGAACCGTCGCGCACGAGGAGCGCCGTTGCCAGACGAGGCCAAGCCACTCACTGCCGCCAAGCCCGACCAGCAGGCCGACAAGGACGCGGCTTCTTCCGGCACGCCCGCGAACGCTTCGTCCGGCACGCCCGCGAGCAACGGGCAGAGCCCCACGAAGTCCACCGGCACCCCGGGCGGCACGGCGGCCGGGCAGCCACGGTCCAAGCCCGCGGCCGAGCAGACGCGCGCCACGCCGCCCCCCGTGATCCGCGCGGGCGCGAACCAGCCCGCGGCCCGCGCCGGCTCCTCCAACCGTGTCAGGGCCCGTCTGGCGCGCCTCGGCGTGCAGCGCTCGAACCCCTACAATCCGGTCCTGGAGCCGTTGCTGCGGATAGTGCGCAGCAACGACCAGAAGATCGAGACGTCGACGCTCCGCCAGATCGAGCGGGCCTACCAGGTCGCCGAGCGCTGGCATCGCGGTCAGAAGCGCAAGAGCGGCGACCCGTACATCACGCACCCGCTCGCCGTGACGACGATCCTCGCCGAGCTCGGCATGGACCCGGCCACCCTCATGGCGGGCCTGCTGCACGACACCGTCGAGGACACCGAGTACGGCCTCGACACCCTCAGGCGCGACTTCGGCGACCAGGTCGCCCTCCTCGTCGACGGCGTCACCAAGCTGGACAAGGTCAAGTTCGGCGAGGCCGCGCAGGCCGAGACCGTCCGCAAGATGGTCGTCGCCATGGCCAAGGACCCGCGCGTCCTGGTCATCAAGCTCGCCGACCGCCTGCACAACATGCGCACCATGCGCTACCTCAAGCGCGAGAAGCAGGAGAAGAAGGCGCGCGAGACCCTGGAGATCTACGCGCCGCTCGCCCACCGCCTGGGCATGAACACCATCAAGTGGGAGCTGGAGGACCTCGCGTTCGCGATCCTCTACCCCAAGATGTACGACGAGATCGTGCGGCTCGTGGCCGAGCGCGCGCCCAAGCGCGACGAGTACCTGGCCATAGTGACCGACGAGGTGCAGAGCGACCTGCGCGCGGCCCGTATCAAGGCCACCGTCACAGGCCGCCCGAAGCACTACTACAGCGTCTACCAGAAGATGATCGTCCGCGGCCGTGACTTCGCGGAGATCTACGACCTGGTGGGTATTCGTGTCCTTGTCGACACGGTGAGGGACTGTTACGCCGCTCTCGGCACCGTCCACGCGCGATGGAACCCGGTCCCCGGCCGGTTCAAGGACTACATCGCGATGCCCAAGTTCAACATGTACCAGTCGCTGCACACGACGGTGATCGGCCCCAACGGCAAGCCCGTCGAACTGCAGATCCGTACGTTCGACATGCACCGCCGCGCCGAGTACGGCATCGCCGCGCACTGGAAGTACAAGCAGGAGGCCGTCGCCGGCGCCTCCAAGGTGCGCTCCGACCAGCCGAGGACCACCGGCAAGGACGACCACCTCAACGACATGGCGTGGCTGCGTCAGCTGCTCGACTGGCAGAAGGAGACGGAGGACCCCGGCGAGTTCCTGGAGTCCCTGCGCTTCGACCTGTCGCGCAACGAGGTGTTCGTCTTCACGCCGAAGGGTGACGTCATAGCGCTCCCCGCGGGCGCCACCCCCGTCGACTTCTCCTACGCGGTCCACACGGAGGTCGGCCACCGGACCATAGGAGCACGGGTCAACGGGCGGCTCGTCCCGCTCGAATCGACCCTGGACAACGGCGACCTGGTGGAGGTCTTCACCTCCAAGGCGGCCGGCGCAGGGCCTTCACGGGACTGGCTGGGCTTCGTCAAGTCGCCCCGCGCCCGCAACAAGATCCGTGCCTGGTTCTCCAAGGAGCGCCGCGACGAGGCGATCGAGCAGGGCAAGGACGCCATCGCGCGGGCCATGCGCAAGCAGAACCTGCCGATCCAGCGGATCCTCACAGGCGACTCCCTGGTCACGCTCGCGCACGAGATGCGCTATCCCGACATCTCGTCGCTGTACGCCGCCATCGGCGAGGGCCACGTCACGGCACAGTCCGTCGTACAGAAGCTGGTCCAGGCGCTCGGCGGCGAGGAAGCGGCCAACGAGGACATCGCCGAGAGCGCACCGCCCTCGCGCGGCCGCTCCAAGCGTCGTGCGAACGCCGATCCGGGCGTCGTGGTCAAGGGAGTCGACGACGTCTGGGTGAAGCTGGCGCGCTGCTGCACGCCGGTCCCCGGCGACCCCATCATCGGCTTCGTCACGCGCGGCAGCGGCGTCTCGGTCCACCGCAGCGACTGCGTCAACGTGGACTCCCTGTCCCGTGAGCCCGAGCGCATTCTCGAGGTCGAATGGGCACCCACCCAGTCCTCGGTCTTCCTGGTCGCCATCCAGGTCGAGGCGCTCGACCGCTCGCGACTGCTGTCCGACGTGACCCGCGTCCTCTCGGACCAGCACGTGAACATCCTGTCCGCGGCCGTACAGACCTCCCGCGACCGGGTGGCGACGTCCCGCTTCACGTTCGAGATGGGCGACCCGAAGCACCTGGGCCACGTCCTCAAGGCCGTCAGGGGCGTAGAGGGCGTCTACGACGTGTACCGCGTCACATCGGCCCGCCGCCCGTAACTTCCGGTCGGCAGACGCACGACGGGCGGAACAGCAGACGCCGAGGCGTAAAGGAGCGGGCCCGGGCTTTCAGAAGCCCGGGCCCGCTCCTTTACGGCTACCTTCAGCCGCCGAACTCGTGAAGCCCCTTCAGCGCCTGATCCAGCAGCGCCTGACGCCCATCGAGCTCGCGCTGCAACTTGTCGGCCTTCGAAGAGTTGCCCTGCGCACGGGCCTGCTCGATCTGCCCCGTCAACTTGTCGACCGCCGCCTGCAGTTGACCCGTCAGACCCGCGGCACGCGCGCGTGCCTCCGGGTTCGTCCGGCGCCACTCGGTCTCCTCGGACTCCTGGAGCGCGCGCTCCACCGCGTGCATCCGGCCCTCGACCTTCGGGCGGGCGTCGCGCGGCACGTGGCCGATGGCCTCCCAGCGCTCGTTGAGCGAGCGGAACGCGGCACGGGCCGCCTTCAGATCGCCGACCGGCAGGAGCTTCTCGGCCTCGTCGGCCAGCTCCTCCTTGAGCTTGAGGTTCTCGCCCTGCTCGGCGTCCCGCTCGGCGAAGACCGAACTGCGCGCCGCGAAGAACACGTCCTGGGCGCCGCGAAAGCGGTTCCACAGATCGTCCTCGTGCTCACGCTGAGCCCGGCCCGCCGCCTTCCAGTCCGTCATCAACTCGCGGTACCGGGCCGCCGTGGCGCCCCAGTCCTGCGAGTTCGACAGTGCCTCGGCCTCGGTGACCAACTGCTCCTTGGCCTTGCGGGCGTCCTCGCGCTGCGCGTCCAGGGACGCGAAGTGCGCCTTGCGGCGCTTGGAGAACGCCGACCGGGCGTGCGAGAAGCGGTGCCACAGCTCGTCGTCCGACTTGCGGTCGAGACGCGGCAGACCCTTCCAGGTGTCCACCAGGGCCCGCAGCCGCTCACCGGCCGCCCGCCACTGCTCGGACTGGGCCAGCTCCTCCGCCTCGACGACCAGCGCCTCCTTGGAGTGCCGCGCCTCGTCGGACTGCTTGGCCTTCTGGACCTTGCGCTCCTCGCGGCGCGACTCGACCGACTCCACGAGCTTGTCGAGCCGCTTGCCGAGGGCGTCCAGGTCGCCGATCGCATGCGCGTCCGTGACCTGCTCCCGCAGGTGCTCGATCGCGGTCGAGGCGTCCTTCGCCGACAGGTCGGTCGTCTGCACCCGGCGCTCGAGGAGCCCGATCTCGACGACCAGACCGTCGTACTTGCGCTTGAAGTAGGCCAGGGCCTCATCAGGCGATCCCGCCTGCCACGAACCGACCTCACGCTCAGTGCCGTCGGCCGAACGCACGTACACGGTCCCCGCCTCGTCGACGCGGCCCCACGGGTCGCTGCTCACAGCGCCTCCTCCACATGATGCCTGCGGGGGACTCGTGGGCCCCCGGGCATCGTCCACAGTTTCGTCACCGCCAACATAGGCGACCGGCGGGGCGGCTGTCCGCATCCCGCGCGACCGAAGTTTGGCAGCTGGCAGGTCAGGACTTGGTCACAGTCCCCTTGTTGATCACCACGGTCGCGTTCGGCGCGGTGTTGCCGGTCGTCTGGTCCGCAGCTTGTGCACCAGCCTTGGCAATCTTGTTCAAAACCTTCATTCCGGAGTCGGAAATGGTCCCGAACGGGGTGTACGTGGCCGGGAGCTTGCTGTCCTTGTAGACGAGGAAGAACTGGCTTCCGCCCGTGTGCTTCTGCCCGGTGTTCGCCATGGCGATGGTGCCCGCCGGATACGTGTACAGCTGCGTGCCCTGAGACTTCTCCGCCTTCTTCAGGGAGGAGTCCTTCAGGTTCTCGTCCGGGATGGTGTACCCCGGGCCGCCCTGGCCGGTGCCCGTCGGGTCACCGCACTGCAGCACGTAGATGCCCTCGGTGGTGAGCCGGTGGCACTTGGTGTGGTCGAGGAAGCCCTTGCTCGCCAGGTAGTTGAACGAGTTGACCGTGTGCGGGGCGGCCGACGCCTTCAGGTCGATGCCGATGTCACCGCACGTCGTGGCGAGCTTCATCGAGTAGTCCGCGGACTTGTCGATGCTCACCGCCGGCTCCTTCTTCCAGGTAGCCGTCTTCGCCTTCCCCTCGGCGGGCTTCGCGCACGGGTCCGGCGCCTTCGACGGCGACGGGCTCGCGCTCGGCTCGGAGCCGGCGGTCGCCTTCTTGTCGTCGCTCTTGAAGGCGCCGGCGGCGTACGCGCCACCCGTGCCGAGCACGGCCACAGCGAGCACCGCGGCGATCACTGTGTTGCGGGTGCGCGCCTTGCGTCGCGCGGACTCGCGCCGCTGCTGCTGGCGCAAGAACTTCTCCCGGGCGAGCTGACGCTGCCGCTGATCCTTGGTGACCACCGGGTGTTCTCCTCGTACGTCTCGTGACCTCTGGTGCGGGCCGTCGGCTGGTGCCCCGTACCGTATATGGGTTCGCTGTGGAATCGGCAGCGCCGGTAGGCTGTGATCTGCCGCATTCCGTTGTCGCGACGGCACCCCGCTGAGACACAGCCGTACAGCCGTACCGACATACCGACGACATACGAAGGACGATCGTGCTGATTGCCGGGTTCCCGGCCGGAGCCTGGGGCACCAACTGTTATCTGGTCGCCCCCGCCGCCGGTGAGGAGTGCGTGATCATCGACCCGGGCCACCAGGCCGCCGAGGGAGTCGAGGAAGCGCTCGAGAAGCACCGGCTCAAGCCGGTCGCGGTCGTCCTCACGCACGGGCACATCGACCATGTCGCCTCGGTCGTCCCGGTCTGCGGGGCGCACGACGTTCCGGCGTGGATCCACCCCGCCGACCGCTACATGATGAGCGACCCGGAGAAGGGCATCGGCCGCTCCATCGGCATGCCGCTGATGGGCGAGCTCACCGTGGGGGAGCCCGACGACGTGCGGGAGCTGTCCGACGGCGCGGCCCTGAAGCTCGCCGGGCTCGACTTCACCGTCGCGCACGCGCCCGGCCATACCAAGGGGTCGGTGGCGTTCCGGATGCCCGAGACCGCGGAGATTCCGCAGGTGTTCTTCTCGGGCGACCTGCTCTTCGCCGGCTCCATCGGACGCACCGACATGCCCGGTGGCTCCATGGACGACATGCTCGAATCGCTGGCCCGTGTGTGCCTGCCGCTCGACGACTCGACCGTGGTCCTCTCCGGGCACGGCTCCCAGACGACCATCGGCCAGGAGCGCGCCACCAACCCGTATCTGCGGCAGGTGGCCGCCGGCCAGGGACCCTCGACCGAGGCTCCCCGACGAGGAATGTGACGAAGACTTCCCGTGAGCACCTTTCAGGCCCCCAAGGGCACGTACGACCTGATTCCGCCGGACTCCGCGAAGTTCCTCGCCGTGCGCGAGGCGATCTCCGGCCCGCTGCGCAACTCCGGCTACGGCTACATCGAGACGCCCGGCTTTGAAAACGTCGAGCTGTTCGCGCGCGGTGTCGGTGAGTCCACCGACATCGTCACCAAGGAGATGTACGCCTTCGAGACCAAGGGCGGCGACAAGCTCGCGCTGCGCCCCGAGGGCACCGCCTCCGTACTGCGCGCGGCCCTGGAGGCGAACCTGCACAAGGCGGGCAACCTCCCGGTCAAGCTCTGGTACTCGGGCTCGTACTACCGCTACGAGCGCCCCCAGAAGGGCCGTTACCGTCACTTCTCCCAGGTCGGTGCCGAGGCGATCGGTGCCGAGGACCCGGCTCTGGACGCCGAGTTGATCATCCTGGCCGACCAGGCGTACCGCTCGCTCGGCCTGCGCGACTTCCGCATCCTGCTCAACTCGCTGGGCGACAAGGAGTGCCGTCCCGTCTACCGGGCCGCCCTCCAGGACTTCCTGCGCGGCCTCGACCTCGACGAGGAGACGCTGCGCCGTGCCGACATCAACCCGCTGCGCGTCCTCGACGACAAGCGGGCCGACGTACAGAAGCAGCTCGTGGGCGCGCCCTCGCTGCGCGACTACCTGTGCGACGCGTGCAAGGCCTACCACGAGCAGGTGCGTGAGCTGCTCATTGCCGAGGGGGTCCCCTTCGAGGACGACGAGAAGCTCGTGCGCGGCCTCGACTACTACACCCGTACGACCTTCGAGTTCGTCCACGACGGTCTCGGCTCGCAGTCCGCGGTGGGCGGCGGCGGCCGCTACGACGGTCTGTCCGAGATGATCGGCGGCCCGTCGCTGCCGTCCGTCGGCTGGGCCCTCGGTGTCGACCGCACGGTCCTCGCCCTGGAGGCGGAGGGCGTAGAGCTCGAACTGCCCTCCACCACCAGCGTGTTCGCGGTGCCGCTCGGTGACGAGGCACGCCGCGTCCTGTTCACCAAGGTGACGGAGTTGCGCCGGGCCGGGGTCTCCGCGGACTTCTCGTTCGGGGGCAAGGGCCTCAAGGGCGCCATGAAGAACGCCAACCGCTCGGGCGCCCGGTACACGATCGTCGCCGGTGAGCGGGACCTCGCCGAGGGTGTCGTGCAGCTCAAGGACATGGAGTCCGGCGAACAGGCCGCTGTCGCGGTGGACGAGATCGTGGCTGTCCTGAAGAGCAAGCTCGGCTGATCCCGGGCACGTCCGGCGTCCCGCCGGGTCAGGAGCGGGGTCCGGGGTCGCACCCCGCGACCCCGCTCCTTATGTGCATCGAACGGTGCGCAGCGGTGCCCGTACGGCACAATGACCCTGCCCGCAGGCCCCACTACCCACCCACGGATCGGCGTGATGAGCAAGACGACGAACACCGCGACAGCAAGCGACAGCGTCTCCCGCGACACCGGCGCCGGAAGCGGGACGCGTTCCGTCGGCGGCAGCCGCGCGTTCGCGCTGCTCCTGGTGATCACCGGAGCGGCGGGCGTACTCGCCGCGTGGGTCATCACGCTCGACAAGTTCAAGCTCCTGGAAGACCCGAGCTTCACGCCGGGCTGCTCCATCAACCCGGTCATCTCCTGCGGCAACATCATGAAGAGCGACCAGGCGTCGGTCTTCGGCTTCCCGAACCCGATGCTCGGCCTCGTCGCGTACGGCATCGTGATCTGCGTCGGCATGAGCCTGCTCGCGCGGGCGAGCTTCCCGCGCTGGTACTGGCTCGTCTTCAACGCGGGCTGCCTCTTCGGCGTCGGATTCGTCACCTGGCTGCAGTTCCAGTCGCTGTACCGGATCAACGCGCTGTGCCTGTGGTGCTCCCTCGCCTGGGTCGCCACGATCCTGATGTTCTGGTACGTCACGTCGTTCAACATCCGCAACGACTTCCTGCCGGCCCCGCGCTGGCTCAAGACCTTCTTCGCGGACTTCACCTGGGCGCTGCCGGTCGTGCACGTCGGCATCATCGCCGTGCTGATCTTCACGCGCTGGGGCGACAAGCTCTGGGCCTGACCGCCCGAGAAGCCGCCGCCCGCGGCGTTGTCACTGCCGTGACATAGGGTTTTGTCCGTGGAGCCCGACCTGTTCACCGCCGCAGCCGAAGACCGCCAGGAGAAGGACCCGTCCGCGAGCCCCCTGGCCGTCCGGATGCGCCCGCGCACCCTCGACGAAGTCGTCGGCCAGCAGCACCTGCTCAAGCAGGGCTCGCCGCTGCGCCGCCTGGTCGGCGACGGCGGGTCGGGCCCGGCCGGGGTGTCGTCGGTGATCCTCTGGGGTCCGCCGGGCACCGGCAAGACCACCTTGGCGTACGTCGTCTCGAAGGCCACGAACAAGCGGTTCGTGGAGCTGTCCGCGATCACCGCGGGCGTCAAGGAGGTCCGTGCCGTCATCGAGGGCGCCCGGCGCGCGATGGGCGGTCACGGCAAGGAGACCGTCCTCTTCCTCGACGAGATCCACCGCTTCAGCAAGGCCCAGCAGGACTCGCTGCTGCCCGCCGTCGAGAACCGCTGGGTGACGCTGATCGCGGCGACCACGGAGAACCCGTACTTCTCGGTGATCTCCCCGCTGCTCTCCCGCTCCCTCCTGCTCACCCTCGAACCGCTCACCGACGACGACCTGCGCGGCCTGCTGGCCCGGGCGCTGGCCGGCGAGCGGGGCCTCGGCGGCGCCCTGGCGCTCGACGAGGACGCCGAGGAGCACCTGCTGCGGGTCGCGGGCGGTGACGCGCGCCGCGCGCTGACGGCCCTCGAAGCGGCCGCAGGGGCGGCTCTCGACAAGGGTGAGGCGTCCATCACCCTGGAGAGCGTCGAGGAGACGGTCAACCGCGCGGCGGTGAAGTACGACCGGGACGGCGACCAGCACTACGACGTGGCGAGCGCCCTGATCAAGTCGATCCGCGGCTCGGACGTGGACGCGGCCCTGCACTACCTGGCCCGCATGATCGAGGCCGGCGAGGACCCGCGCTTCATCGCGCGCCGGCTCATGATCTCGGCCAGCGAGGACATCGGCCTCGCCGATCCGACGGCGCTGCCCACCGCGGTCGCCGCGGCCCAGGCCGTCGCGATGATCGGCTTCCCAGAGGCCGCCCTCACCCTGAGCCACGCGACGATCGCCCTGGCCCTGGCCCCGAAGTCGAACGCGGCGACGACCGCCATCGGCGCCGCCATGGAGGACGTACGCAAGGGTCTTGCGGGTCCGGTTCCGCCGCACCTGCGCGACGGCCACTACAAGGGCGCCGCCAAGCTCGGGCACGCGCAGGGGTACGTGTATCCGCACGATGTGCCGGGCGGCATCGCGGCGCAGCAGTACGCGCCGGACGCGATCGCCGGGCGGCGGTATTACGAGCCGACGCGGTACGGGGCCGAGGCGCGGTACGCGGATGTGGTGGAGCGGGTCCGGGAGCGGCTGCGGGGCGAATCGGGCGGCTGAGCGGCTGCCCGGTGATCTGCCCCGAGCACATCCGGTAGACTCCTTCGAAGTGCTGCGTCCCGCGCCCGGTGTCCCGAAAGGGAGACCGGCATCACCAGAGCGGGACATTCAGCCGGATCCCCCACACCGTAAGGCAAGGGGATCCAGGAGCGTCGCGCACCTTCGAAGGTGTCGCGGGCAGCCCACCACCCTCCCGGTTGTACGGGAACAGGTCGGTGGGCCACTCGCGTGCTGCACGTATGTGCCCAGATTCGGGAGCGGCTGCCCTGCGCGTCCTTGTGACGTGAGGGGTTTCCCGAGCTGCGGATGCGACCTCCCCAAACCCTGGTGAAGCCGTATTCGCATCGAAAACATGAGGTGTTTGGTTCATGACGAACCAGTCCCGCCCCAAGGTCAAGAAGTCGCGTGCCCTCGGCATCGCGCTGACCCCGAAGGCCGTCAAGTACTTCGAGGCCCGCCCCTACCCGCCGGGCGAGCACGGCCGTGGCCGCAAGCAGAACTCGGACTACAAGGTCCGTCTGCTCGAGAAGCAGCGTCTGCGCGCGCAGTACGACATCAGCGAGAAGCAGATGGCCCGCGCCTACGACCGCGCCAAGAAGGCCGAAGGCAAGACCGGCGAGGCCCTGGTCATCGAGCTCGAGCGTCGTCTTGACGCGCTCCTGCTGCGTTCGGGCATCGCCCGCACGATCTACCAGGCCCGCCAGATGGTCGTCCACGGCCACATCGAGGTCAACGGTGGCAAGGTCGACAAGCCGTCGTTCCGTGTCCGTCCCGACGACGTCGTGATGGTCCGCGAGCGCAGCCGCGAGAAGCCGCTGTTCCAGGTCGCGCGTGAGGGTGGCTTCGCCCCCGACGGCGAGACCCCGCGTTACCTCCAGGTGAACCTGAAGGCCCTGGCCTTCCGCCTGGACCGTGACCCGAACCGCAAGGAGATCCCCGTGATCTGCGACGAGCAGCTCGTCGTCGAGTACTACGCCCGCTGATCGACCGGCGGACGTAGCTCACCCTGCGTTTCAACCCGTCGTCTCCCCGCCGTTCGCGGTGGGGGAGGCGGCGGGTTCGCGCTTTTCCGGGGTGCTCCGACGCGCGGTGCGCACCGCCGCCGTCGCGGGCTTGTGCCCCCCTCGGCCGAGCGCCCGGGCCACGGCCTCGTCGTGCGCCAACCGCTCGCCCGTACGCGCCAGTTCGTCGAACCGGGCGTCGCCCAGGTCCGCGCGGGCGCGCGTCTCGCAGAGCTGGTGCGGCTCGTTGTAGTGGCCCGAACCGAACAGCGGCAGCCCGACCGACGGCCAGATCCCGCCCGCCGCGCCCTGCAGCACCGCGGCCTCCGCCGCGTCCCCTTCCGTCAGCGTGATCAGCGCGAGCAGTTCCATCGCCAGCACCGAGCCGAGCAGATCGTGGAACTCGTGGTCGATGGCCAGGCACTCCTCGAGGAGCCGCCGGGCCCGCAGCAGATCGCCCTTGTGCCAGGCCGCGTAGGCCAGGACATAGAGCGCGTACGCCATGGTCCAGCGCTCGCCGTGGTCCTCGCACACCTGCCGCACGTCCTCGCACAGCGACACGGCCTCCGCCAGATCCCCCTGGAACGCCACCGCCATCGCCAGCTCGACCTGCCCCATCAGCACATTGCTGTTGAGCTCGCCGATCTCGCGGTAGCTGGTGAGCGCCGCCCGCAGCAGCCGCTCGGCGCGCGGCATGTCGTCCGTGACCAGGGCCAGGCAGCCGGTGCGGTGCACCGCGTAGGCGAGCGCCGTCGCGTCGCCGCCGCGCTCCGCCTCGTCGTGGCACTCCTGCAGCGCCGCCAGGGCGGGCACGGTGTCGCCCTGCAGGATCGCCACGTACCCGAGCACCCACAGGGCCTTGAGACGGGAGGCGCCGTAGTCCAGGGCCCCGTCGGCCTCGTTCTCGTCGGCGGGATCGGCCAGGTCGACACTGCGCTCCAGCCAGTGCCGGCCCTCCGTGAGCCGCCCGCAGCCCGCCCAGTAGAACCAGAGCGTGCCCGCCAGATACTGGCCCAGATGCGTCTCGCCCGGTTCGGTGAGGCAGAACTCGAGCGCCGCCCGCAGATTCGGCAGCTCCGCGTCGATCCGCGCCGCCACCTCGTTCTGCCGTGGCGAGAACCAGTCCAGCTCGCACCAGGTCGCCAGGCCCATGTACCAGTCGCGGTGCCTGCGCCGCATCCGGCAGCTGTCGCCGGTCTGGACCAGCCACTCGGCGCCGTACGCCCGCACCGTGTCCAGCATCCGGTAGCGCACCCCGGCCGGCGATTCCTCCCGGATGACCACGGACTGGGTGAGCAGCTCGTGCAGCACGTCCAGGACGGCGTCCGCGTGCAGCCCCTCGCCGCTGCAGATGTACTCGGCCGCCTCCAGGTCGAACTGCTCGGCGAACACGGAGAGCCGCGCCCACAGCAGCCGTTCCTGCGCCGTGCACAGCTCGTGGCTCCAGCCGATCGTCGTACGCAGCGTCTGGTGGCGTGGCAGCGCGTCCCGGCAGCCTCCGGTCAGCAGCCGGAACCGGTCGTCCAGGCGCTCCATCAGCTGGGTCGGCGACAGGGCCCGCAGCCGTCCCGCGGCCAGCTCCACCGCCAGCGGCAGACAGTCCAGGCGCCGGCACACCTCCAGGACGTCGACCAGGTGCCCGTCGTCCAGGCTGAAGCCGGGGAGCTGCGCCGTCGCCCGGTCCGCGAACAACTCCGTGGCGTCCTCAGGTGTCAGCGGCGCCAGCGGGAACAGGTGCTCGCCCTCCAAGGAAAGCGGCCTGCGGCCCACCGCGACGACCCGCAGCCCCGGCGCGGCCCGCAGCAAGTCGCGTACGAGCGAGGCGCACGCGTCCACGAGATGCTCGAACCCGTCGACGACGAGCACGAGTTGCCGCTCGGCGAGATGGTCGACAAGCACCCGGCGCGGCGGGCGCGTGGTGTGATCGGTCAGCCCGAGCGCTTCGAGGACGGTGTATTCGACGAGCTCCGGCTGCCGCACCGAGGCCAGTTCCACCCGCCACACGCCGTCCCGGCGCAGCCGCTCGGGGGCGCGGGCGGCGACATGCGCGGCGAACCGCGACTTGCCGACACCACCGGCGCCGGTGACCGTCACCAGCCGCGCGGACTCCAACGTCCTTTGCAGGGCGCCGAGTTCGGCCGCGCGGCCGACGAAACGATTCATTTCGTGCGGAAGGTTGCCGGGACGCGGAGGTGTGGTGAGGGGGCCATCGGGGCGCGGAGAACGTCGCATCAGGAACGGAGCGTACTCATCCGTACGCACTCCGTACAATCTCTCCGGTCGAAATGACCCCGCGCGGGGCCGGGATGCGGTAGGGAGTGCGGGGCGGGGCGCGATAGGCTCGGGGGACGACTTTTCGATGTCCGGGTTCGATGTCCAGGTTCGATCGCAGGCAAGCTAGGGAGCGGTGCCAAGTGTCCGGTGGAGAGGTGGCCGGGATCCTCGTGGCCGTCTTCTGGGCGATCCTCGTCTCCTTCCTCGCGGTGGCGCTCGCGAGGCTGGCCCAGACGCTCAGGGCGACCACGAAGCTGGTCGCGGACGTGACCGATCAGGCCGTCCCGCTGCTCGCCGACGCCTCCGACGCGGTGCGCTCCGCGCAGACCCAGATCGACCGGGTCGACGCCATCGCCTCGGACGTCCAGGAAGTCACGTCGAACGCATCGGCGCTCTCCTCCACCGTGGCCTCCACCTTCGGCGGCCCGCTGGTCAAGGTGGCCGCGTTCGGTTACGGGGTGCGCCGGGCCATCTCGGGCCGCACCAAGGACGCGCCCGCCAAGCAGACCCGCCGCACCGTGATCGTGGGGCGCCAGGTGCCGCAGGCGCGCCGGACCAAGCGGGCCAACCGGAATAAGAGGGACTGAACCAGCGATGTTCCGCCGTACGTTCTGGTTCACCGCGGGCGCCGCCGCCGGCGTGTGGGCCACCACCAAGGTCAACCGCAAGCTCAAGCAGCTGACGCCCGAGAACCTCGCCGTCCAGGCCGCCAACAAGGCGGTCGAGGCAGGCCACAGGCTCAAGGACTTCGCTCTCGACGTCCGCGACAACATGGCCGACCGCGAGGCCGAACTCGGCGACGCGCTGGGCCTCACCGGCCCGGTGGATCCCGAGCTGCCCGTGCGGCGCTTCGCGGTCGTCGAGAACCACGCCGCACCACCCCCCAAGTACATCGAGACGCACCCGTACAACAATCGGAATGAGGACCACTGATGGAGTCGGCTGAAATCCGTCGCCGCTGGCTGAGCTTCTTCGAGGAGCGTGGTCACAAGGTCGTGCCCTCGGCGTCGCTCATCGCCGACGACCCGACTCTGCTGCTCGTGCCGGCGGGCATGGTCCCGTTCAAGCCCTACTTCCTGGGCGAGGTCAAGCCGCCCGCGCCGCGCGTCACCAGCGTGCAGAAGTGCGTGCGTACGCCGGACATCGAAGAGGTCGGCAAGACGACCCGCCACGGCACGTTCTTCCAGATGTGTGGCAACTTCTCGTTCGGCGACTACTTCAAGGAAGGCGCCATCAAGTACGCCTGGGAGCTGCTCACGTCGCCCCAGGACAAGGGCGGTTACGGCCTGGAGCCGGAGAAGCTCTGGATCACCGTGTACTTGGACGACGACGAGGCCGAGCGCATCTGGCACGAGGTCGTCGGCGTGCCGAAGGAGCGCATCCAGCGTCTGGGCAAGAAGGACAACTTCTGGTCCATGGGCGTCCCCGGACCGTGCGGCCCCTGCTCCGAGATCAACTACGACCGCGGCCCCGAGTTCGGCGAAGAGGGTGGGCCGATCGTCAACGACGAGCGGTACGTGGAGATCTGGAACCTGGTCTTCATGCAGTACGAGCGCGGCCAGGGCATCGGCAAGGAGGACTTCGAGATCCTCGGCGACCTGCCGTCGAAGAACATCGACACGGGTCTCGGCCTCGAGCGTCTCGCCATGATCCTGCAGGGCGTACAGAACATGTACGAGACGGACACCCTCCGCGTCGTCATGGACAAGGCCACCGAGCTGACCGGTGTGCGCTACGGCGCCAAGCACGACTCGGACGTCTCGCTGCGCGTGGTCGCCGACCACATCCGCACCTCTGCCATGCTCATCGGCGACGGCGTGACCCCCGGTAACGAGGGCCGCGGTTATGTGCTGCGCCGCATCATGCGCCGCGCCATCCGCAACATGCGCATCCTGGGCGCCACGGGCCAGGTCGTGAACGACCTGATCGGCGTCGTCATCGACACGATGGGCGAGCAGTACCCGGAGCTGATCTCCGACCGCAAGCGCATCGAGACCGTCGCCCTCGCCGAGGAGGCCGCGTTCCTCAAGGCCCTCAAGGGCGGCACGAACATCCTCGACACCGCCGTCACCGAGACCAAGGCCGCAGGCCAGAAGGTCCTCGCCGGCGACAAGGCGTTCCTGCTGCACGACACCTGGGGCTTCCCGATCGACCTCACCCTGGAGATGGCCGCAGAACAGGGCCTCTCCGTGGACGAGGACGGTTTCCGGCGTCTGATGAAGGAGCAGCGCGAGCGGGCCAAGGCCGACGCGCAGGCCAAGAAGACCGGCCACGCCGACATGGGCGCCTACCGCGAGATCGCGGACGCCGCCGGCGCCACCGACTTCATCGGCTACTCCTCGACCGTGGGCGAGTCCACCATTGTCGGCCTGCTGGTGAACGGCGCCTCGTCGCCCGCCGCCACCGAGGGCGACGAGGTCGAGGTCGTCCTCGACCGCACCCCGTTCTACGCCGAGGGCGGCGGCCAGATCGGCGACACCGGCCGCATCAAGCTGGACAACGGCGCGGTGATCGAGATCCGCGACTGTCAGAAGCCGGTCCCGGGCGTGTACGTCCACAAGGGCGTCGTGCAGGTCGGCGAGGTGACCGTCGGCGCCCCGGCCCAGGCCGTCATCGACGTGTCCCGCCGCCGGGCCATCGCCCGCGCCCACTCCGCTACGCACCTCACGCACCAGGCGCTGCGCGACGCACTCGGCCCGACGGCCGCCCAGGCCGGTTCGGAGAACCAGCCGGGCCGCTTCCGCTTCGACTTCGGTTCGCCGTCCGCCGTGCCCACGGCCGTGATGACGGATGTCGAGCAGAAGATCAACGAGGTGCTGACCCGCGAGCTCGACGTGCAGGCCGAGGTCATGTCGATCGACGACGCCAAGAAGCAGGGCGCCATCGCCGAGTTCGGCGAGAAGTACGGCGAGCGCGTCCGCGTCGTCACCATCGGCGACTTCTCCAAGGAGCTGTGCGGCGGCACGCACGTGCACAACACCGCCCAGCTCGGCCTGGTGAAGCTGCTCGGTGAATCGTCCATCGGCTCCGGTGTGCGCCGCATCGAGGCCCTGGTCGGCGTCGACGCGTACAACTTCCTCGCCAAGGAGCACACGGTCGTCGCCCAGCTCCAGGAGCTGGTCAAGGGCCGCGCCGACGAGCTGCCCGAGAAGATCTCCGCGATGCTCGGCAAGCTCAAGGACGCCGAGAAGGAGATCGAGAAGTTCCGCGCGGAGAAGGTCCTCCAGGCCGCCGGCGGTCTCGTCGACTCCGCCAAGGACGTCCGCGGTGTCGCGCTCGTCACCGGCCAGGTCCCGGACGGCACGTCCGCCGACGACCTGCGCAAGCTGGTCCTCGACGTGCGGGGCCGCATCCAGGGCGGCCGCGCCGCGGTCGTCGCCCTCTTCACCACGGTCAACGGCAAGCCGCTCACGGTCATCGCGACGAACGACGCGGCCCGTGACCGCAAGCTCAAGGCCGGCGACCTGGTCCGCACCGCGGCCAAGACCCTCGGCGGCGGTGGCGGCGGCAAGCCGGACGTCGCCCAGGGCGGCGGCCAGAACCCGGCCGCCATCGGCGACGCCATCGACGCCGTCGAGCGCCTCGTCGCGGAGACGGCCGGCTGATGCGCAGAGGCCGCCGGCTGGCGATCGACGTGGGGGACGCCCGGATCGGGGTCGCGTCCTGCGACCCCGACGGGATCCTCGCCACTCCTGTCGAGACGGTGCCGGGACGTGATGTCCCGGCCGCCCACCGACGGCTGAAGCAGCTGGTCGAGGAGTACGAGCCGATCGAGGTCGTCGTCGGACTCCCGCGCTCCCTCAAGGGGGGCGAGGGCCCGGCGGCCGTCAAGGTCCGCGCCTTCGCGACGGAGCTGGCGAAGGGCATCGCTCCCGTTCCGGTACGACTGCTGGACGAGAGGATGACCACAGTGACGGCCAGTCAGGGGCTGCGCGCTTCGGGCGTCAAGTCCAAAAAGGGCCGCTCTGTCATCGATCAGGCGGCGGCCATCGTCATCCTCCAGCAGGCACTGGAGTCCGAACGGGCGTCAGGTAGTACCCCGGGCGAGGGCGTCGAAGTGGTCATCTGATCGCGATACGGTAACGTTCCGCGCGATCGGCGGCGTTCGAACAGTCGCCGCACAGCATCAAGAGGCGGAACGGTTGCCCTCGTGACCGGACCGGACATGGGTTCCTCCCCGCCTCGCGGCTTGTAGGGGATCGATGACTGAGTATGGCCGGGGCCAAGGCTCCGAACCGTGGCACCCTGAGGATCCCCTGTACGGGGACCAGGGGTGGGGGCAGCAGGCCGGACACGGCCAGCCTGCCTACGGCGGCCAGGGGCAGTACGACCCTCAGCAGCCGCATCAGCAGCAGCCGCAGCAGGCATACGAAGGCGACTGGGGGACGGGACACCAGTCCGGGTACGGGCAGGGCCCGGGATACGGCCAGGATCCGAACTACGGTCAGGACCCGCAGTATGGCCAGGACCCGAACTACGGGCAGAACCCGGGGTACGGGCAGCAGTCTTACGGGGGGCAGCAGGGGCAGGGCGGCTGGGACGCCGGCGGCCGGCACGGTCAGGTCCCGTACGGCTCCGACCCCATGGACCCGTACAACACCGGTCACTCCGCGGCGTACAACGGTGAACAGCCGGACTACTACAACACCCCCGGCGCCTACCCGCCGCCCGAGCCGCCGGGCCGTCGCCGCGCGCCCGAGCCCGAGCCCGAGCAGACCGAGTGGGACGCGGGCCCCGACCAGGGTGAACACGCGTTCTTCAGCGGCGGCGATGACGACGAGGACGACGACGAGCGGGAGAGCCGTGGCAACCGTCGCGGACGCGGCGGCAAGAAACCGAAGAAGCGCCGCAGCGGCTGCGCCTGCCTGGTCCTGACCGTGGTCTTCGCGGGCGGCATCGGGGGCGTCGGCTATTTCGGCTACCAGTTCTACCAGGACCGGTTCGGCTCGGCGCCCGACTTCTCGGGCGGGGGGAACGGTGAGAACGTCACCGTCGTCATCCAGAAGGGCTGGGGCGGCTACGACATCGGGCGCGCGCTCAAGGAGGCGGGCGTCGTCCAGAGCGTCGACGCCTTCGTGGCGGCGCAGTCGGCGGACCCCAAGGGCAAGTCGATCCAGGCCGGCGCCTATGTGCTGCAGAAACAGATGTCGGCCGCGAGCACGGTCGATCTGCTCCTCAGCCCGAAGGCCCGCGCCAACCTGACGATTCCCGAGGGTATGCGCAACGCCACGGTCTACGCGAAGATCGACGACAGGCTCGGGGTGGCCAAGGGCACGACGGCGGGGGTCGCGAAGAGCGACTACAAGAGCCTCGGTCTGCCCGACTGGGCGATGAACCACGCCAACCTGAAGGATCCGCTCGAGGGTTTCCTCTTCCCGTCCAGCTACGCGGCCGCCAAGGGCATGAAGCCCGAGGACGTCCTGAAGGACATGGTCTCGCGGGCCAACGACAAGTACAGCGAGCTCGGTCTGGAGAGCAAGGCCAAGAGCCTCGGCCTCGAGAGTCCTTGGCAGGTGCTCACCGTGGCCAGCCTCGTCCAGGCCGAGGGCAAGACCCACGAGGACTTCCAGCGGATGGCGGAGGTGGTCTACAACCGCCTCAAGCCGTCGAACACGGAGACCAACCAGCTCCTGCAGTTCGACTCGACCTTCAACTACCTCAAGGGTCAGAGCAAGATCAACATCGGCGAGTCCGAGATCAACAGCAACAGGGACCTGTACAACACCTATACGCGCAAGGGTCTCCCGCCCGGGCCGATCGACAACCCCGGCGACGAGGCGTTCGCGGCGACGCTCAAACCGACGACCGACGGCTGGATGTATTTCGTGGCCACGGACGGCATGGACAAGACGGAGTTCGCGAAGACCCACGCCGAATTCGAGAGGCTGAGGGACAAGTTCAATGCCAGCCAGGGCGACTGACGCGCGCAGGGCGGCCGTACTCGGCTCGCCCATCGCGCACTCCCTCTCCCCACAGCTGCACACCGCGGCGTACACGGCACTGGGCCTGGACGACTGGGCGTACGGCCGGTTCGAGGTCGACGAGGCGGCCCTTCCGGGGTTCCTCTCGGAGCTCGGGCCCGAGTGGGCCGGACTCTCCCTGACCATGCCGCTCAAGCGGGCCGTCATTCCGCTGCTCGACGGGATCACCGACGCGGCCGCGTCCGTGGAGGCCGTGAACACCGTGGTGTTCCATGCCGACGGGCGCAGGACCGGCGACAACACCGACATCCCCGGGCTCGTGGCCGCGCTGCACGAACGCGGCGTCGACAAGGTCGAGTCGGCCGCGATCCTAGGCGCCGGCGCCACCGCCTCGTCGGCGCTCGCCGCGCTCTCCCGCATCTGCCCGGGCGAGGTCGTCGCCTACGTACGCAGCGCACAGCGGGCCGAGGAGATGAGCGGCTGGGGCGAGCGGCTCGGGGTCGCGGTGCGCACCGCCGACTGGTCGGACGCGGCGCGGGCTTTCGAGGCACCGCTGGTGATCTCCACGACACCCAAGGGCGGCACGGACCATCTGACGGGCGACCTGCCCGAGCGGGTGGGAACGCTGTTCGACGTGGTGTACGACCCCTGGCCGACGGCGCTCGCGGCGGCCTGGCAGGACCGGGGAGGCCCGGTCCTCAGCGGTCTCGATCTCCTGGTGCACCAGGCCGTCTTCCAGTTCGAGCAGTTCACGGGTGAGATGCGGCCGGTGCTCGACGCGATGCGCGAGGCGGCGCTGCGGGCGCTCGGCTGACGCGAGCACGCCTCGTCCGGAGGGCGGACAGGGCGACAGCCCGCCTGCGGGGCATGGGAGGATCGGGGGCACACGGTGGAGGCCGGGCTGCGCACCCGGTGCCGTCCGTGGAGCCGTAACGCAGAGCGCGAGCATGAGGAGCACCGTTGAGCAGGTTGCGCTGGCTGACCGCGGGGGAGTCGCACGGACCCGCACT
This sequence comes from Streptomyces sp. NPDC102467, assembly GCF_044765445.1. Taxonomy (NCBI): domain Bacteria; kingdom Bacillati; phylum Actinomycetota; class Actinomycetes; order Kitasatosporales; family Streptomycetaceae; genus Streptomyces; species Streptomyces sp. NPDC102467. The sequence continues at coordinate 100,624 of NZ_JBIWKA010000004.1, read as the reverse complement.
TGTCGCGACGCTGGAGGGGCTTCCCGCCGGCGTTCCGATCACCACGGAGTTGGTGGCGGACCACCTGGCCAGGCGGCGTCTCGGGTATGGGCGCGGAGCCCGGATGAAGTTCGAGCAGGACGAGATCACGTTCCTGGGCGGTGTCCGGCACGGCCTGTCGCTCGGTTCCCCGGTCGCGGTGATGGTGGGCAACACCGAGTGGCCCAAGTGGGACCAGGTCATGGCGGCCGACCCCGTCGACCCGGAGATCCTCAAGGACCTCGCGCGCAACGCGCCGCTGACCCGGCCGCGGCCCGGTCACGCGGATCTCGCGGGCATGCAGAAGTACGGGTTCGACGAGGCGCGGCCGATCCTGGAGCGGGCCTCGGCGCGGGAGACCGCGGCGCGGGTGGCGCTGGGTGCGATCGCGCGGTCGTACCTGAAGGAGACGGCCGGGATCGAGATCGTCAGCCACGTCGTCGAGCTGTGCTCCGTCAAGGCGCCGCAAGGTGTCTACCCGACCCCCGCCGACGTGGCGAAGCTGGACGCCGACCCGCTGCGCTGCCTGGACGCGGACGCGTCGAAGGCGATGGTGGCGGAGGTCGACCAGGCCCACAAGGACGGCGACACCCTGGGCGGCGTCGTCGAGGTGCTGGCCTACGGCGTGCCGGTCGGCCTCGGCTCGCACGTGCACTGGGACCGCAAGCTGGACGCCCGTCTCGCCGGTGCCCTCATGGGCATCCAGGCCATCAAGGGCGTCGAGATCGGTGACGGCTTCGAGCTGGCCCGCGTGCCCGGCTCCCAGGCGCACGACGAGATCGTCAACACCCCCGAGGGCATCCGCCGGGTCTCCGGACACGCCGGCGGCACCGAAGGCGGCCTCTCCACCGGAGAGCTGCTGCGGGTCCGCGCCGCGATGAAGCCGATCGCGACCGTGCCGCGCGCCCTGAAGACGGTCGACGTCGCCACCGGCGAGGCCACGCAGGCGCACCACCAGCGTTCCGACGTCTCCGCGGTACCCGCGGCCGGGATCGTCGCGGAGGCGATGGTCGCCCTGGTCCTCGCGGACGCGGTCGCGGAGAAGTTCGGCGGCGACAGCGTGCCCGAGACGCGGCGCAACGTGACCTCGTACCTCGACAACCTGCAGATCCGGTGAGCGGGCCGAAGGTCGTCCTCGTCGGTCCGATGGGTGTCGGCAAGTCGACCGTGGGCGACATGCTCGCGGAGCGCCTCGACACCGTCTTCCGGGACACCGACGACGACATCGTGGGCGCGCAGGGCCGCACCATCGCGGAGATCTTCGTCGACGACGGCGAGGCACGCTTCCGCGCCCTGGAGAAGGCCGCCGTGGCGACGGCGCTCGCCGAGCACGACGGGGTCCTCGCCCTGGGCGGCGGCGCGATCCTCGACGCCGAGACCCGCGCGCTGCTCGCCGGGCACCACGTCGTCTATCTCTCGATGGACGTCGACGAAGCGGCCAAGCGGACCGGTCTGAACGTGGCCCGGCCGCTGCTCGCCGTCAACCCGCGCAAGCAGTGGCGGGAGCTGATGGAGGCGCGACGGCATCTGTACACAGAGGTGGCCGCGGTGGTCGTGGCCACCGACGGTCGTGGTCCCGACGAGGTGGCGCAGGCCGTCCTCGACGCACTGGAGTTGAAGCAGGCATGAGCGAGCAGTCGGAAGTGGCCGAGCAGATCACCCGGATCCAGGTCGGCGGCACCGCCGGCACCGATCCGTACGAGGTACTGGTGGGCCGCCAACTCCTGGGCGAGCTCGGCTCGTTGATCGGCGACCGGGTCAAGCGGGTCGCGATCGTGCACCCCGAGGCGCTGGGCGAGACCGGGGAGGCGCTCCGCGGCGACCTGGCCGAGCAGGGCTTCGAGGCCGTCGCCATCCAGGTGCCCAACGCCGAGGAGGCCAAGACCGCCGAGGTCGCCGCGTACTGCTGGAAGGCCCTCGGGCAGTCCAACTTCACCCGTAGCGACGTCATCGTGGGCGTCGGCGGCGGTGCCACCACGGACCTCGCCGGGTTCGTCGCGGCGACCTGGCTGCGCGGCGTGCGCTGGATCGCCGTGCCGACGACCGTGCTCGCCATGGTCGACGCCGCGGTCGGCGGCAAGACCGGCATCAACACCGCCGAGGGCAAGAATCTGGTGGGCGCCTTCCACCCGCCGGTCGGCGTGCTGTGCGACCTCGCCGCCCTCGACTCCCTTCCGGTCAACGACTTCGTGTCGGGCCTCGCCGAGATCATCAAGGCCGGATTCATCGCCGACGAGCGGATCCTGGAGCTCATCGAGGAGGACCCGCAGGCGGCTCGGACCCCGGCGGGCCCGCACACCGCCGAGCTCATCGAGCGGTCCATCAAGGTCAAGGCCGAGGTGGTCTCCGGCGACCTGAAGGAGGCGGGCCTGCGCGAGATCCTCAACTACGGGCACACCCTCGCGCACGCCATCGAGAAGAACGAGCGCTACAAGTGGCGCCACGGCGCGGCCGTCTCGGTGGGCATGCACTTCGCCGCCGAACTCGGCCGCCTGGCCGGCCGCCTGGACGACGCGACCGCCGACCGGCACCGCACCGTCCTGGACTCCGTCGGCCTGCCGCTGAGCTACCGCCACGACCAGTGGCCCAAGCTCCTGGAGAACATGAAGGTCGACAAGAAGTCCCGCGGTGACCTGCTGCGCTTCATCGTCCTCGACGGCCTGGGCAAGCCCACCGTCCTGGAGGGCCCCGACCCCGCCGTCCTCCTCGCCGCCTATGGCGAAGTGGCCGAATAGCTCCGCTTGTTCAGCTACGGGCACTTTGTGACCACCCCGGCCGTTCACACAACGGCGGCCGGGGGCGGTACCGTTCGGTAGCGCCCCTGATCGCCGGCGCCCCCTTGACGGTTGTACGAGACGGAGTGGCACCGGATGCAGCACGCAGTGGGGTCTCCGCTGCCACCGCCCCATCGGCCGGGGCACGGGCCGGCCGGCCCCTGGCCCGGGGGGCCGCAGGCGCAGCAGCCCCCCGGTGCGCCCGGCTTCACCGGTGCCTCGCACCCGCCGCCGGTCCCGCCGCATCCCCAGCCGCCCCAGGCCCCTCTCCCGGCGGCCGCACCGCAGCGCGACACCACCGGGCATGTGCAGCTCCCGCCCGGCGCCCCCGTCGCCGTGCCGAGCCCGCCGCCCGCGCAGGCCCCCGCCGATCCGGCCGGGACCATCCTCGCCGTGCTGCTCATCGGCCCCGCAGGGGCGGGCAAGACCAGCGTCGCCAAGCACTGGGCGGAGAGCCGCCGCGTCCCGACGGCCCACATCAGCCTCGACGACGTGCGTGAATGGGTGCGCTCCGGATTCGCCGACCCGCAGACCGGGTGGAACGACAACAGTGAGGCGCAGTACCGCCTCGCCCGGCGCACCTGCGGCTTCGCCGCGCGCAATTTCCTGGCGAACGGGATCTCCTGCGTCCTCGACGACGCCGTCTTCCCCGACCGGCCGGTCGTCGGCCTCGGCGGCTGGAAGCGGCACGTCGGCCCCGGTCTTTTGCCGGTCGTCCTGCTGCCGGGCCTGGAGATCGTCCTGGAGCGCAACGCGCAGCGCAGTGGAAACCGCCGCCTGACCGACGAGGAAGTCGCCCGCATCCACGGCCGCATGGCGGGCTGGTACGGCTCAGGACTGCCGATCATCGACAATTCGCAGCTCGACGTGGCCGCCACCGCGCAGGTCCTGGACGAGGTGCTCGCCCGCGCCATCGCGAGCCCGCCCCAGTGGTGACCGCGCCCCGGTCGGCGGGGCCCCGCCGCCCGTCCGGACGCGCTGAACCGGCCGCTCGGCGGACCCGCTCGTACGCTCGGCCTCATGGCAGAGGTGTACGCGGCCCGACGGGACCGGCTCAGAGAGCACGCGACGGCGGGCGGCAGCGCGGCCGCGCTCGTGTCGCGCCCCGCCAATGTCCGCTACCTCACCGGAGCGGCGCCGCCCGGCGCCGTCCTGCTGGTGGGCAGGGAATCCGGCGGTGGCGGTGACGTCCTGCTCTGTGCCCGGCCGCCCAGCGGGCAGACCGGCGAGGGGCGGGCCGACGAGGAGCTGCGGGTGCAGGTGCTGGCCGCGTCCGCCGGGGACCCGGCCGTCGCCGCCGCCGATGCGGCGACCGCGCAGGGCGCCGACTCGCTCGCCGTCGAGGAGCACCATCTGACGATCGCCCGGCACCGCGCGCTCGGCTCGGTCGCGCCCGGGCTGCGCCTGCGCGATCTGAACAAGGCCGTGGAGCAACTGCGCCTGGTCAAGGACGAGGACGAGATCTCCTGCCTGCGCATCGCCGCCGAGATCGCCGACCAGGCGCTGGGCGAGCTGCTGGAATCGATCCTCGTCGGCCGCACCGAGCGCCACCTCGCCCTGGAACTGGAACGTCGACTTGTCGATCACGGTGCCGACGGGCCTGCCTTCCCGACCTGTGTGGGCACGGGACCGAACTCGGGTCGGGGCGGCCACCGGCCGAGCGATCGCCGGGTCGAAGAAGGTGACTTTCTCTCTGTGTGTCTGGGTGCCACCTACCGCGGATACCGCTGCGAGATCGGCCGGACCTTCGTCATCGGGACCTCGCCCGCCGACTGGCAGATCGAGCTGTACGACGTCGTTTTCGCCGCTCAGCGGGCCGGCCGGGAGAGTCTGGTGCCCGGTGCCGAGTGCCGTGAGGTGGACCGGGCCGCCCGTCACGTACTGGACGCGGCGGGGTATGGTGACGGGCTCGCGCAGCTGACCGGACACGGGGTGGGACTCGAAATCGACGAGGACCCGCAGTTGGCCCCCGCCGCCATGGGTAAACTTGACGCTTGTGTGCCGGTCACCGTCGAACCGGGAGTCCACCTCCCGGGCCGGGGCGGCGTCCGGATCGATGACACGCTCGTCGTCCGCCCCGAGGCGGACGGCGGACCCGAGCTACTCACCATCACGACCAAGGAGCTGCTCGCGCTCTAGCCGGAGAAATCCGGCCAGGGGCCGAGCTCGTGCCCCGAGGTCGTCCACGTCAGTCCAGGAGATTCCGCAACCGTGGCTTCCACGAACGACCTCAAGAACGGCCTGGTGCTCAAGCTCGACGGGGGCCAGCTCTGGTCCGTCGTCGAGTTCCAGCACGTCAAGCCCGGCAAGGGCCCGGCCTTCGTGCGCACCAAGCTCAAGAACGTGCTCTCCGGCAAGGTCGTCGACAAGACGTTCAACGCCGGCGTCAAGGTCGAGACGGCCACGATCGACAAGCGCGACATGCAGTTCTCGTACATGGACGGCGACTACTTCGTCTTCATGGACAACGAGACGTACGACCAGCTGCACGTCGACCGCAAGTCCGTCGGCGACGCCGCCAACTTCCTGATCGAGGGCTTCACCGCCTCCGTCGCGCAGCACGAGGGCGAGGTGCTCTTCGTCGAGCTGCCGGCCGCCGTCGAGCTCGTCATCAAGGAGACCGAGCCCGGCGTCCAGGGCGACCGCTCCACCGGTGGCACCAAGCCCGCCATCCTGGAGACCGGCCACCAGATCGCGGTGCCGCTCTTCATCACCACGGGTGAGAAGATCAAGGTCGACACCCGTGACAGCGGCTACCTCGGCCGGGTGAACAGCTAACCGTGGCTGCCCGTAATACGGCCCGCAAGCGCGCCTTCCAGATCCTCTTCGAGGCAGACCAGCGCGGCGCCGATCCCCTGACGGTCCTCGCGGACTGGATCCGGCACTCCCGCAGCGACACGCGGCAGCCGCCCGTCAGCGAGTACACGATGGAGCTGGTCGAGGGGTACGTCGAGCAGGCGGCCCGGATCGACGAGCTCATTTCGCAGTACGCCGTCGGGTGGACCCTGGACCGCATGCCGGTCGTCGACCGCAACATCCTGCGGATCGGCGCCTACGAGCTGGTCTGGGTCGACGGGACCCCGGACGCCGTGGTGCTCGACGAGGCGGTGTCGCTCGCCAAGGAGTTCTCCACCGACGAGTCACCGGCGTTCATCAACGGACTTCTGGGCCGCTTCAAGGACCTGAAGTCCACGCTCCGCCGCGATCAGGCGTAACGCCGCAGAGCGCACCGCATCTCCGCAGGCCCGAAGCAGAACTTGAACAATGTTCTGCTTCGGGCCTGGTGCGTTCCCCCAGGACGTCACTAGGTTCTGGTCATGCCCGCAACAGGCCCGAGTCCTCTCAGCGCCAGGGTGCGCGTCGGCTACGGCCTCGGCTCCTTCGCCACGGGCACCTTCGGCACCGTCCCCGGCCTTCTCCTGCTCTACTACCTGACCGACGTCCTCGGCGTCGGCGCGGGAGTGGCGGGACTGCTCGTCTTCCTGCCCAAGGCATGGGACGTCCTGCTCAACCCCTGGATAGGCAGCCTCTCCGACCGCAGTACCCGGGCCCGCCTCGGCCCGCGCCGCTCCTGGATGCTGCTCGGCGCGCTCACCATGCCGCTCTGCTTCGCGGCCATGTTCGCCGCGCCGGGCCTCGACGGCGGCCCCGCGGCCGCGTATGTCGCCGTCCTGTTCCTGCTCACCGCCTCCGCGTACGCCTGCTTCCAGGTCCCCTATGTCGCGCTGCCCGCGGAACTCACGGCAGACCCGGACGAGCGCACCCGCGTCATGTCCTGGCGCGTGGCGTTCCTGGCCGTCGCGATCCTGCTGTCCGGCGCCGTCGCCCCGCTGCTCGCCGGGGCCACCGCCGACGACCGGGGCAGCGCGGGCGGCTACCGGCTGATGGGGGTGGTGATCGGCGCGCTCCTCGCCGTCGGCATGCTCGCCGCCGTGGCCGCGACGGCAGGGACCCGGAGCGTCATCCCCGCGACGAGCGAACCCGGCCTGCGCGCCCAACTCCGCGCGGCCCGGGGCAACGCGCCGTTCGCCTGGCTGCTCGGCGCCTTCGTCACCCAGGCCGCGGCGACCGGCCTGATGCTGGCGGGCACCCAGTACTTCGCGACGTACATCCTCGACCGCCCCGGCGCCACGACGCTGCTCTTCGCCTGCCTCATCGTCCCCTCGCTGCTCGCGATGCCGCTGTGGCTGGCTGTCGGACGGCGCACCGGCAAGCGGAACGCGGCGGTCGGCGCCTCCCTCTGCTTCCTGCTGGGCGCCCTGGGCGCGGCGGCCGGTCGTGAGCTCCCGACCGCCCTGATCTACGGCGCCGTGGCCGCGGCCGGCGTCGGCTACGCCGGTATGCAGATGCTGCCGATGGCGATGCTCGGTGACGCGATCGCCGCCGACGCGTACACCAGTGGCCGACGCAGGGCCGGGGTCTTCACCGGGCTGTGGACCGCGGGCGAGACGCTCGGGCTCGCGCTGGGGCCCGGCCTCTTCGGGCTCGTCCTGGCGCTCGGCGACTTCGCCTCGTCCGACGCCGACCACCGCGTGGCCCAGCCCGGCTCCGCGCTCACCGCGATCGTCGTCGGCTTCGGCGCCCTGCCCGCCGCACTGCTCCTGCTCAGCCTTCCGCTGCTGGCCCGCTACCGCCTGACCGAGGCCGAACTGACCCGGCTGCGCCACGAGCGCACCGAGCGAGACGAGGAGTCCGTATGACGACCGACGACCCCATCCTGGCGCGTCTGACCGCGCTGCGCGCAGCCGATCTTCCCGTACGCGGAGGGCGCACGATGGCGTACGTCTACGACTCCGGACGCGAGGGTCTCGAGGAGCTGGCGAGCGCGGCCGCCGCCGCCTTCGCCGGGGTCAACGGCCTGGACATGACCGCGTTCCCGAGCGTCGTGGAGCTGGAGAACGACCTCGTGCGGCGGGCCACCGCGCTGCTCGGCGGGCGGGCCGGCACGTTCACCAGCGGCGGCACCGAGAGCTGCCTCCTCGCCGTCCTGACCGCACGGCAGCACGCGCGTCGGGTGCGGGGTGTGACCGATCCCGAGCTGGTGCTCCCGGAGACCGCGCACGCCGCGTTCCACAAGGCCGCCGAACTCTTCGGCCTCACCGTGGTCACCGTCCCCGTCGACCCCGGCACCTTCAAGGTCCGTCCCGCCGATGTCGCCGGGGCCCTCACCGACCGCACCGCGCTGGTCGTGGTCTCCGCACCCTCGTACGCCCACGGCGTGATCGACCCGGTCGCCGAGGTGGCGGCCGAGGCGGCCCGGCGCGACGTGCTCTGCCATGTCGACGCGTGCATCGGGGGGTGGTACCTCGGGCATCTGCGGGTGGCCGTGCGGGAAGGCCACTTTGCCCAGGACGCGCCGGAAATTCCGGAGTTCGACCTGTCCGTCCCGGGGGTGACCTCCCTCTCGGTGGACCTCCACAAGTACGCCTACACGGCGAAGGGCGCCTCGCTCCTCCTCTTCCGTGATGCCGAACTGCGCCGCCATGGCTGGTTCGCGCACGCCTCCTGGCCGGGCTACCCCGTCGTCAACGCCACCCTTCAGGGCACCAAGTCGGCGGGGCCGCTCGCGGCGGCCTGGGCGGTGACGGAGCGGGTGGGCGCCGAGGGTTACACCGCGTTGTCGACGCGCGTCCACCGAGCTACCCGGGCGCTCGCCGACGGGATCGGGCGGATCGAGGGCCTGCGCCTGCTCGCCCCGCCCGAAGCGTCCTTGCTCGCCGTCGCCTCCGACGACCCGGACGTCGATCCCTTCGTGGTGGCGGACGAGATCCGGGGGAGCGGCTGGTATCTGCAGCCGCAGCCCGCGTTCGGGGCCTCCCCGGCCACTCTGCATCTGACGGTGACCGCGGCGGCGGCGGGCGAGGAGACCGTACGCCTGCTCCTCGCCGAGCTGGAGAAGGCGGTGGGCCGGGCGCGGGAAGTTGGGCCCGTGCGGGTGGACCCGGCGATCGTCGAGGCCGCCGCCTCGCTCGACCCGGAGGCGCTGGGCCCGGAGGAGGTCGACATGGCGCTCGCCCTCGCGGGCGTGGGGGAGGGGGGCCGGCTGCCCGAGCGGATGGCGCCGGTGCTCGCCGTGCTGCAGGCGCTGCCGCCGCGGCTGAGCGAGCGGCTCCTGCCCGAGGCCATCGGGCGGCTGTACCAGGTCTGAACGGGTGACGGGGCCGAGCGCACCGAGGGGCGGAGCCGGTCGGCTCCGCCCCTCGGGATGTGACGTTTCTGCGGCGCGGGCCTCGGTCAGGCCTCCTCGTGCGCCACCGCACGGCGCGCGTCCGCGTCGAGGACGCCCCAGCTGATCAGCTGCTCGGTCAGGACCGAGGGCGACTGGTCGTAGATGACCGCCAGCGTGCGCAGGTCGTCCTGGCGGATCGAGAGCACCTTGCCGTTGTAGTCACCACGCTGCGACTGGATCGTGGCGGCGTACCGCTGCAGCGGACCCGCCTTCTCCGGCGGCACGTGGGCCAGGCGCTCCAGGTCCAGGACGAGCTTCGGCGGGGGCTCGGCCGCGCCGCCGGGGGTGGTGCCCGGAAGCAGCTCCTGCACCGGAACCCCGTAGAAGTCCGCCAGCTCGGCAAGGCGCTGCACGGTCACGGCACGGTCACCGCGCTCGTACGAGCCCACCACGACCGCCTTCCAGCGTCCCTGGGACTTCTCCTCGACACCGTGGAGGGAAAGGCCCTGCTGGGTACGGATCGCACGGAGCTTGGCCCCGAGCTGCTTGGCGTATTCGCTGGACATATAGCTCCCCGGACACTGCATCACTGTGCGGCTGCGCCGCGTGGCTGGTAACTCACTGTGAGGTTACGCAGCGTTACTTGGCCGCGTCAAGCCGAATGGTCCGTACCGACCTTCCCCCAAAACGGGCGATCTCGCACCTCCAGGGTGGTGATCAGCGATGTTGAAGGACTGGTAGCCTGGGTGGCGCAAATCCGACGTCCTTTAAGATCCGTCCCGTGAGGCGGAGAAGGGGGTCCGTTTCGTATGGACACGCAGAATTCCGACGCCAGGTCCGTTCTCGAAGGCCCTGACATCGCGCGGGCACTGACCCGTATCGCCCACGAGATCGTCGAGCGCGCCAGGGGCGCCGAGGACGTGGTCCTCCTGGGCATTCCCACGCGCGGCGTCTTCCTCGCCCGCAGGCTGGCCGAGAAGCTCGAAGAGATCACCGGCCGCACCGTCCCCGTCGGCTCCCTCGACATCACGATGTACCGGGACGACCTGCGCATGCACCCGCCGCGCGCGCTCGCCCGCACCGAGATCCCCGGTGACGGCATCGACGGCCGCCTCGTGATCCTCGCCGACGACGTGCTGTTCTCCGGCCGCACCATCCGCGCCGCCCTCGACGCCCTGAACGACATCGGGCGCCCGCGTGCCGTGCAGCTCGCGGTCCTCGTCGACCGCGGCCACCGCGAACTCCCGATCCGCGCCGACTACGTCGGCAAGAACCTCCCCACGTCGCTGCGGGAGACGGTCAAGGTCCAGCTCGCCGAGGAGGACGGCCGCGACGCCGTGCTGCTCGGTGCCAAGCGGGACTCCAAGGCGGCCGAGCAGTAGCCACCCGCGCGCGTGCGTCCTTGCCGGGCCGTGCGCCATGACAGGTGTGCCCTCTCGCGCCCGTATGCCCCAAATCTCCTGAACCTTCCTCTGGAGCACCCCCGATGATGCGACACCTCATCTCGGCCGCCGACCTCACCCGCGACGACGCCGTACTCATCCTCGACACCACCGAGGAGATGGTCCGGGTCGCCGACCGGCCCATCAAGAAGCTGCCCGCGCTGCGCGGGCGGACCGTCTGCAACCTGTTCTTCGAGGACTCGACCCGGACCCGGATCTCCTTCGAGGCCGCCGAGAAGCGCCTCTCCGCCGACGTCATCAACTTCGCCGCCAAGGGCTCCAGCGTCTCCAAGGGCGAGTCCCTGAAGGACACCGCGCAGACCCTGGAGGCGATGGGCGTCGACGCCGTCGTCATCCGGCACGGCGCGTCCGGCGCCCCGTACCGGCTCGCCACCTCCGGCTGGATCGACGCCCCCGTCATCAACGCGGGCGACGGCACCCACCAGCACCCCACCCAGGCACTCCTGGACGCCTTCACGATGCGCCGCCGCCTGGTCGGCGCCGACGCCGGGCTCGGTCAGGGCCTCGACGGCAAGCGCGTCACGCTCGTCGGCGACGTCCTGCACAGCAGGGTCGCCCGCTCGAACGTCGACCTGCTGCACACCCTGGGCGCCGACGTCACCCTCGTCGCACCGCCCACCCTGCTGCCCGTCGGCGTCGAGACCTGGCCCTGCGAGGTCTCCTACGACCTCGACTCCACGCTCCCCAAGTCCGACGCCGTGATGATGCTGCGGGTCCAGCGCGAGCGGATGAACGCGGCGTTCTTCCCGACCGAGCGCGAGTACTCGCGCCGCTACGGCCTCGACGGCGACCGCATGGCGAAGATGCCGGAGCACGCCATCGTGATGCACCCCGGTCCGATGGTCCGCGGCATGGAGATCACCGCCGAGGTCGCGGACTCCGACCGCTGCACGGCCATCGAACAGGTCGCCAACGGTGTGCACACCCGGATGGCCGTCCTTTACCTGCTGCTCGGCGGCAACGAGCCCGCAGTCACCCACTCTCGTACCGAGGAGAAGCAAGCATGAGCGAGCCGCAGAAGACGCCGCAGAAGACACTGATCCGTGGTGCGAAGGTGCTCGGCGGCGAGCCGCAGGACGTCCTGATCGACGGCGCCGTCATCGCCGAGATCGGCAGCGGGCTCAGCGCCGACGGCGTCGACGTGGTCGTCGAGGCCGAGGGCAAGGTGCTGCTGCCGGGCCTCGTGGACCTCCACACGCACCTGCGCGAGCCGGGCCGCGAGGACTCCGAGACCGTTCTGACCGGCACCAAGGCCGCCGCCTCCGGTGGCTACACCGCCGTGTTCGCCATGGCCAACACCTTCCCCGTCGCCGACACCGCCGGCGTCGTCGAGCAGGTCTACCGGCTCGGCCAGGAACACGGCTACTGCGACGTGCAGCCCATCGGCGCCGTCACCGTGGGCCTGGAGGGCAGCAAGCTCGCCGAGCTGGGCGCCATGCACGAGTCCGCCGCCGGTGTCACCGTCTTCTCCGACGACGGCAAGTGCGTCCACGACGCCGTGATCATGCGCCGCGCCCTGGAGTACGTGAAGGCCTTCGGCGGCGTCGTCGCGCAGCACGCGCAGGAGCCCCGGCTCACCGAGGGCGCCCAGATGAACGAGGGCACCGTCTCCGCCGAGCTGGGCCTGGGCGGCTGGCCGGCCGTCGCCGAGGAGTCGATCATCGCCCGCGACGTGCTGCTCGCCGAGCACGTCGGCTCGCGGGTGCACATCTGCCACCTGTCGACCGCCGGTTCGGTGGAGATCGTGCGCTGGGCCAAGTCCCGCGGCATCGACGTGACCGCCGAGGTCACCCCGCACCACCTGCTGCTCACCGACGAGCTCGTGCGCTCGTACAACCCGGTGTACAAGGTCAACCCGCCGCTGCGCACCGAGAAGGACGTCATGGCGCTGCGCGAAGCGCTCGCCGACGGCACGATCGACATCGTCGCCACCGACCACGCCCCGCACCCGCACGAGGACAAGGACTGCGAGTGGGCCGCCGCCGCCATGGGCATGGTGGGCCTGGAGACCGCGCTGAGCGTGGTGCAGCAGACGATGGTCGAGACGGGCCTGATGAACTGGGCGGGCGTCGCCGAGCGGATGTCCGTCAAGCCCGCCGAGATCGGACAGGCCAAGGGCCACGGACGTCCCGTCTCGGCAGGTGAGCCCGCCAACCTCGTTCTCGTCGACGCCGACTACCGTGGAGCCGTTGACCCCGCGGGCTTCGCCTCCCGCAGCCGCAACACCCCGTACGAGGGCCGTGAGCTGCCGGGGCGCGTCACCCACACCTGGCTGCGGGGCAAGGCCACCCTCGCCGACGGGAAGCTCGCGTGACACCTCTGCACCCCCTGGCCCACACCGCCCGCCTGGCCGCCGAACAGAAGTCGGCGGACGTGACCGACTGGGGCGACCGGATCGGCTGGATCGTCGGACTGCTGCTCTTCATCACACTCGTCTACTGGCTGATGCGCCAGGGCTGGAAGTGGCGCGGCACCCTGCAGGGCGGCCTGCCCCCGCTGCCGCAGTCGCCCGAATCGCCGGGCGAGCCGAAAATGACCCTGAGCGGCCGGTACCACGGCTCCACCACCGCCGGGCAGTGGCTCGACCGCATCGTGGCGCACGGCCTCGGTACCCGCAGCCGTGTCGAGCTGACCCTGACGGACGCCGGACTCGACGTCGTACGTCCCGGAGCGAGCGACTTCTTCGTCCCGGCGGACGCGCTGCGCGAGGCCCGGCTCGACAAGGGGATCGCCGGCAAGGTCCTCACGGAGGGCGGTCTGCTGATCGTCACCTGGGCGCACGGCGACAAGCTGATCGACTCCGGGTTCCGCTCGGACCACGCGGCCGAGCAGGCCGCATGGGTCACCACATTGAACGACATGGTCAAGACGAACGACATGGCCAAGACGACCATCACGACGGAAGGCACCGCACGATGACCACCTCCACCAGGGGAGCCGCAAAGGTTCCCGCCGTTCTCGTCCTGGAGGACGGCCGGGTGTTCCGCGGCCGTGCCTATGGGGCCGTGGGGGAGACCTTCGGTGAGGCCGTGTTCTCCACCGGCATGACCGGCTACCAGGAGACGCTCACCGACCCGTCGTACGCCCACCAGATCGTGGTCGCCACCGCCCCGCAGATCGGCAACACGGGCTGGAACGACGAGGACGACGAGTCGCGTCGCATCTGGGTCTCGGGGTACGTCGTCCGCGACCCCGCGCGCGTGCCGTCCAACTGGCGCGCGAAGCGTTCGCTCGACGACGAGCTGGTCGCCCAGGACATCGTCGGGATCAGCGGGATCGACACCCGCGCGCTCACCCGCCACCTGCGTGAGCGCGGCTCCATGCGCTCCGGGATCTTCTCCGGCGAGACGCTGCCCGCCGACGCCGAGCTGGTCTCCCGTGTCCAGGCGCAGCCCGCCATGAAGGGCCTGAGCCTGTACGAGGAGGTCGCCACCAAGGAGGCCTACGTCGTCCCCGCGGTCGGCGAGAAGAAGTTCACCGTCGTCGCTGTCGACCTCGGCATCAAGGGCATGACCCCGCACCGCATGGCGGAGCGCGGCATCGAGGTGCACGTGGTCCCGGCCACGGCCACCGAGGAGGAGGTGTACGCGGCCGCCCCCGACGGCGTGTTCTTCTCCAACGGCCCGGGTGACCCGGCGAGCGCCGAAGGACCGGTCGCGCTGATGACCGCCGTCCTCGCCCGCAGGACGCCGCTGTTCGGCATCTGCTTCGGCAACCAGATCCTCGGCCGCGCCCTCGGCTTCGGCACGTACAAGCTGAAGTACGGCCACCGCGGCATCAACCAGCCGGTGCAGGACCGCACCACCGGCAAGGTCGAGGTCACCGCGCACAACCACGGCTTCGCCGTGGACGCCCCGCTCGACAAGGTCAGCGAGACGCCCTTCGGCCGCGCCGAGGTCTCCCACGTCTGCCTGAACGACCAGGTCGTCGAAGGCCTCCAGCTGCTCGACCAGCCGGCCTTCTCCGTCCAGTACCACCCCGAGGCGGCCGCAGGCCCGCACGACGCCGCGTACCTCTTCGACCGTTTCGTTGCTCTGATGGCAGCAGAAGGAGCCCAGCGTGCCTAAGCGCTCCGACATCCAGTCCGTCCTGGTCATCGGCTCCGGCCCGATCGTCATCGGCCAGGCCGCCGAGTTCGACTACTCCGGCACCCAGGCGTGCCGCATCCTGCGGGCCGAGGGCCTGCGGGTGATCCTCGTGAACTCCAACCCCGCGACGATCATGACCGACCCGGAGATCGCCGACGCCACGTACGTCGAGCCGATCACCCCCGAGTTCGTCGAGAAGATCATCGCGAAGGAGCGCCCCGACGCGCTCCTGCCCACCCTCGGTGGTCAGACCGCGCTCAACACCGCGATCTCCATGCACGAGCAGGGTGTGCTGGAGAAGTACGGCGTCGAGCTCATCGGCGCCAACGTCGAGGCGATCAACAAGGGCGAGGACCGCGACCTCTTCAAGGGCGTCGTGGAAGAGGTCCGCAAGAAGATCGGGCACGGCGAGTCCGCCCGCTCCGTGATCTGCCACACCATGGACGACGTGCTGGGGGGCGTCGACACCCTCGGCGGCTACCCCGTCGTCGTCCGCCCCTCCTTCACCATGGGCGGCGCCGGTTCCGGCTTCGCCCACGACGAGGAGGAGCTGCGCCGTATCGCCGGCCAGGGCCTGACCCTGTCTCCCACCACCGAGGTGCTCCTGGAGGAGTCCATCCTCGGTTGGAAGGAGTACGAGCTGGAGCTGATGCGCGACAAGAACGACAACGTCGTGGTCGTCTGCTCCATCGAGAACTTCGACCCGATGGGCGTGCACACCGGCGACTCGATCACGGTCGCGCCCTCGATGACGCTCACCGACCGCGAGTACCAGCGGCTGCGCGACATCGGCATCGCGATCATCCGCGAGGTCGGCGTCGACACCGGCGGCTGCAACATCCAGTTCGCGATCAACCCCGAAGACGGCCGCGTCATCGTCATCGAGATGAACCCGCGCGTCTCCCGCTCCTCGGCCCTCGCGTCGAAGGCCACGGGCTTCCCGATCGCGAAGATCGCCGCGAAGCTGGCCGTCGGCTACACGCTCGACGAGATCCCGAACGACATCACCGAGAAGACCCCGGCCTCCTTCGAGCCGACGCTCGACTACGTGGTCGTGAAGGCCCCGCGGTTCGCCTTCGAGAAGTTCCCCAGCGCCGACTCCACCCTCACCACGACCATGAAGTCGGTCGGTGAGGCCATGGCGATCGGCCGTAACTTCACCGAGGCGTTCCAGAAGGCGCTGCGCTCCCTGGAGAAGAAGGGCTCGCAGTTCACCTTCGTAGGGGAGACCGGCGAGAAGACCGCTCTCCTCGAAGAGGCGGTGCGTCCGACCGACGGCCGGATCAACACCGTCATGGAGGCGATCCGGGCCGGCGCCACCCCCCAGGAGGTCTTCGACTACACGAAGATCGACCCCTGGTTCGTGGACCAGCTGTTCCTGATCAAGGAGGTCGCGGACGAGCTCGCCGCCGCCGAGCGCCTCGACGCGGAGCTGCTCGCAGAGGCCAAGCGCCACGGCTTCTCCGACCAGCAGATCGCCGAGATCCGCGGCCTGCGCGAGGACGTCGTCCGCGAGGTCAGGCACGCGCTCGGCGTCCGCCCGGTCTACAAGACGGTCGACACCTGCGCCGCCGAGTTCGCCGCGAAGACGCCGTACTTCTACTCCTCCTACGACGAGGAGAGCGAGGTCGCGCCGCGCACCAAGCCCGCGGTGATCATCCTCGGCTCGGGTCCGAACCGCATCGGGCAGGGCATCGAGTTCGACTACTCCTGCGTCCACGCCTCCTTCGCGCTCAGCGACGCGGGCTACGAGACCGTGATGGTCAACTGCAACCCGGAGACGGTCTCCACGGACTACGACACCTCCGACCGCCTGTACTTCGAGCCGCTGACGCTCGAAGACGTGCTGGAGATCGTGCACGCCGAGTCCCTCGCGGGTCCGATCGCGGGCGTCGTCGTCCAGCTCGGCGGCCAGACCCCGCTGGGCCTGGCCCAGGCGCTCAAGGACAACGGCGTGCCGGTCGTCGGTACGCCCCCGGAGGCGATCCACGCCGCCGAGGACCGCGGCGCGTTCGGCCGGGTGCTCGCGGAGGCCGGTCTCCCGGCGCCCAAGCACGGCACCGCCACCACGTTCGCGGGAGCGAAGGCGATCGCCGACGAGATCGGCTACCCGGTCCTCGTCCGCCCGTCCTACGTCCTCGGCGGCCGCGGTATGGAGATCGTCTACGACGAGACCCGCCTGTCCTCCTACATCGCGGAGTCGACCGAGATCAGCCCGTCGCGGCCGGTCCTCGTGGACCGCTTCCTCGACGACGCCATCGA
Source organism: Streptomyces sp. NPDC102467 (assembly GCF_044765445.1). Classification (NCBI taxonomy): domain Bacteria; kingdom Bacillati; phylum Actinomycetota; class Actinomycetes; order Kitasatosporales; family Streptomycetaceae; genus Streptomyces; species Streptomyces sp. NPDC102467. Next base: position 83,850 of record NZ_JBIWKA010000004.1, on the reverse strand, counting down.
GATCGACGTCGACGCCCTGTACGACGGCGAGGAGCTCTACCTCGGTGGCGTCATGGAGCACATCGAGGAGGCCGGCATCCACTCCGGCGACTCGGCGTGCGCGCTGCCCCCCATCACGCTCGGCGGCTTCGACATCAAGCGCCTGCGCGCCTCCACCGAAGCCATCGCCAAGGGCGTCGGCGTGCGCGGGCTCATCAACATCCAGTTCGCCCTTGCCGGGGACATCCTCTACGTCCTGGAGGCCAACCCGCGCGCCTCCCGCACCGTCCCCTTCACATCGAAGGCGACCGCGGTGCCGCTCGCGAAGGCCGCCGCCCGCATCTCGCTGGGCGCCACCGTCGCCGAGCTGCGCGCGGAGGGACTCCTGCCGAAGAACGGTGACGGCGGCACGCTCCCGCTCGACGCGCCGATCTCCGTCAAGGAGGCCGTCATGCCGTGGTCGCGCTTCCGCGACATCCACGGCCGCGGCGTCGACACGGTCCTCGGCCCGGAGATGCGCTCCACCGGCGAGGTCATGGGCATCGACACCGTCTTCGGCACGGCGTACGCCAAGTCGCAGGCGGGCGCCTACGGGCCGCTGCCCACGAAGGGCCGGGCGTTCATCTCCGTCGCCAACCGCGACAAGCGCTCGATGATCTTCCCGGCGCGCGAGTTGGTCGCCCACGGCTTCGAGCTGCTGGCCACGTCCGGCACGGCCGAGGTCCTCAAGCGCAACGGCATCAACGCCACCATCGTGCGCAAGCAGTCCGAGGGCGAGGGCCCGAACGGCGAGAAGACCATCGTCCAGCTGATCCACGCGGGCGACGTCGACCTCATCGTCAACACCCCGTACGGCACCGGCGGCCGCCTCGACGGCTACGAGATCCGCACGGCGGCCGTGGCCCGCTCCGTGCCGTGCCTGACGACGGTCCAGGCGCTCGCCGCCGCCGTCCAGGGCATCGACGCCCTCAACCACGGAGACGTGGGCGTCCGTTCGCTGCAGGAACACGCGGAACACCTGACCGCGGCCCGCGACTAGCAGCCCACGAGGGGGACACCGGAAACGGTGTCCCCCTCTTCATGAGGCCCGTCACTTCATGAGGCTCACCAAGAGGACACCACCATGTACAAGCTGTTCTTCCATCTCGTCTTCCAGCGGATGGACCCCGAGAAGGCCCACTACCTGGCCTTCCGCTGGATCCGCCGCGCGGCCCGCACTCCGGTACTGCGCACCTTCGTAGCGGCCGCCCTCGCGCCGCGCTACAAAGAGCTGCGCACGGAAGCCCTCGGTCTCCGTATGCACGGTCCTTTCGGGCTCGCCGCCGGCTTCGACAAGAACGCCATCGCTGTCGACGGCATGGCGATGCTCGGCTTCGACCACGTCGAGATCGGCACCGTCACCGGGGAGGCGCAGCCCGGCAACCCCAAGAAGCGCCTCTTCCGGCTCGTGAAGGACCGCGCGCTCATCAACCGCATGGGCTTCAACAACGAGGGTTCGCTGGCCGTCGCCGCCCGCCTGGCCTCCCGCAACCCGGTGTTCAAGACCACGGTCGGCGTGAACATCGGCAAGACCAAGGTCGTCCCGGAGGCCGAGGCCGCCGCCGACTACGTGAAGTCGACCGAGCGCCTCGCCGCCTTCGCCGACTACCTCGTCGTGAACGTCTCCTCGCCCAACACCCCGGGCCTGCGCAACCTCCAGGCCACGGAGGCACTGCGCCCGCTGCTCACCGCCGTACGCGAGGCCGCTGACCGTGTCGTGCGCTCGCGCCGTGTGCCACTCCTCGTGAAGATCGCGCCCGACCTCGCCGACGAGGACATCGACGCGGTCGCCGACCTCGCCGTCGAACTCGGCCTGGACGGCATCATCGCCACGAACACCACCATCTCCCGCTCCGGCCTCGCCACCACGGGCGAGATCGTGAACGAGACCGGCGGCCTGTCGGGGGCGCCGCTCAAGGAACGCTCCCTGGAGGTCCTCAGGCGCCTCTACGCGCGCGTGGGGGACCGGGTCACCCTCGTGGGCGTCGGCGGCATCGAGAACGCCGAGGACGCCTGGCAGCGCATTCTCGCCGGTGCCACGCTCGTCCAGGGCTACTCGGCCTTCATCTACGAGGGCCCGTTCTACGCCCGCGCGATCCACAAGGGGCTGGCCGCGCGGCTCGGCAACTCCCCGTACGCCACGCTCGCCGACGCGATCGGCGCCGATGTGAAGAAGACCGGTGTGAAGACGACCGATGTGAAGAAGGCGGAATCCGCATGACCGCGCAGGAACCCTTCGGCGCCCGCCTGCGCCGCGTCATGGACGAGCGCGGCCCGCTCTGCGTCGGCATCGACCCGCACGCCGCCCTGCTGTCCTCCTGGGGTCTGAACGACGACATCGCGGGCCTGGAGTCCTTCACCCGTACGACGGTCGACGCGCTGGCCGGCACCGTCGCCGTGGTGAAGCCGCAGTCGGCGTTCTTCGAGCGGTTCGGCTCGCGTGGCATCGCTGTCCTGGAGCGCGCGGTCGCCGATCTGCGCGCCGCGGGCACCCTCGTCGTGATGGACGCCAAGCGCGGCGACATCGGCTCCACGATGGCCGCCTACGCGGAGACCTTCCTGCACAAGGACTCCCCGCTGTTCTCGGACGCGCTGACGGTGTCGCCGTACCTCGGCTACGGGTCCCTGAAGCCCGCCGTCGACCTCGCACGCGAGTCCGGCGCGGGCCTCTTCGTCCTCGCCCTCACCTCCAACCCGGAGGGCGGCGAGGTCCAGCACGCGGTACGGGCCGACGGCCGCACCGTGGCCGCGACGATGCTCGCGCACCTCGCCGAGGAGAACGCGGCGGAGCGCCCCCTGGGCTCCTTCGGCGCGGTCGTCGGCGCGACCCTCGGAGACCTGTCCTCCTACGGACTGGACATCAACGGTCCGCTCCTCGCCCCCGGCATCGGCGCGCAGGGCGCCACGGCCGCCGATCTCCCGACGGTGTTCGGCGCGGCCGTGCGCAATGTCGTCCCGAGTGTGAGCCGTGGGGTCCTCAAGGCGGGGCCGTCCGTGACCGCGCTGCGGGACGCGGCCGTGCGGTTCGCCGATGAGGTGCGTGAGGCGGTCGGGAGGGCGTGACGAGGGCCGCCCCGGGGTGGCACTCCGTGCCGACCTTGGGCCCCGCGTCCGAATCCTGACCGATTTACAGGTCGTTTTGTCTGAAATGCATGGCTCGGCAGAGGCTGACCAGGACTTTTCGTCTGTTCTCGCTGACTCAGACGGCCGCGGCCGCTAGTCTCCGTCGAGGAGAACAGGCAAGCACGTTGCTCGTTGCTCCCCTGGTGTGGGGCGATTAGGTTCCTCACCGGTCCGTATCCGATTTTTCGACATCCGAGGTGACGTAGGCGTGGCTCTTCCGCCCCTTACCCCTGAACAGCGCGCAGCCGCGCTCGAAAAGGCCGCCGCGGCTCGCCGGGAGCGGGCCGAGGTCAAGAATCGACTCAAGCACTCCGGCGCTTCCCTGCACGAGGTCATCAAGCAGGGCCAGGAGAACGACGTCGTCGGCAAGATGAAGGTCTCCGCCCTTCTGGAGTCCCTGCCGGGCGTGGGCAAGGTCCGCGCCAAGCAGATCATGGAGCGGCTCGGGATCTCCGAATCCCGCCGGGTGCGCGGTCTCGGTTCCAACCAGATCGCCTCCCTGGAGCGCGAGTTCGGCAGCACCGGAGCCTGAGCGTCACCGGCCGGCCCGAGGGCTGGTCCGGGGCACTCCGGAACAACTGGAATAATCGCTGCATGAGTGAACGTCCGCGGCTGACCGTGCTCTCCGGCCCCTCCGGGGTCGGCAAGAGCACGGTCGTCGCTCATATGCGCAAGGAACACCCCGAGGTCTGGCTCTCGGTGTCGGCGACGACCCGCAAGCCGCGCCCCGGCGAGCAGCACGGAGTCCACTATTTCTTCGTCACCGACGAGGAAATGGACAAGCTGATCGCCAACGGCGAGCTCCTTGAGTGGGCCGAGTTCGCGGGAAACCGCTACGGCACACCGCGCCGCGCCGTCCTCGACCACTTGGAGGCGGGCGAACCGGTCCTCCTCGAGATCGACCTCCAGGGCGCACGCCTGGTCCGGGAGTCGATGGCCGAGGCGCAACTGGTCTTCCTCGCCCCGCCGAGCTGGGACGAGCTGGTCCGCCGGCTCACCGGGCGCGGTACCGAGGCGCCGGAGGTCATCGAGCGCCGACTGGTGGCCGCCAAGATCGAACTGGCCGCCGAGGCGGAGTTCCACACCACCCTGGTCAACACCTCCGTCGAGGACGTGGCGCGTGAGCTGCTAGCCTTGATGAAAGTTGTTTGATCTTCACCGTATTTCTCACCCCGGTTTTACCCATCGGAAGGCAGAGCGTGTCCTCTTCCATCACCGCGCCCGAGGGCATCATCAACCCGCCGATTGATGAGCTCCTTGAGGCAACCGACTCGAAGTACAGCCTGGTCATCTACGCCGCCAAGCGCGCGCGTCAGATCAACGCGTACTACTCGCAGCTCGGCGAGGGCCTCCTCGAGTACGTCGGCCCGCTGGTGGACACGCACGTCCACGAGAAGCCGCTCTCGATCGCCCTTCGTGAGATCAACGCGGGTCTGCTGACGTCCGAGGCCATCGAGGGCCCCGCGCAGTAGTACTCGTTCTCGACGTCACCACAGGCCCGGCAGTGCTCCTGCCGGGCCTGTGGTGTGTCATGGAGTCGTACGTAGTCGAGTGCGGGGAGGCGCGAGCAGTGGAAACGGTCGACAAGCCCAAGGTCGTTCTGGGGGTCACGGGCGGAATCGCCGCCTACAAGGCGTGTGAACTGCTGCGGCGACTGACCGAGTCGGGACACGACGTACGCGTCGTCCCCACGGACTCGGCGCTGCACTTCGTCGGCGCCGCGACCTGGTCCGCCCTCTCCGGCAACCCGGTCTCCACCGAGGTCTGGGACTCCGTCCACGAGGTCCCGCACGTGCGGATCGGCCAGCACGCGGACCTGGTGGTCGTCGCCCCGGCCACCGCCGACATGATCGCCAAGGCGGCCCACGGCCTCGCCGACGACCTCCTCACGAACACCCTGCTCACGGCCCGCTGTCCGGTCGTCTTCGCGCCCGCCATGCACACCGAGATGTGGGAGCACCCGGCCACTCAGGAGAACGTGGCCACGCTGCGCCGCCGCGGCGCCCTCGTCATCGAGCCCGCGGTCGGGCGGCTGACCGGCGTCGACACCGGCAAGGGCCGCTTCCCCGACCCGGTGGAGGTCTTCGAGTACGTACGCCGGGTGCTGGCGCGCGGCGCCGCTGCCGCCGTCTCCGACCTGGCCGGGAAGCACGTCGTCGTCAGCGCCGGCGGCACCCGCGAGCCCCTCGACCCGGTCCGCTTCCTCGGCAACCGCTCCTCCGGCAAGCAGGGTTACGCGCTGGCCCGTACGGCGGCCGCCCGCGGCGCCCGGGTCACCCTGCTCTCCGCGAACGCGGCGCTGCCCGACCCGGCGGGCGTCGACGTCGTCCACGTGGGCACGGCCGTGCAGCTGCGCGAGGCCGTCCTCAAGGCGGCCCCCGACGCCGACGTGGTCGTCATGGCGGCGGCCGTGGCCGATTTCCGCCCCGAGGTCTACGCGACGGGCAAGATCAAGAAGAAGGACGGCGAGGAGCCCGCTCCGATCGCGCTCGTACGTAATCCGGACATCCTCGCCGAGGCCTCCGCCGCTCGGCCGCGCCCCGGCCAAGTGGTCGTCGGATTCGCCGCGGAGACCGACGACGTACTGGCCAACGGCCGGGCCAAGCTCGCCCGCAAGGGCTGTGACCTGCTGGTCGTCAACGAGGTCGGCGAGCGCAAGACCTTCGGCTCCGAGGAGAACGAGGCCGTGATCCTGGGCGCCGACGGCAGCGAGACACCGATCCCGTACGGTCCGAAGGAAGCGCTCGCGGACCGGATCTGGGACGAGGTCGTCCGGCGCGTCGCACCGCCGGCCAATAGCGTGTGAAACCTCGTCGAACAGGTGCCCCGCCCATGAGGGAGTGAAAATCCACGTTCGCCCCTTCGGGCGCACCCATCCCCTGAAAACACGGGAATTTCGGGCGCCCGGTACTCTTCCGAAGAACGATCGTCGTATCGCAGAATGCCGTGTCGCAGGTCACAGCGCTCCCAAGTGGCGAGACACGTGGTCCAGCGGCCGAGCGTGACCGATAAACTGGTCTCGGACGCCGCCGGGCGCAGCTCCCGGCAGTCCATCAATGATCAGCCAGCAGCCGCTGCAACCACAGGGAGCGTTGTGTCCCGTCGCCTGTTCACCTCGGAGTCCGTGACCGAGGGCCACCCCGACAAGATCGCTGACCAGATCAGCGACACCATTCTCGACGCGCTGCTCCGCGAGGACCCGACGTCCCGTGTCGCCGTCGAGACGCTGATCACCACTGGCCTGGTCCACGTGGCCGGCGAGGTCACCACCAAGGCGTACGCCCCGATCGCGCAGCTCGTGCGCGACAAGATCCTCGAGATCGGCTACGACTCCTCGAAGAAGGGCTTCGACGGCGCTTCTTGTGGCGTCTCGGTCTCCATCGGGTCGCAGTCCCCGGACATCGCGCAGGGCGTCGACACGGCGTACGAGAAGCGCGTCGAGGGCGATGAGGACGAGCTGGACAAGCAGGGCGCCGGCGACCAGGGCCTGATGTTCGGTTACGCGTGCGACGAGACGCCGGAGCTCATGCCGCTCCCGATCCACCTCGCGCACCGCCTGTCGCGACGCCTCTCCGAGGTCCGCAAGAACGGCACGATCCCTTACCTGCGCCCCGACGGCAAGACCCAGGTCACCATCGAGTACGACGGTGACAAGGCGGTCCGCCTGGACACGGTCGTGGTCTCGTCCCAGCACGCCTCGGACATCGACCTGGACTCGCTGCTCGCCCCGGACATCCGCGAGTTCGTCGTCGAGCCGGAGCTGAAGGCGCTCCTCGACGACGGCATCAAGCTGGAGACCGAGGGCTACCGTCTGCTGGTCAACCCGACCGGACGCTTCGAGATCGGCGGCCCGATGGGTGACGCCGGTCTGACCGGCCGCAAGATCATCATCGACACGTACGGCGGCTACGCCCGGCACGGCGGCGGCGCCTTCTCCGGCAAGGACCCGTCCAAGGTGGACCGTTCGGCCGCGTACGCGATGCGCTGGGTCGCGAAGAACGTGGTGGCCGCCGGCCTCGCCGCGCGCTGCGAGGTCCAGGTCGCCTACGCGATCGGCAAGGCCGAGCCGGTCGGTCTCTTCGTCGAGACCTTCGGTACGGCGACGGTCGACACGGACAAGATCGAGGCCGCGATCAGCGAGGTCTTCGACCTGCGCCCGGCCGCGATCATCCGCGACCTCGACCTGCTCCGCCCGATCTACTCCCAGACGGCCGCCTATGGCCACTTCGGGCGTCCGCTGCCCGACTTCACGTGGGAGAAGACGGACCGCGTGGACGCGCTGCGCAAGGCCGCGGGCGTGTAAGTCCCCGGTCGCGATGCCTGTGGGGCCCGGCTCTCCTTCGGGAGGGCCGGGCCCCCGGCGTTTTCCCGGAGCCTCGCCCTGTCGGTGCCCTCTGGTAGGAATGCAGCTGTGAGCAGCGAGAACGACACCCCCGAGCAGCCCGCCGGCGGCGAGCCGGAGCAGCTTGCGTTCATTCGGGAGAGCGTGCGCAAGGCGAAGGGGCCGAAGGCGAAGCCGCGGACGTGGCGGGGCGCGGCGCTCGCCAAGGAGTTGCCGGTGGCCCGGGTCCTCGTCGACAAGGGCGTGCTCCATCTCGACCGGTACTTCGAGTACGCGGTGCCGGAGGAGCTGGACGCCGTCGCACAGCCGGGGGTCCGGGTCCGGGTCAGGTTCGGGGCCGGGTCGAGGAACGTGCGGGACGGGCGCCGCGAGGGGGGCGGCCTGATCGACGGGTTCCTGGTGGAGCGGGTCGCCGAGGCCGAGTACCAGGGCCCGCTGGCCGCGCTCGCGCAGGTGCTGTCGCCCGAACCCGTGCTGGGCGCCGAGCTGTTGGGGCTGGCCCGGGCCGTCGCCGACCGGTATGCGGGCAGCCTCGCCGATGTGCTGCAGCTCGCGGTCCCGCCCCGGCACGCCAAGGCCGAGGCGCGGGAGTTCCCGGCGCCGCCGGCGGACCCGCCCGCGCCCGAGCCCGGGTCGTGGCAGCGGTACGAGCGCGGAGCCGATCTGCTGGCGTCCCTGGCCGCCGGGGGTGCGCCGCGCGCCGTGTGGACCGCGCTGCCAGGACCCGAGTGGGCCGCGGAGATCGCGCGGGCCGTGCAGGCGACCCTCGCGTCGGGGCGCGGCGCGCTCGTGGTGGTGCCGACCGTGCGGCTCGCGGCCCGGGTCGACGCCGCGCTGCGGGAGGCGCTGGGGGAGGGCCGGCACGCGCTGCTGACCTCCGATGCCGGGCAGCAGCGGCGCTATCAGGAGTGGCTCGCCGTGCGCCGGGGAGCCGTACGGGCGGTGGTCGGGACGCGGGCCGCCATGTTCGCTCCCGTACAGGACCTGGGACTTGTCGTGGTGTGGGACGACGGGGACGGCCATCACAGCGACGAGCGCGCGCCCTTCCCTCATGTGCGGGAAGTTCTGGAGCTGCGGGCCACCCGGGACAAGTGCGCCTTCCTGCTGGGGAGTTGGAGCTGCACCGTCGAGGCGGCCCAGCTGGTGCGCAGTGGCTGGGCGGCCGCGGTCGCCGCTCCCCGCGAGATCGTGCGGCGGGTCGCTCCGCTGGTACGGACCGTCGGGGACCTGGACGTCGCCCGGGACGAGGCGGCGCGGGCCGCCCGGCTGCCCAGCATCGCCTGGGACGTGGCGCGGGCCGCGCTGCGTGACGGGCCGGTGCTCGTGCAGGTGCCGCGGCGCGGATATGTGCCGCGCCTCGCCTGCCAGCGGTGCCGGGAGCCCGCCCGCTGCCGGCACTGCGCGGGCCCGCTGGAGGCGCGGGAGGCCACCGGCGTGCTGGCCTGCGGCTGGTGCGGCCGGGAGGAGGCGAACTGGCACTGTGCGGAGTGCGGCGGCGCCCGGCTGCGGGCCCAGGTCGTCGGGGCGCGGCGCACCGCCGAGGAGTTGGGGCGGGCGTTCTCCACGGTGCCGGTGCGCACGTCGGGGCGTGAGCAGGTGCTCGACACGGTGTCGGGGGCGCCCGCGCTGGTCGTGAGCACGCCCGGCGCCGAGCCCGTCGCCGAGGGCGGCTACGCGGCCGCGCTGCTGCTCGACGGGTGGGCCATGCTCGGGCGGCCCGATCTGCGGGCGGGGGAGGACGCGCTGCGCCGCTGGATCGCCGCCGCGGCGCTCGTGCGGCCCCAGGAGGCGGGCGGCACCGTCGTGATCATGGCCGAGCCGACGCTGCGCCCTGTGCAGGCCCTGGTGCGCTGGGACCCGGCCGGGCACGCGGTGCGCGAGCTCGCGGACCGGGCCGAGCTGGGCTTCCCGCCGGTCTCCCGGATGGCATCGGTGAGCGGGGCGCCGGACGCGCTCGGCGACTTCCTCGGCGCGGTCGAGTTGCCCCCGGACGCCGAGGTGTTGGGCCCTGTGCCGGTGCGCGACCCCGGGCCGGGGGCGGCCCGCCGGGCGGGGCCGCCGACCGCGGAGGAGCAGGGGGAGCGGGTGCTGGTGCGGGTGCCGCCGGGCAGCGGCGCCGCCTTGGCCCGCGCCCTCAAGCAGGCGCAGGCCGCGCGGATGGCGCGCGGCGGGATCGAGCCGGTGCGCGTACGGGTGGATCCGCTCGACATCGGGTGACGGGGTGTCAGGCTCCGGTGACCCGGGAGCGTCAACACACGACTGCCTCCCCGCACCTGTGTGCGGGGAGGCAGTCGGCGACGCGTCTCATCCGTTGCGTGGGCCGGGGAAGGCGCCCGGGCGCGCCTCCTCGCGCAGGACCGGGCTGCCCGCGGTCGGCTGCGTCGGCATGGAGCGGGCCGCGGGCACCGCCGACAGCGGTCCGGCGCCCATTGGCAGGGCGGGGCGCGGCGGAGCGGGGGCGTCGGTGGCGCGCTCGGCGTCGGCCGCCGCCTGCGTGACGGCCCTGCGGGCACCGTAGCGACGGTGCACCGCCTGCTTGGTGACTCCGAGAGCGGAGCCCACCGCGTCCCACGAGAAACCCAGCGAACGGTCGAAGTCCACGGCGGCGGTCACCAGGGTCTCGACGCTGTCCCGCAGCTCCTGGGCGAGACGGACGGTGGGGGCGGGCGCCCTCCCGTAGACGACGAACCCCGCGGAGGGGCCGGAGCGGCGCGGGCGGTAGACGTTGCCGAGCTGTGCGGTGAGGGTGCGCAGAGCGTCCACCTGCCGGCGGACCCGCTCGATGTCGCGCACCAACAAATGCAGGCTGGCCCGTGCCTGGGCGTCGTGGGTTGCGTGGTCGGCCATTTACAAGCCTCTCGGACCGGCGATGAAAAAGGATCGGGCCGCGCGCGCAGCAAGCGACAACTTCCGCTGACGAACGAGTGTTCACGGCCCAGGGACTGGTCAACTCTTTCTTGACCAACGCGCCATTCCGTGAGGGGTCACGCTGTTCCGGCGCATCCGCATATGCGCGGGGCGCACGTTCAGGCGTGCGCCCCATGTGTGGCCGCCGCGCGGCAGCCATAGACTGGTGCGCTGCCCGTGACCCCGCCCCGAGAGGCCGTTAGCCACTGATGAAGCTTGTCTTCGCCGGCACCCCCGAGGTCGCCGTTCCCGCCCTGGACGCCCTGATCGCCTCCGACCGGCACGAGGTCGTCGCGGTCGTCACCCGGCCCGACGCCCCCGCGGGGCGCGGCCGCCGCCTCGTCGCGAGCCCGGTCGCCGAGCGGGCCGAGGAGGCCGGCATCGAGGTGCTCAAGCCCGCCAGGCCGCGCGACGAGGCGTTCCTCGCCCGGCTGCGCGAGATCGGCCCGGACTGCTGCCCGGTCGTCGCGTACGGGGCGTTGCTGCCGAAGATCGCACTGGACGTGCCGGCCCGCGGCTGGGTCAATCTGCACTTCTCGCTGCTGCCCGCCTGGCGCGGTGCCGCGCCCGTGCAGCACGCGCTGATGGCGGGCGACGAGATCACCGGCGCCTCCACCTTCCTCATCGAGGAGGGGCTCGACTCCGGGCCCGTGTACGGCACCGTGACCGAGGCGGTCCGGCCCACCGACACCAGCGGCGACCTGCTGACCCGGCTCGCCTTCGCCGGCTCCGGGCTGCTCGTCGCGACGATGGACGGCATCGAGGACGGCTCGCTCGACGCGCTGCCGCAGCCCGCCGACGGCGTCTCGCTCGCCCCGAAGATCACCGTCGAGGACGCCCGGATCGACTGGGCGGCGCCCGCGCTGCGCGTCGACCGGGTGGTGCGCGGCTGCACACCGGCGCCCGGCGCGTGGACCGAGTTCCGCGGCGAGCGCCTGAAGGTGCGCACCGCGGTACTCGCGCCGGACCGCACGGACCTGGCGCCCGGCGAGCTGAGCGTCGGCAAGAAGAATCTGCACGTCGGCACCGGATCGCACGCCGTCGAGCTGTTGTGGGTGCAGGCCCAGGGCAAGAAGCCGATGGCCGCCGCGGACTGGGCGCGCGGGGTGCGGATCGCGGCGGGCGAGCAGCTGGGCTGAGCTGCGGGCCGGATCTTGGCCAGGGGCCCGGGGGCCGGGCGGGTGGTCGCGACGTAGGCTGGGAGGGTTCACTTCGGCGTACGACTTCTGCGTACCGCCCGTACGACCCCACCAGCGGAGCACCTTTGAGCGACCAGCCGACTTCGTCGAATCGCCGTCCCGGTAAGTCCGGCAAGTCCGGCAACCTGGGCAAGTCCGGAAACCCGAGTCAGTCGGGCAAGCCCGGTCAGTCGGGTAAGCCCGGCAAGCCGCACCGCCGTCCCAAGAAGGACCCCGTGCGCTTCCTCGCGTTCGAGGCGCTGCGCGCCGTCGACGAGCGGGACGCCTACGCCAACCTCGTGCTGCCGCCGCTGCTGCGCAAGGCCCGCGCGAAGGAGGGGCCCGAGCAGTTCGACGGCCGGGACGCCGCGCTCGCCACCGAGCTCGTGTACGGGACGCTGCGCCGCCAGGGCACGTACGACGCGATCGTGGCGGCCTGTATCGACCGGCCGCTGCGCGAGGTCGACCCGCCGGTGCTCGACGTGCTGAACATGGGCGTGCACCAGCTGCTCGGAACCCGCATCCCCACGCACGCCGCCGTGTCCGCGTCCGTGGAGCTGGCCCGGGTCGTGCTCGGCGACGGCCGGGCCAAGTTCGTCAACGCCGTGCTGCGCAAGGTCTCGCAGCACGATCTCGACACCTGGCTGGAGCGGGTCGCACCGCCCTACGACGACGATCCCGAGGAACACCTCTCCGTGGTGCATTCGCATCCGCGGTGGGTCGTGTCGGCGCTCTGGGACTCCCTGGGCGGTGGGCGCGCCGGGATCGAGGACCTGCTGGAGGCGGACAACGAGCGGCCCGAGGTGACGCTCGTGGCGCGTCCCGGGCGGACCACGGCCGAGGAGGTTCTCGCCGAGGTCGGCGAGGAATCCGGGCTCCCTGGCCGCTGGTCGCCGTATGCGGTGCGCCTCACCGAGGGCGGCGAGCCGGGCTCGTTCGACGCCGTGCGGTCCGGCCGCGCCGGGGTGCAGGACGAGGGCAGTCAGCTCGTGGCCCTCGCCCTCGCGAACGTTCCGCTGAAGGGCCGGGACGAGAAGTGGCTCGACGGCTGTGCGGGCCCCGGCGGCAAGGCGGCGATGCTGGCCGGGCTCGCGGCCGGGCGCGGGGCGACGCTGCTCGCCGCCGAGAAGCTGCCGCACCGTGCGGGGCTCGTCGCGAAGGCGCTCGACGGCAATCCGGGTCCTTACCAGGTGATCGCCGCCGACGGCACACGCCCGCCGTGGCTGCCCGGCACGTTCGACCGGGTCCTGATGGACGTGCCCTGCACGGGACTCGGCGCCCTGCGCCGTCGCCCCGAGGCGCGCTGGCGGCGCCGCCCGGCGGACCTGGAGGGGTTCGGTCCGCTGCAGCGGTCTCTGCTGCGGATGGCACTCGAGTCCGTGCGGGTCGGCGGCGTCGTCGGGTACGCGACGTGTTCCCCGCACCTGGCCGAGACGCGGGCCGTCGTCGACGACGTGCTGAAGTCGTCCGACGGGGCCGAACTCATCGACGCGCGGCCGATGATGGAGGGCGTGCCCGCGATCGGGGACGGCCCGGACGTGCAGCTGTGGCCGCATCTGCACGGCACCGACGCGATGTACCTGGCGCTGATCCGGCGCACCGCCTGATTCCTGGCCCCTTGGGGAACGGGACGGGAGGGCACGGCTCGGCATCGGTATCGCGGACAGGTCCAGACCGAGGCGGGCAACGGGCGCCGGGCATGACAGGCTGGGGGCATGGCTCAGATCAACCCCAGCATCCTGTCCGCGGACTTCGCCCGCCTCGCCGACGAGGCCAAGGCCGTCGAGGGTGCCGACTGGCTCCATGTCGACGTCATGGACAATCACTTCGTCCCGAACCTCACGCTGGGGGTGCCGGTCGTAGAGTCCCTGGCGCGTGCGACGGACACCCCGCTGGACTGCCATCTGATGATCGAGAACCCCGATCAGTGGGCCCCCCAGTACGTCGAAGCGGGGGCCGGCTCCGTCACTTTCCACGCCGAGGCGGCCGCCGCCCCGGTCCGGCTCGCCCGCGAGATCCGGGCCAAGGGCGCCCGCGCCTCCATGGCCCTCAAGCCGGCGACGCCCATCGAGCCGTACGAGGATCTGCTCCCCGAGCTCGACATGCTCCTGATCATGACGGTGGAGCCGGGCTTCGGCGGGCAGGCGTTTTTGGACATCATGCTCCCGAAGATCCGCCGCACCCGGCAGCTGATCGCCCGGCACGGCCTGGAGCTGTGGCTGCAGGTCGACGGCGGCGTCTCCGCGGCGACGATCGAGCGGTGTGCCGAGGCCGGGGCAGACGTCTTCGTCGCCGGATCGGCGGTCTACGGGGCAAAGGACCCGGCCGCGGCGGTACGTGCACTGCGCACCCAAGCGGCGGGCGCGATGGCTGGTGCGACGTGGGCGTGCGACCACTGAGCCACGCAGACGTGAACGCCGAACTTCAGGGCTGATCAAGCCCCCCGGATCTGCAAGGATGAACGGCGTATCCAGGTTGTGAACGCAGTGAGTCGTGCAGAAGAGCAGTGAGGAGATCGCCGTGTCCGCATCGTCGGCGGGTCGGGCAGCCCTGCGGATGGGACCCGCGGAACTGGTGCAGGCGGCGGCCATGGCCCGCCGCTTCTACCTAGAGGGCAAGTCCAAGATCCAGATCGCCGAGGAGTTCGGCGTCAGCCGCTTCAAGGTGGCCAGGGTCCTGGAAACGGCCCTGGAGCGGGATCTCGTACGCATCGAGATCCGGGTCCCGGCCGAGCTGGACGCCGAGCGCTCCGACGCGCTGCGCGCCCGGTACGGACTGCGGCACGCGGTCGTGGTCGAGTCGCCGGCCGAGGCGGAGGAGTCGCCCGACCCGGAGAACCTCGGTGAGGTCGCCGCGGATCTGCTCGGCGAGCTGGTCAACGAGGGCGATGTGCTCGGCCTGGCCTGGGGCCGCTCCACCATCCACATGGCCGCGGCCCTCGACCGGCTCCCGCCGTGCACCGTCGTGCAGTTGACGGGTGTCTACGACGCCGGGACCGCGGAGCGCGGATCGGTGGAGGCCGTGCGGCGTGCCGCGCAGGTGTCGGGCGGCGACGCCCACCCGATCTACGCCCCGATGCTGCTGCCGGACGCCGCCACCGCGGCCGCCCTGCGCAACCAGACCGGGATCGCGCGCGCCTTCGAGTACTTCGACAAGGTCACCGTGGCGTGTGTGTCGATCGGCTCGTGGGAGCCCGGCATCTCGACCGTGCACGACATGCTCAGCGACGAGGAGCGCGCGCACTACGCGTCCCTCGGGGTCGCCGCCGAGATGTCCGCGCACCTCTTCGACGCCCAGGGGCGCCGGGTCGGGCGGGACCTCGGAGAGCGGTGCATCACCGTCGAGACGGACCGCCTGCGGCGCATACCGGAGGTCGTGGCGATCGCGGGCGGCCAGCGCAAGGCCGCCGCCATCGACGCCGTACTGCGATCGGGTCTGGTGACCAGCCTGGTCACCGATACGGCCGCCGCCGATTCCCTGCTGACCGCCGGGCCGCCGCCCAAGCCCGCGTTGCAGCGCATCGACCCCGACGACTGACACGACTGAGCGGGGCTCGATGGCCGGAGGGGCTCGGGGATGGCAGCATCGGGTCATGCTGCGGCCTCGCTCCCTTCGGCTCCTCTGCGCGGTTCTGCTCCTCTGCCTCGGGCTGCTGGCCGGTGGCTGCTCCTCCTCGGGCATGGCCACCGTGCGGGAGGGCCGGCTGCCCGCCGAGGCGCGGCGCACGCTGGAGCTCATCGACAGGGGCGGCCCCTTCCCGTACGAGAAGGACGGCAGCGTCTTCGGGAACTTCGAGCGGGAGCTGCCGCGCGAGCAGCGCGGCTACTACCGGGAGTACACCGTGCCCACCCCGGGCGAGCACGACCGCGGGGCCCGGCGCATCGTCACCGGGAGCGGCGGGGAGACGTACTACACCGATGACCACTACGAGTCGTTCGAAGAGGTGCTGCGATGAGCGGGCTGCCCGCGTCCCCGGCCGAGTGGACCGTACGCGTCGTCGACCTGGACGGGGTCACGGACAAGGCCGAATTCATGGCACGCTGGGCCGCCGCGCTCGACCTGCCCGACTGGTTCGGACGGAACTGGGACGCTCTCGCCGACACCCTCGGCGATCCGGAGCAGCTGCCCGACGCGGCGGGCTGGCTCGTGCTCGTCGTCACCGGGTGGGAGCGGTTCCGCCGTCTCAAGCCCGAGCAGTGGGAGACCGCGCTCGACGTGTTCGGACGTGCCTCCGCGGCGAGCGTGCTGCTCTCGCTGGGATGATCATCCAAGGGCCGGAACGGTCCTTGGGAGGTTCGGCCCGGAGACGGATCAGGCGCTCACGTGGGAAAATGAGGTACGTGCTTTGCGCCCGGGAGGTTCCTCCTGGGGAACCCCTTCTACCGACTGGGATGTCCGCACGTGCGTTTCCTCAATGACATCAAGCCCGCGTACGACCTGACGTACGACGACGTCTTCATGGTGCCGAGCCGGAGCGCCGTCGGCTCCCGCCAGGCCGTCGACCTGTCGTCGCCGGACGGCTCGGGCACCACGATCCCGCTGGTCGTCGCCAACATGACCGCGATCGCCGGGCGCCGCATGGCCGAGACGCTGGCCCGTCGCGGCGGACTCGTCGTCATTCCGCAGGACATCCCGATCGAGGTCGTCACCGAGGTCATCTCCTGGGTGAAGACCCGCCACCTCGTGCTCGACACCCCGATCGTCCTCGCGCCGACCCAGACGGTCGCCGACGCCCTGGCGCTGCTGCCCAAGCGCGCGCACAACGCCGGCGTGGTCGTCGACGACGAGCTGCGCCCCGTCGGTGTCGTCACCGACCGGGACCTGACCGGCGTCGACCGCTTCACGCAGCTGTCCGAGGTCATGTCCAGGGACCTGCTGCTGCTCGACGCGGACATCGACCCGCGCGACGCCTTCAACAAGCTGGACGGCGCCAACCGCCGCTACGCCCCCGCGGTCGGCAAGGACGGCAGGCTCGCCGGCATCCTGACCCGTACGGGCGCCCTGCGCGCCACGCTCTACACCCCGGCCACCGACGCGGACGGCAAGCTGCGGATCGCCGCCGCCGTCGGCATCAACGGCGACGTGGCGGGCAAGGCCAAGCAGCTGCTCGACGCGGGCGTCGACACCCTCGTCATCGACACGGCCCACGGCCACCAGGAGTCGATGATCAGCGCCATCAGGACCGTGCGCGGGCTCGACCCGCACGTCCCGATCGTGGCCGGGAACATCGTCGCCGCCGAGGGCGTGAAGGACCTGATCGAGGCCGGCGCGGACATCATCAAGGTCGGTGTCGGACCCGGCGCCATGTGCACCACGCGGATGATGACCGGCGTCGGCCGGCCGCAGTTCTCCGCCGTCATGGAGTGCGCCGCAGAGGCGAAGAAGTACGGCAAGCACGTCTGGGCCGACGGTGGCGTCCGCCACCCGCGCGACGTCGCCATGGCGCTCGCCGCCGGCGCGTCGAACGTGATGATCGGCTCCTGGTTCGCGGGCACCTACGAGTCCCCGGGCGACCTGCAGCACGATGCCAAGGGACGCGCGTACAAGGAGTCCTTCGGTATGGCCTCCGCGCGTGCCGTGAAGAACCGGACCTCGGACGAGTCCGCCTACGACCGCGCCCGCAAGGCGCTCTTCGAGGAGGGCATCTCCACCTCCCGGATGTTCCTCGACCCGGAGCGTCCGGGCGTCGAGGACCTGATCGACTCGATCATCGCGGGCGTCCGCTCGTCCTGCACGTACGCCGGTGCCAACTCGCTCGCCGAGTTCGAGGAGAAGGCCGTCGTCGGCATCCAGTCGGCCGCCGGATACGCCGAGGGCAAGCCGCTGCACGCCAGCTGGAGCTAGTCACTCGGGGCGGCGCGGGGCGGCGTAGTCAGAGGGACGGCGCCGCCCAGCCGGCCTCGATGCGTTTGCCGCCCGGCGCCGGCAGCACCGCGAGGCGCTCGGCCAGCCGCTCCACCATGTGCCAGCCGAAGCCGCCGCCACTGCCCAGGTCCGGCGCGCGCGGCACCGGCGGCCGCGGGTCGCCGTCCTCCACCGTCACCGAGAGGCCGCGCGCGTCCACGTGCAGTCGCAGACGCGCGAGGGCGCCCGCGTGCCGGGCCGCGTTGGTCACCAGCTCCGAGACGACGAGCAGCACCGCGTCGGCGTCGGCCCACGCGCAGTGCTCGGCGAGGAAGCGGGCAGCGGCGCTTCTGGCCTGTGTCCCCGTTACGGGACCGTCCACCACGATCTCCATGCGGGACAGCTACCCAGCAGCCGGATCTTCATCGCTCCGGGACGCGGTCGGTGCGCCCGGATCCAGCACCGTGTCGAGGCCCGTGATGCGGAAGATCCGCTCGACGACGGGGGAGAGGCGGCGCACGGCCAGCTCGGCGTCCCGGTCGTGCAGCGCGGTACGGGCCCGCAGCAGCACGTTGATGCCACCCGAGTCGAAGAACCGGACGCCCCACAGGTCGAGGGTGACCGTGGTGCCGGCCGGAGCTTCGAGCGCCGTCACCGAGGCGAGCAGCTCCGGCGCCGTCTCGTAGTCGAGGTCGCCGGTGAGCGTGATGACCGGGCCGGCGGGACCGTCGGTGACGGCGCGGGTCAGCGGGGCGTGCGGCCCGTCGGGTATGGACTCAGGTGCCGCGGGCGTCATCGGCTTCTCCGTACGGTCAGGGCGAGTGTGTCGTCCGGGTGCAGGATCACGGTGTGCATCTCCTCGGCCAGGGCGCCGGGAATCTCGGCGGTCGGGAGGTGCCGGTGCCGGACGGCCGCCGAGACGAGCCGGCGCTCTCCCTCGTACGGGTCGCGGCGGCTCTCGGTGAGGCCGTCCGTGTACAGCACGAGCAGGTCGCCCGGGTCGAGCTGCTCGTGCCACAGCCGGTCGCTGCCCGCCATCGGGTAGCCGATGCCCCGGCCGCGCACTTCGAGGAACCGGGTGGTGCCGTCCTCGGCCACGAGGAGGGGCGGCGGGTGGCTGCCGTTGGCGATGACGACGCGGCCCGAGACCGGGTCGATACGGACCAGCAGGACCGTCGCCATCAGCTCGCGGTCGTAGGGCAGCAGGATCTCGTCGGTGCGCGCGACGATCGTCTCCAGGGGGTGGCCCTCCAGGGCGAGCGTGCGGACGGCGTGCGTCACGTTCAGGGCGCTGCTGGTACTCGTGAGGCCGTGGCCGAGCGCGTCCACGATCGTGATGTGCACGGTGCCGTCGGGGAGCTGGAACCAGTCGTAGAGGTCGCCGCCCGTCGGTGCGTCCGTGCCCGCGGGCGCGTAGTGGATGGCCAGTTCGAGCCCGTCGACCTTCATCGGCCCGGGACGCAGCGCGTCCTCCAGTTCGCGGAGCATCTGGCCGTGGGCGCGGCGCAGTTGCTCGTCGCGCTCCTCCAACTGGACGTACAGGGCGAGGACTCCGCTGTTCGTCTCGTCCAGTTCGTGGGTGAGCCGGCGGCGGTCGGCCTCCAGGGCGTCGGCGCGGGCCACCGCGACGCGCAGTTCCTCCTCCAGGAGTTCGGTGGGGGAGGGCCCGGTGGACTCCAGCGCCGTCGGCAGCCGTTGCCCGGGCAGCGGTACGTGCCACACCGTGGTGTCCGCCTCGCGCCGCGCGGGCAGCGGCAGCGCCTCGACCGGCGCCGCCCAGGGCGTCTGCGGAGCCTGGAGGCGTACCGTCAACGCCCGCCCGTGCGCGGCCTGTTCGTGCGCGGACTCCAGCGTGACAGGCCGCCCCGCCCGCAGTTCGGACTCCGCGACGCGGGCCACGGACAGGGTCAGCCGGGTGCGCAGCTCGGCCGACAGG
This sequence comes from Streptomyces sp. NPDC102467, assembly GCF_044765445.1. Taxonomy (NCBI): domain Bacteria; kingdom Bacillati; phylum Actinomycetota; class Actinomycetes; order Kitasatosporales; family Streptomycetaceae; genus Streptomyces; species Streptomyces sp. NPDC102467. Next base: position 64,502 of record NZ_JBIWKA010000004.1, on the reverse strand, counting down.
CGGAACGTGACCGCCAACTCCCGCACTGCCGCGCGTAGTTCGGCCGGGGAGCGATGGGTCGTGCGCTGCGCAGGCGCGGCGGCCCGATCGGTCATGAATTCCTCCTTGCCGCCCCGGTGACCAGGGCAGTCGCGTCGTCCCGAGCCGAACGGTGGCCGTGGCCGAGCGCCGCGGCCAGCAACCGGGGCGGCAGCCCCAGCAGGAACGGGGTGGCGGTGTCCGCCCAGCGCGCCGCGATGCCGTCGCTGTGCAGCACCGCCGCGCTCGTCTCGGGCATGGGCAGGGAACGCGGCAGCGGGCGCGGCATGTTCCAGCCGACCACGCCCGGCTGCCCAACGGCTCGGGACCCGACGCCGTCATGGCCGACGAGCAGCAGTCGTACGTTGCCGATCCCGCAGTGCTCCGCCGATCCGGGCCGCAGCCGCAGCAGGCCGACGGCGGCGCCGCGCCCCCCGCGCAGCGCCCGGTCCATCGCCGTGAGCAGCTCCGGCAGGGGCCGCTCCGGGCCCTCGTGGAACACCCGCACGGCGGCGGCGCTCGCCTCCGCGGCCTCGGCGCCGTGCCCGAGACCGTCCACGACGAGGGCCGTCCGGCCGCCCGGCGCGTCGGCCACGGCCGCGCTGTCCCCACACTCCTCCTCACCCCGCAGGGGCAGACAGAGCAGGCCGACATCGGCCCGCGCCGGGACTGCTCCCGGCGCGTGGAAGCGGGCGCAGATCAGCGTGCCGACACCCGGCAGGGTGCGCAGGGTCAGCTCGTCCGCGAGCCGCCGGGCCGCGCCCATGCCGGCGCCGAGGGACCCGGCCGTGCTGTATCCGTCGACCATGGACCGGTCGGGGCTCGCCATGCCGGGGCCCCGGTCGATGGCGATCACGTCGATCCCGCCGCCCTGCGGGTGGCGCTGCACGTAGACGGCGCCGCCGACCGCGTGCCGCAGCAGGTTCCCGGCGAGTTCGCTGGTGAGCACCGCGGCCCGCTCGGCGACGGTGTCGCCGAGGCCGCCCGCGCGTGCCGCGTCCCTGGCCAGCGTCGCCGCGTGGTGCACGGCGCTGGAGTGGTCGACGGCGACGTGGGCGGTCACGGCGATGTCGGTGAAGGCAGTCACCGCACCGTCCAGCGCGCCACGGTGACCGTCGTGCCGACACCGGGCCGGGTGTCGACGTCGAACTCGTCCATCAGTCGCCGGGCGCCGCCCAGGCCGTGGCCGAGACCGCTGCCCGAGGTCCAGCCGTCCGTCATCGCCGCGCCCATGTCCGGGATGCCGGGCCCCTCGTCCTTGATGACGAGGCGGATCCCGTCGGCGCCCCGCCGCTTGAGCAGCTCGACGGTCAGGGTGCCGCCCCCTCCGTGGATGTAGGCGTTGCGGGCCAGCTCGCTCGCGGCGGTCACCACCCGGGTCTGGTCGACCAGACCGAACCCGCACTCGACGGTCGCCGCGCGCACGGCGTGACGGACCGTCAGCAGGTCGTCCTCCGAGCGCACTTCGTAGTCGCGGCGGACGGCCACCTGCGACGGGCCGGGGCGCATCGTGTGCGCGGCAAGCTCATCCGACATGGTCACGGCCTGGGCCCTCCGGGGTCCGCTGCCAGCCGAGTGCGGTGAGGCCCTGCTCGGCGTTGAGCGCCGTCTCCACGCCGGTCAGCCGGATGCCCAGTTCGACCAGGGTGATCGCGACGGCGGGGCGCATGCCCGCGACGATGACCCGGGCGCCCAACAGGCGGGCCATCGTGGTCAGTTCCATCAGCGTGCGGGCCACGAACGAGTCGATGAGCTCGAGCCGGGAGATGTCGATGAGCACACCGCGGGCGCGATCGGACACGATCCGCTCGGTCAGCTCGTCGGTGAACGCGACCGCGGACCGGTCGTCCAGCTCGTTGAGCAGTCCTGTCACCAGGACATCCGCGAGCCGCAGAATGGGGACGCCCGTCGGGCGAGGGGTGTTCACCGCGGTGCCGATTCCGTCACGGTGAAGCCGACGGCCGGCTGGTCGGTCAGCCGCACCGCGTCGGCCAGCGCGTCGGCCAGCGTCGCGCGGGTCAGGATGGTGGACAGGTCGATCCCCAACTGGGCGATGGTCTGGGCGATGGGCGGCCGGATGCCGCTGATGACACAGTCCGCGCCCATCAGACGGACCGCGTTGACGGTGTGCATGAGGTGCTGGGCGACCGCCGTGTCGACGGTCAGCACACCGGTGATGTCGATGATGGCGATCTTGGCCTCGTCGTCCTGGATCGCCTGCAGCAGCGACTCCATGACGATCTGGGTGCGGGCCGTGTCCAGGGTGCCGATCAGTGGGACGGCCAGCACGTGCCGCCAGAGCCGCACGACGGGCGTGGACAGTTCCATCAGCTGGCGGCTCTGCCGCTGGATGATCTCCTCGCGCCCCTCGACGTAGGTCTCGAAGGAGAGGGCGCCGGCGGCGTCCAGCATCCGGTTGACCAGTACGGCCGCCGAGAACAGCTCGCTCGTGTCGCGGGTGGTGTGCTGTACCGCCGCGAGGAGCGCCTCCTTGAGGGAGAGGACGGCGAGCGAGGTGTCGGTGGGCGTGGCCCCGGCCCTGACCCGGCGCAGCGACAGGTTGGTCACCGTCGTACGCAGGTTGTGGTGCGACGTCACCAGTCGCCCCACCGGGGTGTCGCTGGCCAACGCCTCGGTGAGGGCGTCGATGAGCAGATGCGCCTCCTCGCGCAGCTCACTCTCGGACATGTCGGTGCCGAGGGCCGCCTGCTCCAGCTGGAGCAGGGTCCACCGGTCGGCGATCTGTGCCTCCTGGTCGCGCAGCGCCTCGAGCAGCAGATTGCGGATGTCGGTCTCGCTGGTACTCACAAGCCCCTCTCACACCATTCTTCTCGTACTTCTTCGACGGCCATGTGCATCCTGCACATGATGCACACATCGAACGTTTGTCGCCTCAACCCGAGGTTGACGCACAGCCGTCCCGTGCGGCCTGACGTACGGCCGGGGCACGGGACGGCCCCACCGTGTACCCCTGAACCTCGGAGTCAGTCCGTGTCATGGGGTGTGACCCTGAACACACGGAGCGCAACAGACGAAACGGACGCCGCAACGAACGCCCGCACAGCGGGGATCCGCGCAACGATCACCCGAGGGTGCGCAAGGTTGCTGCATTACAGCTGGGAAGCCGAGTCCTCTAGAGTCGTCCGCTGTACGTGGCACGGCGGGGGACAGCCTGCTCGGCGGTCCCCGATCGGGATGTGACCGCCGTGTGCTTTCTCACCGCGGCCGCCCCCCAACCAGGCAGCGATGAAGGAGCCAGTCCGTGCTCGATCACGGCGCACCCCAGCGCACCCCGCACGCCGAGTCCGCGCCCGCGGGCCTCGGCGCCCGTCTGATGCGCCGCAAGCCGGTGGAACGCCTGGTCGCCGAGGGTGGCCAGGGAGAGGGCGGCACGCTGCGCCGCTCGCTCGGACTCTGGCAGCTGACCATGATCAGCATCGGCGCCACGTTGGGCACCGGCATCTTCGTGGTCCTCGGCGAAGCCGTCCCGAAGGCCGGCCCCGCCGTCACCCTGTCGTTCGTCATCGCGGGCCTGACGGCCCTCTTCTCGGCCCTCTCGTACGCCGAACTGGCCGGGACCATCCCGGTCGCCGGGTCCTCCTACTCGTACGCATACGCAACGATGGGTGAGCTGATCGCCTGGATCTGCGGCTGGTGTCTGATCCTGGAGTACGGGGTGTCCGTCGCGGCCGTCGCCGTCGGCTGGGGCGAATACCTCAACGAACTGCTCGACGGCACCATCGGCGTCACGATCCCGGACGTGCTCTCCGCGCCGCCCGGCGACGGCGGCATCTTCAACCTGCCCGCGCTCATCGTGGTGCTGCTCGCCATGGTCTTCCTGCTGGGCGGCGCCAAGGAGTCGGCCCGCGCCAACACGATCATGGTCGTCGTGAAGATCGTGTCGCTGCTGCTGTTCTGCGCCATCGGCCTCAAGGGCTTCCAGTCCGGCAACTACGAGCACTTCATGCCGCTCGGCATGGCGGGCGTCAGCGCCGCCGGTGCCACGCTGTTCTTCTCCTACATCGGCTTCGACGCCGCCTCCACCGCCGGTGAGGAGGCCAAGAACCCGCAGCGCGACCTGCCGCGGGCGATCATGCTCTCGCTCGTCATCGTCACCGCGCTGTACGTCATCGTCGCCGCGGTCGCGGTAGGAGCCCGGCCCTGGAAGCAGTTCAACGACTCGGAGGCGACGCTCGCCGGGATCATGAAGGACGTGACGGGACAGTCCTTCTGGGCGACGCTGCTCGCCGCCGGCGCGGTCATCGCCATCGCGTCCGTCGTGCTGACCGTCCTCTACGGGCAGACCCGCGTCCTGTTCGCCATGGGCCGGGACGGGCTCGTGCCCAAGGTCTTCTCCAAGGTCCATCCGAAGACCGGGGCGCCGCGCGCCAACACCGTCATCGTGTCCCTGTTCTGCGGGGTGCTCGCCGCCGCCGTCCCGCTGGGCCAGCTCGCCGACGCCACGAGCATCGGCACGCTCTTCGCCTTCGCCCTGGTCAACATCGCCGTGATCGTGCTGCGCCGGACCCGGCCCGACATGAAGCGCACCTTCCGGGTGCCGCTGTCGCCGCTCTTCCCGGTCATCGGCTTCGCGCTCTGCCTCTGGATGATGGGCAGTCTGTCCGTCATCACGTGGATTGTCTTCGGTGTCTGGATGGCCGTCGGGCTCGTGTTCTACTTCTGCTACGGGGTGCGTCGCTCCCGTCTCGCCTCCCCGGCGGCCGGGGAGGCCGGAGCAGCACAGAAGTCCGGAGAAGCACAGAAGTGAACCGCCTGCCTTGCTGAACGATCTCGACGAACGCATCGTGCACGCCCTCGCCGAGGACGCCCGCCGCTCCTACTCCGACATCGGCCAGCTGGTCGGCCTGTCCGCCCCCGCCGTGAAGCGGCGCGTGGACCGGCTGCGGGCCACCGGAGCGATCACCGGTTTCACCGTGCGGGTCGACCCGGCCGCGCTCGGCTGGGAGACCGAGGGGTTCATCGAGATCTACTGCCGCCGCAACACCTCGCCGGACGCGATCCGGCGGGGCCTGGAGCGGTATCCCGAGGTGTCGGCCGCCTCCACCGTCACGGGTGACGCGGACGCCCTCGTCCAGGTCTTCGCCTCCGACATGCGGCACTTCGAGCGGGTCCTTGAGCGGATCGCGGGGGAGCCGTTCGTCGAGCGGACGAAGTCCGTGCTCGTGCTCTCCCCACTGATGCGCCGCTTCACCTCCGGCTCGCCCGTCTGACCCCGCGCAACGGATCGCCGTTTCGGCCGCGACCGGCGCAACAGATCGCACGCTGAGACGCAACAGACGTGTCTTGTCGCGCCCACCAGCGCAAACGTACCGTCGTATCGGTCGTGGGCAGCCCCTTGCGACCTCCCTGATGTACGTCGCTGAGCACAGCCATGCCGTCGTCGCCGCGAACCCGAATCCGCGTATCCGCGCATCCGCAAGGAGTCCGTACCCCATGACGTCCACGGTGCCCAACGCCGTCCAGCACACCGAAGCGCAGCCGCCGATCACCATGTTCGGTCCGGACTTCCCGTACGCGTACGACGACTTCCTCGCCCACCCGGCGGGCCTCGGGCAGATACCGGCCCCCGAGCACGGCACCGAGGTCGCCGTCATCGGCGGTGGCCTGTCCGGCATCGTCGCCGCCTACGAGCTGATGAAGATGGGCCTCAAGCCCGTCGTCTACGAGGCGGACAAGATCGGCGGCCGGCTGCGCACGGTCGGCTTCGACGGCACGCCGCCGGACGCGGCCGGGCTGAGCGCCGAGATGGGCGCGATGCGCTTCCCGCCGTCGTCGACGGCGCTGCAGCACTACATCGACCTGGTGGGCCTGCACACCCAGCCGTTCCCCAACCCCCTCTCGCCTGCGACCCCTTCGACCGTCGTCGACCTCAAGGGCGAGAGCCACTACGCCGAGACGATCGACGACCTGCCGCAGGTCTACCGCGACGTCGCGGCCGCGTGGAGCGCCTGTCTGGAGGAGGGCGCCGACTTCACCGACATGAACCAGGCGATGCGCGAGCGGGACGTGCCGCGCATCCGGGAGATCTGGTCGCAGCTCGTCGACAAGCTCGACAACCAGACCTTCTACGGGTTCCTCTGCCAGTCCGAAGCCTTCAAGTCCTTCCGGCACCGGGAGATCTTCGGCCAGGTCGGCTTCGGCACGGGCGGCTGGGACACCGACTTCCCGAACTCGATCCTGGAGATCCTGCGCGTCGTCTACACCGAGGCCGACGACCACCACCGGGGCATCGTCGGCGGCTCGCAGCAGCTGCCGCTGCGGCTGTGGGAGCGCGAGCCCGGGAAGATCGTGCACTGGGCGCCCGGCACCTCCCTCGCCTCACTGCACGCGGACCGGACGCCGCGGCCCGCGGTGACCCGGCTCGCCAGGACCGCCGGGAACCACATCACGGTCACGGACGCCGACGGGGACATCCGCACGTACCGGACCGCGATCTTCACCGCGCAGTCCTGGATGCTGCTCTCCAAGGTGGCGTGCGACGACCAGCTCTTCCCGATCGACCACTGGACGGCGATCGAGCGGACCCACTACATGGAGTCCAGCAAGCTGTTCGTGCCCGTCGACCGGCCGTTCTGGCTGGACAAGGACGAGACCACCGGCCGCGACACCATGTCGATGACGCTCACCGACCGGATGACGCGCGGCACGTACCTGCTGGACGACGGTCCGGACAAGCCCGCCGTCATCTGCCTCTCCTACACGTGGTGCGACGACAGCCTGAAGTGGCTGCCGCTCTCCGCCAACGAGCGGCTCGAAGTCATGCTCAAGTCGCTCGGCGAGATCTATCCCAAGGTCGACATCCGGGGGCACATCATCGGCAACCCGGTGACCGTGTCCTGGGAGAACGAGCCCTACTTCATGGGCGCGTTCAAGGCGAACCTGCCGGGGCACTACCGCTACCAGCGGCGCCTGTTCACCCACTTCATGCAGGACCGGCTGCCCGCGGACCGGCGCGGCATCTTCCTCGCCGGTGACGACATCTCGTGGACGGCCGGCTGGGCCGAGGGCGCCGTGCAGACCGCGCTCAACGCCGTGTGGGGCGTGATGCACCACCTGGGCGGCGCCACGGACGCGACCAACCCGGGACCGGGCGACCTGTACGACGAGATCGCACCGGTGGAGCTGCCGGAGGACTAGATCTCTGGATCTCTGGACCTCGGATCTCTGGACCTCGGATCTCTGGATCCGGATCTCTAGATCCCGGCTGCCCGCGCCTTCTCGTAGACCTCCGTCGCCACGTCCTTGAGTTCCTGGGCGTCGCGGAGACCGCCCTGGAGCTCGATGAGGATCTCCTCCAGACCCACCTCGTCGTGCGCGACCAGGTCCTCGACGATCTGGTCCGTGCTGCCCTGGAACGGCCGGCGGTCGTCGGCCGTGTAGGCCTCGGGCGTATAGAGCGCGTTGGCCCGCAGCACGCTCTGCAACGGGGCCGTGCGGCCCCGCTCCTGCGCGAGGGCCCGCAGCTCGTCCCACTGCTTCTTGAGCGGCCCTGCGCCCATGGCCGCGGGCATCCAGCCGTCCGCGCGGTCGACCAGTCGGCGCGCGGCCTTCGCACTGTTCGCCGGGAGCAGGATCGGGACGGGGCGGGCCGGCTTGGGCCCGACGGCGGACGGGGCGATGCGCGTCAACTCACCCTCGTACGCCACCGGGTCGGGGCCCCACACCGCGCGGCACACGTCGATCAGCTCGTCCAGGACCTGGCCGCGCCGCTCGAACGGGGCCACGGAGGCCGCCGCGTACTCGTCGTGGGACCAGCCGGTACCGAGACCGGCGACGACCCGGCCGCCGCTCGCCGCGTCCAACGTGGCGAGGGTACGGGCCAGTTGGAAGGGGACGTGCAGCGGCGCCACCAGGACGCTGGTGCCGAGCCGGGCGCGGGAGGTGGCCGCCGCGGCGAGCGTGAGCGAGACGAGCGGGTCGGCGACCGAGCGGTACCGCTCCGGCCAGGGGAGACCCGGGATCCCGTAGAGCCCCTGCCGGGCGGGCTCGGGGAACAGGATGCGCTCGAAGACCCAGAGGCTCTCGTACCCCGTCGCCTCCGCCGCGCGCGCCACGTCGGGGATGTCCCGGCCGATGTCGTACTGCTTCATCTGCGGGAGGCCGAGACCGAGTCGGGTCGCCATACCGTGCTCCTTCGTCGCATGCGCAGCGGGTGTCCGCACGGTTCAACGTGCGGGGATCACCCGAGAGTTCCGTGCCCGTCGGGGCGGGCGGCTCTCAGTCGGGCAGCGGGGTGAGCAGCATGCGCCCCACCAGGCCCACCGAGGTGTCCAGACGCTGCCTGAACTCGGCCTCCAGGCACGGGAGGTCACGCAGCGCCCACAGCGCGCGGGCCGCCCCCCACGCGGCGTCGCGGGCCCGCTCCAGACTCCACGAGCCGAGCAGATGCGTGAGCGGATCGGCGACCTGGAGGAGATCGGGGCCCGGCATCAGCTCTTCGCGGATGTGCTCCTCCAGCGTGACGAGGATGTCGCCCACGCGCTCGAACTCGTCCTCCAGTACGCCCGGTTCGCAGCCGAGCGTACGACAGGCGTCCACCACGGCCAGCGCCAGATCGTGGCCGATGTGCGCGTTGATGCCCGCGAGCGCGAACTGCAGGGGACGTACGCCGGGATGGCGGCGGAACTGGAACAGCGGGCGCCAGCACGCGGGTCCGCGGACCCCGAGCGATGCCGCGTCGACCGCCGTGAGGTACCGCTCCGCGAAGCGGACGTCCAGCGTGATCGCGGCGGTCCGGTCCAGGAAGCCGCCCGCCGCACCGCCGTCGATGGCCCGGTCGACCGCCTCCGTGACGGAGAGGTAGACGCGGTTGAAGACCGCCACACCGTCCCGGGGCGGCAGGTCGAGGGCGAGGGCGCGCATCCGCGCGAGCACCGCGTCGACCCCGGGTGAGGCGGGCGTGTGAGTCACTGCGATCCGTTCCGACTGCGCCATGGACGAAGGGTCGCAGCCGTAGGCTGACGCGGGTGTCGGCTGGCCCGGGGCTTCCCCAGAACGAGCGAACGGCCGGCCCGGGGAGCGCGACAAGAGGGGACGGCCGGTGTCAGGTTCACGTGCGCGCCAGCTCGCCGAGCGGCGAAGCGCCGCGGCCCGCCGGGGGCGCGGCGCGATGGTCGCCGCGGCCTCCGCCGTGGTCGCCGTCGGGACGGTCGCGGGCCTGGTGTCCGCGTTCGGCGACGGCCCCGACGGCGGTGACGAGGCGCGGCCCAGGGTCAGTGAGTCGCCGGTCATGCGGCCGTTGCCCGCCGTGTCGAGCGCGGGCCCGAGCCCGAGCACGAACGCACCCTCACCGGCGCGGAGTTCACCGCGACCGGAACCCGTGAAGTCGGCGCCCACCCGGTCGGGTCCGTCGAGCGGGGCCCCGGTGGCACCCGCCTCGACCCGGCTGTACAGCCATGGCGAGTCGCAGGTCCTGGAGTGGGTGCGGGCCCACCGCTCCGACCCGCGCCGCGCCCTCATCGAGTCCCGGATAGCGGACCGTCCGGCGGCCGTCTGGTTCGCCGACTTCCACCCGGACACCATCACGGGCCGGGTGCGGGCCGTGACCTCCGGGGCGAGGAGCGCGGGACAGGTCCCGGTGGTCGTGCCCTACGCGATCCCCCAGCGCGACTGCGGGGGCGCCTCCGACGGCGGGGCCCCGGACCGGGGCGCGTACGACGACTGGATCGACCGGTTCGCGGCGGGGCTCGGCTCCCGCGAGGTCATCGTGATCCTGGAGCCGGACGCCGTGTCGGAGACGGAGTGTCTGAGCGAGGCGCAACGGGCGGACCGGTACGCGGCATTGGCGCGCGCGGGGCGGGTCATGAAGGCGGTGAATCCGCGGGCGCGCGTCTACTACGACGCCGGGCACTCCGACTGGAACCCGATCGGCACCCAGGCCGCGCGGCTGCGGCAGGCGGGCGCGGCGTCGGCCGCCTCGTCCGACGGGATCTTCACCAACGTCTCGAACTTCAACTGGACCTCGGACGAGAGCGCGTACGCGCGCGGTGTCCTCGCGGCCATGGGCGGGCCGAGCGGTCTCGGCGCCGTCATCGACACCAGCCGCAACGGCAACGGCGCGCCGGCGAACGGTGCCTGGTGCGATCCGGAGGGCCGGAAACTGGGGCAGGCGCCGACTCTGCGGACCGGTCGGTCCGCGATCGACGCCTACCTGTGGGTGAAGCTTCCGGGCGAGTCCGACGGCTGCAAGGGCGAGGCCGGCACGTTCACGCCCGACTACGCCTACGAACTGGCCGACTGACCCGCGCGCTTGTCGCCGGCTTCGGTGTCGCCGTTCTCGTCGTAGGTCGACGTGCCCGAATCCAGCAGGGGCTCCTGCGACTTGAGGTGCGCGGGTGCCATGGCGCGCAGCGCGTGATAGCCGGTGATCACGACGATCGTGCCGAGGGCGATACCGCTGAGGGAGAAGGTGTCGGTGAACTTCAGGGAGACGTTGCCGACGCCGATGATGATGCCCGCGGCGGCCGGCACCAGGTTCAGCGGGTTGCGCAGATCCACCTTGGCGTTGATCCAGATCTGCGCGCCGAGCAGGCCGATCATGCCGTAGAGAATGACGGTGATGCCGCCGAGCACACCGCCAGGGATGGCCGCGACGATCGCGCCGAACTTGGGGCACAGGCCGAAGAGGAGAGCGAATCCGGCCGCGGCCCAGTAGGCCGCCGTCGAGTAGACGCGGGTCGCGGCCATGACGCCGATGTTCTCGGAGTACGTGGTGTTGGGCGGGCCGCCGACGGCGGTGGAGAGCATCGAGGCGGCGCCGTCCGCCGAGATCGCGGTGCCGAGCTTGTCGTCGAGGTTGTCACCGGTCATCTCGCCCACGGCCTTGACGTGCCCGGCGTTCTCCGCGATCAGGGCGATGACCACGGGCAGCGCGACGAGGATCGCGGACCACTGGAAGGACGGCGCGTGGAAGGAGGGCAGGCCGACCCAGTCCGCCTTGCCGACGGCGGAGAGGTCGAGGCGCCAGTGGTCGACGGCCGCTGTGCCGCCGTTCACCGAGTGGATCCTGCCGAAGATCCGGTCGAAGACCCAGGAGATGCCGTAGCCGAAGAGCAGGCCGAGGAAGATCGCGACGCGCGACCAGAATCCGCGCAGGCACACCACGGCCAATCCGGTGAACAGCATCACGAGGAGCGCCGTCCACTGGTCGGTGGGCCAGTACGTGGAGGCCGTGACCGGCGCCAGGTTGAAGCCGATCAGCATGACGACCGCGCCGGTGACGATCGGCGGCATCGCGGCGTGAATGATCCGCGCCCCGATTTTCTGCACCGCGACACCCACGAGGAACAGCACGGCACCGACGACGAGGACGGCGCCGGTCACCGTGGCGCTGGAGCCGCCCTGGGCCCGGATCACGGCCGCGACGCCCACGAAGGAGAGCGAACAGCCGAGGTAGCTGGGCACCCGGCCGCGCGTCGAGAGCAGGAAGATCACCGTCGCGACGCCGGACATCATGATCGCGAGGTTCGGGTCGAGCCCCATCAGGACCGGCGCGACGAACGAGGCGCCGAACATGGCGACCACGTGCTGGGCGCCGAGTCCGATCGTGCGCGGCCACGACAGCCGCTCGTCGGGGCGGACGACGGCTCCGGGAGCCGGGGTGCGCCCGTCGCCGTGCAGTTTCCAGCGCACGCCGAGGTCCATGTGAGTTCTGCTTTCTGTGGCTCGAAACGATCGCTTCATGTTAGAGGCACGTAAGTGCGAGGACCGGCCGCCCTCCTTCTCCGGCCCTTTTCTCGTGTGCCGCACTTCTTGTTGAGGAGAGGTCGGAGGTCTACTCTCAGGCGCACTTATCCGTGAACATCGTTCAGATACATGACCTAGCACATGACCTAGTACATGGTCTGAATGGAGCCCTGTGATGCGTGCAAGACCTCGGATGCGCTTCGGCGCCCTCGTCGTGGCCGCGGCCGCTCTGACCGCCGTCCTGATACCGACCGCGGACGCCGCCCCCCGCGACGCGGCCCCCAGAACCGCCGTCCTGGACGGCAAGCGCCTTCAGCAGACCAAGCTCCGCCTGGCCCACGGAGACCGCCAACTGAGGCGCTCCCTCAAGGACTTGACAGCACGCGCCGACGGCTGGCTGGACCAGGGGCCGTGGACCGTCGTCGACAAGCCGAAGCCCGCACCGGGCGGCGACGTCCACGACTACCTGAGCCAGGCCCCGTACTGGTGGCCTTCCACCAGCCCCACCGCGGACAACCCGTGGGGCTGCCCCTACGTGCAGCGCGACGGGGAACGCAACCCCGAGGTCGACACCGGCACCGACCGGCAGGACGTCGAGAAGGTCTTCGACTCCACCTACGACCTCGCTCTCGCCTGGTACTACACGGGCCAGAAGCGGTACGCCGAAAAGGCCGGGCAGGTCCTGCGCACCTGGTTCCTCGACGCGGGCACGAAGATGAACCCGAACCTGGACCACGCCCAGTTCATCCCCTGCAAGTACGACGGCCGCGCCATCGGCATCATCGACTTCTCGCAGTCGTACACGAGCGTCGTCGACGCCGTCGCCCTCCTCGCCACCGGCGCCCCCGGCTGGTCGAGGACCGACCGCGCGGGCATGGGGAAGTGGAACAAGGACTTCCTCGGCTGGCTCGTGCACAGCGACTTCGGCAAGCAGGAAGGCGCCGCCGACAACAACCACGGCACCTTCTACGACATGCAGGTCGCCGCCCTCGCCTACGCGACCGGCGACACGGACCTCGCGCGCCGTACCGTCCTCGATGCCCGTGGCAAGCGCGTCGACTCGCAGATCGCGGGTGACGGCACCCAGCCGCAGGAGCTGGCCCGCACCCGCAGCTGGCACTACTCGACCTTCGACCTGGTCGCCTACACCCGGCTCGCCGCCATCGGGCGCCACGTCGGCGTCGATCTGTGGGGGTACCGAGGCCCCGACGGGCAGAGCCTGTTCAAGGCCGTGGACGTGCTGCTGCCCGCGGCGACGGGAGCGAGCGCCTGGCCCTACCCGGAGCTGGAGTTCCACCGCTTCGCGGCGAGCGACGTCGTCCGGGCCGCGGCCGACGCGGGGGACGCGGCCGCGCGCAGGGCCGTTCCGAAGCTGGAAGCGCCGCCCGGCGGCGATCTGTGGACGCTGCGGCCCGCGGCCGAGCAATTGGACTCGATCGCGGGGTGAGCAGTCTCCGCGGCGTCACGACGGGCTGGGGCACGTACGAGGTGCGGGTCCCGCCCGGCTGCAGCGCACCACCGGTTCCGCATGGGGGAGCCGGTGGTGCGCTGACGCCCGGCAGGGTTTCAGTTCGTGCGGGCCACGGCCGCGTCCGGTTCCGCCGCCCGCGTGCGGTCGGCGCCGCGCAGCACTCCCGCGAACAGCATCAGCCCGCAGGTCAACGCCGTCACCAGGCCGAACGACACCACCAGGCTCGTCGCGTCGGCGACCGTGCCGATGGCCGACGGCGCGATCAGGCCCGAGGTGTAGGTGATCGTGGCGACGCCCGCGATGGCCTGGCTCGGATTCGGGCCGCTGCGCCCCGCCGCCGCGAAGGCGAGCGGCACGACGACCGCGATGCCGAGGCCCAGCAGACCGAACCCGGCCATCGCGACCGGCGGATTCGGGGCCAGGACCACGAGCAGCGCGCCGAGCGTGGCCACGATCCCGCTCAGCCGTACGGTGCGCACCGCGCCGAACCGGTCCACCACGGCGTCCCCGGCGATCCGTGCCACGGCCATGGTGAGCGTGAACGCCGTGGTGCAGGCGGCCGCGAGCCCTGCCGAGGTGTCCAGCACGTCCCGCAGATACACCGCCGACCAGTCCAGGCTCGCGCCCTCCGCGAAGACGGCGCAGAACCCGACCGCGCCGATGAGCAGGGCCGACTTCGGCGGCAGCGTGAACCGCGGCGGCGGCTCCTCGTCCTCCCCCGGACGCAGGTCGAGCACCCATCGGCAGGCGACGAGCCCGGCCGCGGTCAGTACCGCCGCGGCCAGCAGGTGATGCAGCCGGGCATCGGCCCCTATGTGCGCGGCGAGCGTGCCGCCCGCCGAGCCGATGAGCGCGCCCGCGCTCCACATACCGTGCAGCCCCGACATGATCGATTTGTCGAGGCGGGTCTCGACCTCCACCCCGAGCGCGTTCATCGCCACGTCCGACATGCCGGCCGTGGCGCCGTAGACGCAGAGCACCGCGCAGAGCGTGAGCAGATTCGGGGCGAGCGAGGGCAGGACGAGGGCGAGCGTCCACAGGGCGAGCAGTCCGCGCAGCGCCGTCCGCGCGCCGAACCGGTGGCTCAGCCGGCCGGCCAGCGGCATCGCCACGGAGGCGCCGATCGCGGGGAAGGCGAGCGCCAGGCCGAGCTGGCCCGCGCTCACGCCCGCGTGCTCCTGGATCCATGGGACGCGGGTCGCGAACGAGCCGGTCACCGCCCCGTGGACGCAGAACACGGTCGCGACGGCGTAGCGCGCCCGTTTCAACTCCCTTGGCGCATACGTCACTTCACTCATCCCGCGAGCCCCTCCCAGTACGGTCCCCATGCGCGTCCCACCGGTATCCCCAGGGCGCCGCCGTAAACTATCAGGAACCCTGCCTGATAGTTACCCCGTTTCGGCGTAGGATCCGGCCATGCCCGCATCACCGAGGACCGCCCGAGCCATCAACGACCGGCTCGCGCTGCGCTTCCTGCAGGACGAAGGCCCGCTGACCGCAGGGCAGTTGAAGGACCTCACCGGCCTGTCCCGGCCCTCCGTCGCCGACCTCGTCGAGCGCCTCACCGCCTCCGGGTTCGTCGAGGTCGTCGGGGAGGCCGGTGCCCAGCGGCGCGGCCCGAACGCCCGGCTCTACGGGATCGTCGCCGACCGCGCGCACCTCGCCTCGCTCGACGTGCGCACCGAAGGTGTCCGCCTGGTCGTCGCCGACCTGCTCGGCACGGTGCTCGCGCAGGCGGAGCTGCCTGTCGAGGAGGGCGAGGAGACGGGCGCCGCCGTCGAGCGCGCGGTCGCCTTCCTGGAACGGACGGCGAAGGAGGCCGGCGCCGGGCACCTGCACACCGTGGGCGTGGGCGCCCCCGGCCTGATCGACCCGGTGTCCGGGGAACTGCGCAACTCCACCGGCCTGCCGGAGTGGCACAGGCGGCTTGTCCCGGCGCTCCAGGAGCGGCTCACGGCACGGGTGCTGGTGGAGAACGAGACGAACCTCGCGGCCCTCGCCGAGCAGCGCGACGGCGCCACCCGGGACCGGGACACCTTTGTACTGCTCTGGCTCGGGCTCGGCGTCGGGGCGGCCGTCGTGCTGGACGGAAAGCTGCGGCGCGGCGCCTCCGGCGGAACCGGGGAGGTCGGGTTCCTGCCGGTGCCGGGCACGGCCGGGCTGCCCTCCGCCACCGGGTGCGACGGGGGTTTCCACTCCCTCACCGGGTCGCGGGCCATCCTCGAACTGGCCGTCGAGCACGGGCTCGTGGGGCGCGGGCAGCCGGTGGAGCGGGCGGCCGACGTGGTGCGCGACGCCGTGGCATCCGGTGCGGACCCCTTCCTGGACGCCCTGGCCGACCGGGTGGTCCTTGGCGCCGCTGCCGTGGTGGCGGTGCTCGACCCCGGCTGCGTGGTGCTGGCCGGGGAGGTCGGGCGGGCCGGGGGCGATGTGCTGGCCCGCCGGGTCGCGGAGCGGCTGGCCGCGATGTCACCGCTCGCGACGGAGGTGCGGGCCGGTGCGCTCGGCGGCGGTGCGGTGCTGCGCGGGGCGCTGCTGATGGCGCGCGAAGCGGCGCAGGAGGACGTGTTCGGGGCGGGGGGACGGGCACCCGCCGCATAGCGGGCGCCCGGTCCCGGCCGAACGGCACCCCGGATCAGCGTGCGACGCGCTCTTCCTTCACGTACTCCTCGAACGTGCGCCTGCCCACCGCTTGTTGAGGCGCGAGGTGCCCGCCCGAGCGGAACGCGCGATACGTCTTCCCCGCCAGCGGGACGCTGAGCACCGGTCGGCGTCTGCCCTCCGCGCGCAGATACGCGCGGGCCAGCTCCGGGAACGTAAGGACCTCGGGACCGCCCATGTCGGCCACCCGCCCGGCTGGGGCCTCGAGCGCCAACTCGGCGAGCCGGTCCGCCACTTCGGCCACCTCGATCGGCTGGTCGTCGACGCCCGCGGGGAGCAGCATCACGGGAAGCCTCGCGAAGCCGCGCAGCATCGTGCGGACGAGGTCGTGGAACTGCGTAGTGCGCAGCACCGTCCAGCCGAGCCCGGACTCCTCGATCAGCCGCTCCACCGCGTGCTTCGTCTTGTAGTAGCCGAACGGCACCCGGTCCACGCCGACGATCGAGATGTAGACGAGGTGCGGGACCTGCGCCCGGCGCGCGGCCTCGATCAGATTCCGCGCCGCCCGCTCGTCACCGCCCTTCGGTGTCGACGCGCAGTGCACGATCACGTCCACCCCGTCGACCGCCCGGCCCAGGGTGGGCCCGCCTTCCCGCAGGTCCACGGCGTACGGCTCGGCGTGCCTGCTCAAGCCCCGCACCTCGTGCCCGTCTCCGCGCAGCCGCTCGGTGACGAGCCGGCCGAGCGTTCCGGTACCGCCGGTCACCAGGATCGTGGTCACCGCGCATCAGCTCCTTCGGACGCGGGGCGCTCCCCGATGGAGCGCCCGTCGTCAACGGAGAACCGACGGGGCCCCACGAATGTGACAGCCGCGGAGAACTGTTCTCAGAATCCAGACTCCAGGGCGCAGACCCCGGATTCAGGCGGATGCCAGCTGTCGGCCCACGAACCCCAGTTTGTCCGGATTCAGGACGGCCCGCGCGGTCACGATGGCGCCCTCGCGCACATCGAACGAGACGATCGCGAAGACCCCCTCTTCGCCCCGGGCGACCAGCGCGGCCGCCCCGTTGACCTCGGCCGTCGTGAATTCCAGGCCCGCCGCGAACCGCTCCCGGGTGCCGACCAGGAACCGCAGGACCTTCTCGCGTCCCTCGACGGGCCGGCGCGCGGCCGAGACCTTGCCGCCCCCGTCGCCCCACCAGCTCACATCGGCGGCCAGAGTCTTCTCCAGGGCCGTCAGATCACCGGCCCTCGCGGCCTCGACGAACGCCTCCACCAGCTCGCGGTGCACCCGCCCGGACGGTTCGAAGCGGCCGTCCGGCGACGCGATACGGGCGGCGGCCCGCCGGTACAGCTGACGACAGTTGGCCTCGCCGAGGTCGAGCACCCCGGCGATCTCCCGGTAGCGGTACGCGAACGCCTCCCGCAGCACATAGACCGCCCGTTCCGTCGGCGTCAGCCGCTCCAGGAGCAGCAGCAGGGCGCACGACACGGAGTCGCGGCGCTCGGCGGACTCCAGCGGGCCGAGCGTGCCGTCCGAGGTGAGGACGGGTTCGGGCAGCCAGGGGCCCGCGTACTGCTCGCGCCGGACGCGGGCCGAGGTGAGACGGTTGAGGCAGAGGTTCGTGACGACCTTGGCGAGCCAGGCACCCAGGTGCCCGATCGATCCCGGCTCGGTGGCGCTCAGCCGCAGATACGCGTCCTGCACCGTGTCCTGCGCCTCCTCGGCGGAACCGAGCATCCGATAGGCGAGCCCGAACATCCGCGGACGGTGGCTCTCGAACTCCTCGGCCGTCGGACCGGGACCTGGCGAAGTCGTCACGTGCTCAGCTTGGCAGAGCGGGTCGTCGGCCCTGCGCCCACCGGTCGGGCCGGCGCTTATTCCCTACTACCGGGGAAAACCATCGGCGGGGCCTGTGAGTCAGCCCACAACATTCCCCCGCATGCGTGTCGGGCGGACGTGGCAGACTGGACGTGTACCAGAAGCAGCGCACTCCGGGGTCGGTGAAAGTCCGAACCGGCGGTTACAGTCCGCGACCCGGTCACTTCCAGTGGCCGGTTGACCAGGTGAAATTCCTGGACCGACGGTTAAAGTCCGGATGGGAGGCAGTGCGCGGCGGGCGGGCACCTCACGGTGCGCGTCGCCGTCTGTTTCGGGTGTCGTCCGCCACAGGCGTACGGCCCCGTCGTTCGGTGTCGCTCCCGGTGACCGGTGTCGCAGCTCGTACGTTCCTGTCGTCGTCGTACGACAGTGCCCCGGAGTCCGTGCCCTAAGAGGGAGGACCCGGGAAGTGTTCACCGGAATCGTCGAAGAGCTGGGCGAGATCACGGCGGTCGAGAACCTCGGCAGCCCGGTTGAGGCAGCCCGCTTCCGCGTCCGCGGCCCCGTCGTCACCGAAGGCGCCAAGCACGGTGACTCCATCGCGGTCAACGGGGTCTGTCTCACCGTCGTGGAGCACGACGCCGACTCGTTCACGGCGGACGTCATGGCCGAGACCCTCAAGCGCTCCAGCCTCGGCGCGCTGACCTCGGGCTCCCGCGTCAATCTCGAACGCCCGATGGTCGCCGACGGCCGCTTCGGCGGGCACATCGTGCAGGGCCACGTCGACGGCACCGGCACGATCATCGAGCGCCTGCCCTCGGAGCACTGGGAGATCGTCAAGATCTCGCTCCCCGTGGAGCTGGCCCGGTACGTCGTCGAGAAGGGCTCTATCACCGTCGACGGCGTGAGCCTGACGGTCGTCGAGGCCGGCGCCGACTACTTCACCCTCAGCCTCATCCCCACCACCCTCGACCTGACCACGCTCGGCATCAAGCAGCCCGGCGAGCCGGTCAACCTCGAGGTCGACGTCATCGCGAAGTACGTCGAGCGCATGCTCGGCGACCAGGGAAGCGACCGGGGCAGCGCTCAGGGGGGCACCAAGTGAACTGGCTCAACACCGAGGCGTTCACGATCTTCGACCAGCACATCCTCTGGTCGGACATGATCGGCAACACCATCGGCCTGATCGCCCTCGCGCTCGGCTGGCGCCGCTCCATCTGGACCTGGCCAGCCCAGCTGGTCTCCGGTGCGATCCTGCTGACCGCCTTCGCGACGGCCCACCTCTCGGGCAGCGCGGGCAAGCAGCTCGTGGTGATCGTCGTCGCCCTGTTCGGCTGGTGGCAGTGGAACCGCGGCAAGGGCACGGCGCAGGACGGCTCCATCGCCGTCCGGTTCGCCACCTGGCGCGAGCGCGGCGCCCTGCTCGGCGCGGCGGCCCTCGGCACGCTCGCCGTCGGCGGCCTGTTCACCGCGTTCCCGACGCTGTCGTGGGACCCCTGGCCGGACGCGTACATCTTCGTCGGCACCGTCGTCGCCATGTACGCCCAGGCGCGCGGCATGGTCGAGTTCTGGTTCGCCTGGCTCCTCGTCGACCTCGTCGGCGTCCCGCTGAACTTCGCCAACGGCTTCGCCTTCTCCGGCTTCGTCTACGTCATCTACGGCGCGCTCGTCCTGTGGGGCATGCGCGACTGGTGGCTGCGGTCCCGAGCCGCCGCGGCCACCGCCCCCGCGCTCGAAGGAGCCCACGCATGAGCACCGCAGCCCGCCTGTACGACGTGTCCGACGCCGACCTGAGCCTCGACCCGGTCGAGCAGGCCCTCCGCGACATCGCCGCGGGCCGCCCCGTCGTGGTCGTCGACGACGAGGACCGGGAGAACGAGGGCGACCTCGTCGTCGCCGCCGAGAAGATCACGCCCGAGATCGTCGCCTTCATGATGAGCGAGTGCCGCGGCCTGATCTGCGCCCCCATGGAGGGCGACGAACTGGACCGGCTCGACCTCCCGCAGATGGTCGGCAACAACACCGAGTCGATGAAGACCGCGTTCACCGTCTCCGTCGACGCGTCGGGCGCGCACGGCGTCACCACCGGCATCTCCGCCGCCGACCGCGCCGCCACGCTCCGCCTCCTCGCCGGCGCCACGGCACAGGCGGACGACTTCGTCCGCCCCGGCCACATCTTCCCGCTGCGCGCCAAGGCGGGCGGCGTCCTTGTCCGCAACGGTCACACCGAGGCCGCCGTCGACCTCGCCCGCCTCGCCGGACTGCGCCCGGCCGGCGCGATCGTCGAGATCGCCGGTGAGGACGGTGTCATGCTGCGTCTGCCCGAGCTGATCCCGTTCGCCCGCAAGCACGGCCTGACGATCATCTCCATCGAGGACCTGATCGCCTACCGGCGCTCCGCCGAACCCACGGTCAAGCGCGAAGCCACGGTCCAACTCCCCACCGCCTTCGGTGACTTCACGGCCTACGGCTACCGCTCCACGGTCGACGGCGTCGAGCACGTCGCCCTTGTCCACGGCGATCTCGGCGATGCCGCCGACGGCGCGGACGATACGGAGCCCGTCCTCGTCCGCATCCACTCCGAGTGCCTCACCGGCGACGTCTTCCACTCGCAGCGCTGCGACTGCGGACCCCAGCTGGAGGAGTCCATGCGCCGCATCGTCGAGGAGGGCCGCGGCGTCGTGGTCTACCTGCGCGGACACGAGGGCCGCGGCATCGGCCTGCTCTCCAAGCTGCGCGCGTACGAGCTCCAGGAGCGGGGCCGCGACACCCTCGACGCCAATCTGGAGCTGGGCCTGCCCGCCGACGCCCGCGACTACGCGGCCGGCGCCCAGATCCTCGCCGACCTCGGCGTGCGCAGCCTGCGCCTGATGACCAACAACCCCGACAAGACCGACGCCCTCACCCGGCACGGCCTGACGGTCACCGCCCGCGAACCGATGCCGATCACGGCCGGCGAGCACAACCTCCGCTACCTGCGCACCAAGCGGGACCGGATGGGCCACGACCTGCCCTGGCTGGACGCCCCCAAGACGTCCGCCTGCACCAACCAGTAACTCCACCCATTCCCTTAACCCATTCATCTACGTACGAGGAGAAGCGCGTGAGCGGCAAGGGTGCCCCCGAACTGAGTGTGAAGAACTGCGGCGACCTGCGCGTGGCCGTCATCGCCGCCCAGTGGCACGAGAAGGTCATGGACGGACTCGTCGACGGCGCCCTGCGCGCCCTCAACGAGCTGGGCATCAGCGAGCCCACCGTGCTGCGCGTCCCCGGCAGCTTCGAGCTCCCGGTCGTCGCCAAGGTCCTCGCGGGCCGCGGCTACGACGCGATCGTCGCCCTTGGCGTCGTCATCCGCGGCGGCACCCCGCACTTCGAGTACGTCTGCCAGGGCGTCACCCAGGGCCTCACCCAGGTCTCCATCGACACCGGCGTCCCCATCGGCTTCGGCGTGCTGACCTGCGACACCGAGGAGCAGGCCCTGGACCGCGCGGGCATCGAGGGCTCCCGCGAGGACAAGGGGCACGAAGCGGTCACCGCCGCCGTGGCCACCGCCACCACGCTGCGTACCGTCTCCGAGCCCTGGCGTTAACGGCCCGGGAGGGCCGCGTAAAGTAGGGACCACCATGCCCAATAAGACGTTCGAGGAGCTCTTCACCGAGCTCCAGCAGAAGGCCGCCACCGGCGACCCCGCCACTTCCCGCACCGCAGAGCTGGTCGGCAAGGGCGTCCATGCCATCGGCAAGAAGGTCGTCGAGGAGGCCGCCGAAGTCTGGATGGCCGCCGAGTACGAGGGCAAAGAAGCCGCCGCCGAGGAGATCTCGCAGCTGCTGTACCACGTCCAGGTGATGATGGTCGCCCGCGGCATCTCCCTCGACGACGTGTACGCCCACCTCTGAGCCGTCACCCGCGCTCGCCCGACTCACCCGTCACGCACATCACGCACATCACGCAAAGGAATCCGACCTCATGCTGCGCATCGCCGTCCCCAACAAGGGTTCACTGTCCGGACCTGCGTCGGCGATGCTCCATGAGGCCGGATACCGGCAGCGCAAGGAGTCCAAGGAACTCGTCACGGTCGACCCGGACAACGAGGTCGAGTTCTTCTACCTGCGCCCCAAGGACATCGCGATCTACGTGTCCTCGGGCAAGCTCGACATCGGCCTCACCGGCCAGGACCTGCTGATCGACTCCGGGGCCGAAGCCGAGACGATCCTGCCGCTCGGCTTCGCCCGCTCCACCTTCCGCTTCGCCTCCCGGCCCGGCGCCGTCAAGGACCTCGCCGACCTCGCCGGGAAGACGATCGCCACGTCGTACGAGGGCATCGTCGGCAAGTACCTCGCCGAGCGCGGTGTGGAGGCCTCCGTCGTACACCTCGACGGCGCCGTCGAGACCGCCATCGAACTCGGCGTCGCGGATGCCATCGCGGACGTCGTGGAGACCGGCACCTCGCTGCGCAACGCGGGCCTCGAGGTCTTCGGCGAGCCGATCATGAAGTCCGAGGCGTGCGTCATCCGCCGCAAGGGCGACGGATCCGACGAGACCACGGAGCTCAAGGTGCAGCAGTTCCTGCGCCGGCTCCAGGGCGTCCTCGTCGCCCGCACGTACGTGATGATGGACTACGACTGCCGCGCCGAGCACCTGGAGAAGGCCGTCGCCCTCACCCCGGGCCTCGAATCGCCGACCGTCTCGCCGCTGCACAACGAAGGCTGGGTCGCCGTGCGCGCCATGGTCCCCTCCAAGGACGCGCAGCGCATCATGGACGACCTGTACGCCCTGGGCGCGCGGGCCATCCTGACCACGGCCATCCACGCCTGCCGTCTCTGAGGATCGCGAGCCATGTCCGACCTTGTGGATCTTCCCGTCACCTTCCGGCCGGGACGCACCCGCGTCATCCTGCACGCGCTCGGCGCCGTCTCCTTTGTCGTGATCACCGTCATCGCGCTGGTCCTGGACACGATGAACCCGGGGGAGCGGATCAGCTTCGTCTTCACCGCCGCTCTGTTCTGGGGCGTCCTCGGCCTCCTCGCCCGGCCCAAGGTCGTCGCCGACGTCGACGGCGTCACCGTCGTCAACGTCGCCCGCAGCCGCCGCCTGGCCTGGGCGGAGATCGTCCAGGTCAACCTGCGGCCCGGTGACCCGTGGGTCTTCCTCAACCTCACCGACGGCACCAGCCTGGCCGCCATGGGCATTCAGCCCGGCATCGCCAAGCAGAGTGCCATCCGCGACGCCAAGGCGCTGCGCGCCCTGACCGAGGCCCGAACCACACTTCCGGGCTGACTCAGGGCCCCAGGCCCTGACGCCCTCGCCCCAGTCGTGATTAATCTGGTGGCGGGGCACGCGTCGTGAGCCGCCCCGCCCCTGACGCGCCCGGACGGGTGGCCGGGGGATCCTGCTAACCAAGGAGTGACTCCCTCCAGCGATGGACGGATCGTCCGGCAGTACCTGCGCCGCCCCCTCCCGACATAGCGCGCCCCGCGCGCGGATGTCCCCCAAGGCGGCGGCATGACCACCCCGTTGCTGCTCCTCGCGGCAGCCTTCCTCCTGATCCTCGCCAACGGATTCTTCGTGGCGGCCGAGTTCGGGCTCGTCACCGTCGAGCGTCAGGACGCCCAACAGGCGGCGGACGCCGGCGACAAGCGCGCCCGCACCGTCGTCGCCGCCCTGAAGGAACTCTCCTTCCAGCTCTCCGGCACCCAGCTCGGCATCACCATCACCTCGCTGGTCGTCGGCATGCTCGCCGAACCGGCCCTCGCCGAGCTGCTGCGCGGTCCCTTCACCGCCGTCGGCCTCCCCGAGGGCGCCGCCGGCGGAGTGTCGGTCGTCGTGGGCATGCTGCTCGCGGCCGCCGTGCAAATGGTGATCGGCGAACTGGTCCCGAAGAACTGGGCGGTCTCCAAGCCGCTCCAGGTGGCCCGCTTCGTGGCGGGCCCCCAGCACGCCTTCGCCCGCCTCTTCCGCCCCGTCATCGCCCTGCTCAACACGGTCGCCAACCGCCTCGTGCGGGCGCTCGGCGTCGAGCCGGCCGATGAACTCGCCTCCGCCCGCACCCCGGGCGAACTCGTCTCACTGGCCCGCCACTCCGCGCAGGCGGGAGCGCTGGAACAGGACACGGCCGACCTGTTCGTCCGCACCCTCTCGCTCGGCGAGCTGACCGCACAGCACGTCATGACGCCACGCGTGAAGGTCAGCGCGCTGCAGGCCTCCGCGACGGCCCAGGACGTGGTCAACCTGACCCGGGCCACCGGCCTGTCCCGCTTCCCCGTGTACCGGGAGCGGATCGACGAGGTCATCGGCATGGTCCACCTCAAGGACGCCCTGACGATGTCCGCGGCCGAGCGGCTGCGCACCCCCGTGATCCGGATCGCGCAGGCCCCGCTCCTGGTCCCGGAGAGCCTCCCCGTCCAGCCGCTGCTCGCCCGCCTGCGCAGCGAGCAGCCCATCGCCGTCGTCGTCGACGAGTACGGCGGCACGGCCGGGGTCGTCACCCTGGAGGACATCGTGGAAGAGCTCGTCGGCGAGGTCCGTGACGAGCACGACCGCCTCGACCTGCCCGAACTGGCGGCGGCCCCGCCCGAGGACGGGCGGCCCGCATGGGACGCCGACGGCAGCTGCCGTGTCGACATCCTGCGCCGCATCGGGCTCGACGTCCCCGAGGGACCGTACGAGACGGTGGCCGGCCTGGTCGCCGACCTCCTCGGCCGCATCCCCGCCCCCGGCGACAGAGCGGAACTGCCCGGCTGGCGCCTGGCCGTGCGCCAGGTCGGCCACTACCGTGCCGAACGCGTCCGGATCGTCAAGCTCGCGGACGCCCCGCAGGCACTGCTGGAGGCGGCCCGATGAGTGCCCTGCAACTCTTCTTCGCGATCCTGCTGGTGCTGGCCAACGGCTTCTTCGTGGGTGCGGAGTTCGCCCTGGTCTCGGTACGCCGAAGCCAGATCGAACCCCTTCCGGGCAAGCGGGCCCGCCAGGTCCTGTACGGCCTGGAGCACCTGCCGCAGATGATGGCGGCGGCCCAGTTCGGCATCACCGTCTGCTCGCTGACGCTGGGCGCGGTGGCGGAGCCCACGGTGGCGCGCCTCCTGGAGCCCGTCTTCGAGGCGGTCCACATCCCGCACGGCGTGATCCACCCGCTGGGCTATGTGATCGCCCTCGCGGCGGTGGTCTCCCTCCACCTCGTCATCGGCGAGATGGTGCCGAAGAACCTGGCGATGGCGGCTCCTGAGAAGACCGCCCTCTGGTTCAGTCCTGGCCTGGTCGCCTTCGCCCGGCTCTGCAGGCCGGTCACGATCGCCCTGGGCGCGTGCGCCCGCCTGGTCCTGAAGCTGTTCAGGGTCGAGCCGAAGGACGAGGTCGAGGCGGTCTTCACCAGCGAGCAGCTCAACCGCCTGGTGGAGGACTCAGGACAGGCGGGCCTGCTCGGCCCCGAGGAGCAGGAGCGCCTGGAGGACGCCCTGGAGCTGGGCTCCCGCCCGGTGACGGACGTCCTCCTGGACCGCTCGGACCTGGTCACGGTCGGCCCCTCGGTCACCCCGGCCGAGATCATCGCGCTGACGGCCCGCACCGGCTACTCCCGTTTCCCCCTCTGCGCGGACGGCGGCGCCTTCATGGGTTACCTGCACGTCAAGGACGTCCTCGATCTGATCGACGGCCCCGACACGGACCGTGCCGTCCCGCAGCAGATCTGGCGCCCCATGACGACGCTGCGCGCCGAACTCCCCCTGGACGACGCCCTCACGGTGATGCGCCGTGCGGCCACGCACCTGGCCCAGGTGGCGGACGCGTCCGGCCGTGTCCTCGGCCTGGTCGCCCTGGAGGACGTCCTGGAGCTGCTGGTCGGCGAGGTCCGTGACCCGGCCCACCGTGCGGAGCCGCAGGTCCCGGAGGCCCGTAAGAAGCAGGAGGCGCTCACGTAGGGCCCGTCGGACGGATCTCCGTGACGGCGGGCAGGCCGCAGGCCCCTACATCCCCGTGGGGTCCTGCGGCCCTCTGCCGGACAAGACCTCCCCGTACGCCTGCATGAGGTCGGGCAGCCGCAGCGTGGCCAGATCGTCCCGCGACGGCTCCTTCAAGTACCCCATGAGCCTCAGGTCCCGGTACGCGCAGGACTTTTCGTACAGCGTCCGCAGGAACCGCCCGTTGCCCAGCTCGTCGATCCACCCCTGCTCCACCACGTGCCCGGCGATGGAGCGCAGCTCGTCGAGCGCCTCCTCGTCCCACGCGTCCCCGTTCTCGGCCGCCAGCACCTCGCCGATCGAGGTGAGTTCGAGCGGACGGTACGAGGGGAAGTCGACCCGGGACGTGAAGCGCGACGACAGACCCGGGTTCGCCGCGAGGAGCCGGTCCATGCCCTCCGGATATCCGGCCAGGATCACCACCAGATGGTCCCGGTTGTCCTCGGCCCGCTTCAGCAGCACCTGCAGCGCCTCGTCGCCGTACGCGTCGCCCTTGCCGTAACCGGAGTTGGACAGCGCGTACGCCTCGTCGACGAAGAGCACCCCGCCGAGCGCCGAGTCGATCAGCTCGTTCGCCTTCACCGCGGTCTGGCCCAGGTACTCGCCCACCAGATCCGCGCGCTGCGCCTCCACGAGGTGGTCACCGCCGAGCAGTCCGAGAGCGTAGAAGACGCGCCCGAGGATCCTGGCGACCGTCGTCTTGCCGGTGCCCGAAGGACCCGAGAAGACGAAGTGCCGTTTCGGCGGCTGGACCGGCAGGCCCTGCCCGGCGCGAAGGCGTGCCATGTTCAACTGCGCCGAGAGCGCCATGACCTGCCGCTTCACGGGTTCCAGGCCCACCATCAACTCCAGCTCCGAGAGAGCCTCCTCCAGGAGTACAGGATCGGCCGGGCCGGCCGGCAGCGGCGCCGAGACCGGCACCACGGCCTTCTCCCGCACCATGTCGGGGTCCTCCGGGCCGGCCCCGCCGGGCGGCGGCAGATCGGGCTGGGTGACCTTCAGGTCCCGTCCGTCGCCGGCGTACAGCGGCTCGACGGACTCCATGCCGTCCAGGCCGTCCTGATAACCCGTCAGCGCCAACGGGGCCAGATCCGGGCCGTCCGCGAAGTCCGCGTACCCGTCGCCCTCGCCGATCGCCGCCAGCCGCGCCGAGGTGTCCATGAACGCCGGGTCGACCCGGTGCACGGCCCGGTACAGCGGCATCGCGGCCGCCGAACGGCCCGTGCCCTCGTGCGCCCTGGCCAGCCAGTACCGCAGTTCCTTGCGCTGCGGCTGCTCGCTGCGGCAGCGCATCAGGGCCGAGGAGAGCAGCGGCTCCGCCTGCCCGAACATCTCCAGGCGCACCCGGGCCATGCCACCGAAGAGCCCGGCCTCGATGCCGAGCATCGCGTCGTCGATCAACGAGTCCGTCTGCCGGACCAGTTGGTCCCAGTCCTTGACCAGGTACGCCCGGCACGCGTGCAGAAAGCGCACCTGCGGATCCGCGTCGACCGGCGGCAGCGTCGCGAGCGCCCGGTCCAGCTCCGGCACATGGCGCCCGTCGAGCCAGTGGGAGGCGTGCGCGAGGAGCAGGTCGCGCGGGTGCTCAAGGACCGGCTGCACCCACCAGCCCAGCCAGTACCAGGAGTTGAGAGTGCGCCGGTGCCGCGTGCGCTGCTCCCCGAACCGGTCGCGGTGCCGGAACATCCGCAGCAGCGCGGTCGTCGTGTCGATGCGCAGCGCGTGCAGCCCGAGCCAGCCGTCGGCCATCCCCGGGTCCATCCGCACGGCCGTGCGGAACTCGTCCTCCGCCTGCGGATACGCGCCCATCGTGTAGGCGTCGACGCCGCGCAGCCAGGCGAGGTCGGCCGGGCCCGTCGGCGCACCAGTGCCGAAGTCCATCACGTCCCCCACAAACCGTGCCCCCGATGAACCGCTCTGTCATGGACGGGAGTTGGAACGGTGCGGACAGCGAGCCGTCCGTAGGCCGCACCGAGAGGCATCGTACCTGTGAGGGCCTGATCAGCCGTAGGGCGCGACGGCGTCGGATCGGTGCGAGGCGGGCCGAAAACCGGGGATTTCGCGCAGGTGAGCGCGGTGGCGGATGGTCACCCAGGGTGAACGGAAAGCGCCTCGGTGCGCCCCGGAAGGGGCATTGCGGGCAGTACGAAGCCCCCGATCACGGGGGAACAACCGGGGGCTTCGCGTCCGTAGGCGGTCCCGAAAGGCCGCACATTGAGAACGTAAGTCCTGTACGGCCCCTGGGTCAAGCAGAGTTGAGGCACTCGGAGAAACTGGCGGAAGGCCGTTTCGGGGGGTTCAGCGCACCGCTGGCGGTCCCTCACCGTGAGTGACGGAGCGGCGGGTCCGCGCGGTCACACCGGGCCCCTCGCGCATCTCGTATCCCTGCGGGCACTCTCTTACCAATTCCTCAGCGAAGGGCCGGGACGGGTCCCGCTCGAAATGTTTGCGTTCCGCTGGAATCCAGCCGTCCCAGAATGCGGTCTGCGCAGCGCCGTCCCGGGCGCGCCCGCGCGCCCATGACGTCCCGGTCGGCACATCCATCCACAACAGTCTCGCGAGACACGGCCGTACCGCGCGCCGCCCCGCCCCCACCCCCTCGACCAGGACCACGTCCGCGGGCGGGAGCAGACGCGCGGCGCCGAAGCGCCGGGCGTGCCAGTCGTACGTCTCGTAGCGCGCCGCGTCGCCGCGGGAGAGCGGGGTGAGCACCTGCTCGCGCAGCCGGTCCGTCCAGGCGAAGAGCGCGTCGTGGCTGGCGATGTCGTCGAGGCGCAGCACGGGCGCCCCGCCGAGCGCCTCGGCCAGCCGCGTCGCGAAGGTCGACTTCCCGGAGCCCGCGTGCCCGTCGATGCCGACGAGGCGTACGGGGCCGCAGGAGGCGGGCAGCCGGCGGACGCGGTCGGCGTACTGGTCGAGGGGGACGCGCAGAGTGCTCACGGCGGCAAGGGTACGGCTTGCCGTGGCGGGGTTTCACGTACGCCGCCGCAGGTCATGCCAGTGGTGGAGTCCAATATTGGTGAGCCCGACAGCACGCGAAACGCTGGTGGAAATCCTGCTCCAGCGGCCATAGTTGGCGCACTGTTCCACCAGGCCCGCACCCGGCCCGCCTGTCCCGTCCGCCCGACCCGTCGACTGGGGGAACCACCCGATGACCCGACCCGTTCCGGACTCCCGTCCGTCCCGCAGAACCGTGTTCACCGCGGCCGTGGGCGTCGCCCTCGCCGCCACGACGGCCGCGGTTCCCGCGCACGCCGCGGGAGCCCCGCGCAAGAAGGGCCCCGCCCGCCTCGTGGACAACCACACCTGGACGAGTGCCGGCGACTGGCGCTCGGGCACCGGCAAGGGGATCCGCGCCGTCCCGGGTGCCCGCCCGGGCGTGAGCATCGCCAAGGCCGTCGGCACGACGACGTACACCGACCCGCACCTGAACAGGACGGCCGAGTGGGAGTACGCGCAGTGGATCTCGCCGGTCCACCGTCTGAGCGTCCCCGCCACCGAGGTCATCGCCTCGTGGAACGCGCACACCCCGACCGGCACCTGGATCCAGGTGGAACTGCAGGGCACGTACACCGACGGGACGCGGACGCCCTGGTACGTCATGGGCCGCTGGACGGCCGGTGACGACCGGGACGCCGACATCCGCCGGACGTCCGTGGACGACCAGAGCGACGGCAAGTCGAGTATCTGGACGGACACCTTCTCCATCGACGACGCGGCCTCGGGCCTGCGACTCGTCTCGTACGGCCTGCGCCTGACCCTGCTGCGCGCCCCCGGCTCCAAGGCCACGCCGACGGTCTGGCGCCTCGGCGCGATGGGCTCGGACGTCCCGGACCGCTTCACCGTGCCGGCGTCCACGCCGGGCCTCGCGAAGGAACTGGCCGTCCCGCGCTTCTCGCAGAACATCCACTCCGGCCAGTACCCCGAGTACGACAACGGCGGCGAGGCGTGGTGCAGCCCCACCTCCTCGCAGATGATCATCGAGTACTGGGGCCGCAAGCCCACCGCGGAGCAGCTGGCCTGGGTCGACCCGTCCTACGCCGACCCCGAGGTCTGCCACGCCGCCCGTTTCGCGTACGACTACCAGTACGAGGGCTGCGGGAACTGGCCGTTCAACGCGGCGTACGCGGCGACGTACAAGGATCTGCAGGGCGTGGTCACCCGCCTCTCCTCACTGACCGACCTGGAGACGCTGATCGCGGCCGGGATCCCGGCCATAACGTCCCAGTCGTTCCTCAAGGAGGAGCTGACCGGCGCGGGCTACGGCACCTCGGGGCACCTCATGACGGTCATCGGGTTCACCGCCGACGGTGATGTGATCGCCAACGATCCGGCCTCGCCGAACGACCAGGCGGTGCGCCGCGTCTACAAGAGGGCGGAGTGGGAGACGATCTGGCTCCGCACGAAGCGCCACAACGCCTCGGGCAGCGTCGTCTCCGGCACGGGCGGCGTCTGCTACCTGTACTTCCCGGCCCACCCGACCCCGAAGCAGAGCAAGGCGCTGGCGGCGGTGGGCGTGCGCTGACGGTGGAGTCGCGTCCCCCGCGCGGAGTCCGCACGGGGGACGGACGTCGGTGTTCCCGGGTGTGCGCGCGGATCAGCCGGTGACGACCGGGGCCACGACCCAGTCCGGGTGGCCGGGCATCGGCGGGGTCTTCGGGCCGTACAGCCACGGGCGCAGGAAGCCCGACAGGTCGTGGCCCGCGACCTTCGACGCCACCGCGATGTAGTCGGCCGTCGAGGCCGACCTGCCGCGGTACTTCGTGAGCCAGGCCCGCTCGATCCGCTGGAACGTGTCCGCGCCGACCTGCTCGCGCAGCGCGTACAGGACCAGCGCCGAGCCGTCGTAGCGCATGCGCTTGAAGAGGTTCGGCTCGGTGGGCTCGGCCGGGGCGCCGTAGTCGTACCGCCACTGGTCGTGGCTCTCGTACGCCGTCTTCATGGCGGCCTCGAAGCTGTCCCCGCCGTGCTCCTGCGAGTAGAGACGCTCGTAGAAGCGGGCATGGCCCTCGCTGAGCCACAGGTCGGACCAGGTGGCGATGGCGACGCTGTTGCCGAACCACTGGTGGGTCAGTTCATGGAGCAGGTTGCGCTCGGCGTCGACTTTCGTGCCGAGCAGGTCCGCCTTGGGGAGCAGCGCGAGCGTCTGCGTCTCCAGGGCCACGCCCAGGTCCGTGTCGCCGACGAGGACGCCGTACCGGTTGAACGGGTAAGGGCCCAACTGGGCGCGCAGCCAAGCAAGATGATCGGGCGTCAGATCTCGGTACTGCTTGGTCGGCGCGACCAGCGCGTCCGGTACGACATCGCGCAGCGGCAGCCCGCCGGGCCCCTTGCCGTCGATCAACTGGAATTTTCCGACGGCCAGTTGAGTCAATTGGGCCGCCACCGGCTGTTCGGAGTCGTACGTCCAGCGGACGCGGCCGTCGGGGCGTGTGGTCCGGTCGACGAGCCTGCCGTTGGCGACGGCCGTCAGGCCGGCCGGTGTGGTGACATGGAAAGTGATGGGGGCCCGCCGGCTGGGATGGTCGTCGGCCGGAAAGATCATCTTCGCGCCGTCGGGCTGCGGGTACAGGACCGTCCCATCGGGAGTGGGGATCCAGCCGTAGTCCTCGATCGCGTCGTCGCGGTGGCGTATCTGCGTGGGGTCGGCGGTGTAGTCGACCTTGACCGTGAACGAACTGCCTCTGGGTATCCCGGCTTTGGGGGTGATGACGAGCTCGTCGCCGTCCCGCCGGGTCTGGGCCGGCCGGCCGTTCACCGTGACCGAGTGCAGCTCGTTGCCCGCGAAATCCAGGTCGAAGCGCGACAGTGCCTGCGCTGCCGTGGCCTTGATCGTCGTCGACGCGGGGAACGGGGTCAGCGGCGCCTGCCAGTCGAAGTCGAGCGTGTAGTGGCGGACCGTGTAGCCGCCGTTGCCGTCGAGCGGGAACATCGGGTCGCCGAGCCCTGCGGCACCCGGCGTGGGCGTGTCGGATGCGGCCTGTGAGACGGCCGCCGGAGCGGTCAGCGCGGCGCTGACGGCGATCGCGGCGGCGACGGTGACACGGGTTCTGCGGCGGGGCGTCCGGTACGTGTGCATCGGGAACCTTCCGGTGGGACGAACGCGTCGCCATGTGCGACACGCGACATCCGCGCCCGGTTGTGCGTGACCAAGGTCTCGGTCGCAAAAAGACATTCCGGTGGCAAGGTGGAAAAGGCGCCGGAGGGGACCCGGGCGCCCCGGGGGGAGTCAGGACCCATCCCACGAACCGAGCGAGATGCCCATGACCTCAAGCACCGCCGCCAGTCACGCCCCCGTCGCCGCGCGCACCCGCACGGGCGGCCCGCAGGACGGCCCCAAGATCGTCGAGCACATCGTGGGCTGGGCCTTCGTGATCGTGCTGGCGATGCTCGTCACACAGGCCGGCCTGATGTGACCTGAGCCACCTCGGCGCCGTCGCACAGCGACGGGCGGAGCCCGGACGTCCGGACCCCGCCCAAGTGGCCTGCGCGTACGGCTAGTTGACCGACTTGATCAGTTCACCGTTGGTCGTGTCGCCGGACAGCTCCCAGAGGAAAGTGCCGCCCAGGCCCTGCTGGTTCTTGTAGTCCATCTTCCCCGCGATGGTCGCCGGGGTGTCGTAGCTCCACCAGTCGTTGCCGCAGTGCGCGTACGCGGTGCCGCCGACCGTACCCGTGGCGGGGCACTTGGTCTTGAGCTCCTTGTAGTCGTCGATGCCCTGCTCGTACTTGCCGGCGGCAGGGCCGGTGGCCGTGCCGCCGGGCGCGTCCTGGGTGACGCCGGTCCAGCCTCGGCCGTAGAAGCCGATGCCGAGCAGCAGCTTCGATGCGGGCACGCCCGCGCCCTTGAGCTTGGCGATGGTGGCGTCGGTGTTGTACCCGTCCTTCGGAATCCCGTCGTACGCCGTCAGCGGTGAGTGCGGGGCGGTCGGCCCCTTCGCGTCCCACGCGCCGAAGTAGTCGTACGTCATCGGGTTGTACCAGTCGACGTACTGGGCGGCGCCCGCGTAATCGGTGGCGTCCAGCTTGCCGCCTGCGGAGGCGTCCGCCGGGATGGCGGACGTGATGAGGTAGCTGCTGCCGAACTTCGAACGCAACGCGCCCATCAGGTTCTTGTACGCGTCGGGCCCGCTGGTGTCGCAGGTCAGACCGCAGTCGTTCGGGTACTCCCAGTCGATGTCGATGCCGTCGAAGACATCGGCCCACTTGGAGTTCTCGACCAGGTCGTAGCAGGACTGGGCGAACGCGGCCGGGTTCTTCGCGGCCTCCGTGAACCCGCCGGACCAGGTCCAGCCGCCGAAGGACCACAGGATCTTGAGGTTCGGGTGCAGCTTCTTCAGCTTGAGCAGCTGGTTGAAGTTGCCGCGCAGCGGCTGGTCCCAGGTGTCGGCGACGCCGTCCACGGCCTGGTCGGCGGTGTACGCCTTGTCGGTCGCGGCGTACGAGTCGCCCATCGCGCACTTGCCGCCCTGGACGTTGCCGAAGGAGTAGTTGATGTGCGTGAGCTTCTCGGCCGAGCCGGACGTCTCGACGTTCTTGACGTGATAGTTCCGGTCGTAGACACCCCACTCGGTGAAGTATCCGACGACCTTCGAACCGGCCGCGGTCTTCTGCGAGTCGGCGTCCGTCTGCGCGGCGGCGCTGCCTGCCGAAGCCAGCAGCCCCGCGCCGAGAACGGCGCAACAGGCGGCGGCGGCGAGCGCCTTGAAGCGCGCGCGGGGGAGGTGCGGTCTGAGCATCGTGTCTCCTCGTGGGGGAGGCGGACATGGGGGGAAGTGGTGCTGTGGACCTGCGTGGGAACGTCTGAACGCGCCCGCCCGGTGTGACATGAACGCGGTAAGTCGTTGAACGGAACAGTAGGAGGACTAGACCAGTGCGGTCAATGGTCCGAACCAATTCCACGCGCCGGTCACGGCTCCGAGAAAAAAATGGGGTAAGCGATCGTTAACCAGTGACGCGGGGCCCGGGATCGGTCATACTCGACACGCCGCAGCCGCTGGTCAGGCCCGTCCGAGACCCGGAAGGGCAGCATCGGCCCGGTAGTGACCACCCGGCGGCGCCGCCCACCCCGCGCGCCGCCGCAGCCCCACCCAGGTAGGAGAGCGTCGCCATGCCGGAGTCAGGAGTACAGCGTCAGCTGCCGACGGACGAAGCTCAGGATCTGCTGCGGCTCGTCCGCGACCTTGCGCGGCGGGAGATCGCCCCGCCCGCGTCCGAGGACGAGGAGGCGGGCCGCTTCCCGCGCGACGCCTTCACGCTGCTCTCCTCCGCCGGTCTGCTCGGATTGCCGTACGCCTCCGAGTTCGGCGGCGGCGACCAGCCCTACGAGGTCTACCTCCAGGTCCTCGAGGAGCTCGCGGCCGCGCGCCTGACCGTCGGCCTCGGTGTCAGCGTGCACTCGCTGGCCTGTCACGCCCTCGCCAACTTCGGTACGCAACAGCAGCGTTCGCAGCATCTGCCCGACATGCTCGGCGGCGGACTGCTCGGCGCGTACTGCCTCTCCGAGCCGTCCTCGGGTTCGGACGCGGCGTCCCTGCGGACGAAGGCGGTGCGCGAAGGCGACGCCTGGGTGCTCACCGGAACCAAGGCCTGGATCACCCACGGCGGCATCGCCGACTTCTACACCGTGCTGGCCCGCAGCGGCGGCGAGGGCGCACGCGGGATCACCGCGTTCCTGGTCCCCGGCGACGCCGAAGGCCTGAGCACCGCGGCACCGGAGAAGAAGATGGGGATGAAGGGCTCACCCACCGCCCAGGTGCACTTCGACGGGGTGCGGGTGAGCGACGCGCGCCGCATCGGGGACGAGGGGCAGGGCTTCCAGATCGCCCTGTCGGCACTCGACTCGGGCCGGCTCGGCATCGCGGCCTGCGCGATCGGCGTGGCGCAGGCCGCGCTCGACGAGGCGGTGGCGTACGCGAAGGGGCGTACGCAGTTCGGGCGGCGCGTGGCCGACTTCCAGGGGCTCAGATTCATGCTCGCCGACATGGCGACGCAGATAGAGGCGGGCCGCGCTCTGTATCTGTCGGCGGCCCGGCTGCGGGACGCCGGCCGGCCGTTCTCCAAGCAGGCGGCCATGGCGAAGCTGCTCTGCACCGACGCGGCGATGAAGGTGACCACGGACGCCGTGCAGGTCCTCGGCGGCTACGGCTACACCGCGGACTTCCCGGTCGAGCGCTTCATGCGGGAGGCCAAAGCGCTGCAGATCGTCGAGGGCACGAACCAGATCCAGCGCATGGTCATCGCCCGTCACCTCGCGGGTCCTGAGAGCCGCTGAACTGCCCCGCGCGCACGACGGGCGCCGTGAGCCGCGCCCACTCGGGGTCGTAGTGCCCCGGCAGGGTCTTGCCCCGGTCGGCCCACGCGGTCATTAGGGCCCGGTAGATGGGCGGATCCTGTGGGGGCGCGTACGTCTGCTGGGGCGGACGTGCGTGGTGTGTCTGATGTGCCTGCTGCGCCGACTGCGTCTGATGTGGCTGATGAA
Source organism: Streptomyces sp. NPDC102467 (assembly GCF_044765445.1). NCBI lineage: Bacteria > Bacillati > Actinomycetota > Actinomycetes > Kitasatosporales > Streptomycetaceae > Streptomyces > Streptomyces sp. NPDC102467. Next base: position 29,451 of record NZ_JBIWKA010000004.1, on the reverse strand, counting down.
CCGATTCTGCGGGGACAGGAACGAGGACGCGCCTGCGGCGGCCGGTGGGTGCGGGGGCCGGTGTCTGCGTCGGGGTCATGCCAGGTCAACGTATGGCGGCGGAGCAGGTCACCCGGCAGCGTAATCGGGCGTCAGTTCGCGGCATAACCGTGTGCATGGGTCCGACGGGTCGAACATCTGGCCTCCGCCTGCGAGCTGACGTACCGTCAAATCCGGCGCCGGGCAGGCCGTACCCCTCATGGCGACGTCAACTGCCGTGCCTCCAGGAGGATTGCCGTGGCCGAGGACGACCGCCCCGTCGCGTTCGACGAGTATCCGATCCATCAGGTGCCGCTGTCGATGAAGCACGTCGCCACCGGCGACCGCAACGCCTATGACCGGTGCATCTTCCATCTCTTCGATCCCGAAGGCGAGTTCCTGCTCATCCTCGGCCTCGGTGTCTACCCCAACCTCGGTGTGATCGACGCCTACGCCACCCTGCGCGTCGGCGACACCCTGCACACCGTCCGCGCCTCGGACGCGCTGAGCGACGAGAGCCGTACGCGGATGGAGGTCGGCCCGCTGCGGATCCTGGTCGAGCGCCCACTGAAGGAGTTCGTCCTCACGTGCGCCGCCGACCCGGACGACGCGGACGGACTCTCGTACGAGATCACCTGGAGCGCCGACTTCCCGGCCCTGTGGGAGCCGCATCACATCCAGCGCCGCGGCGCCCGGCTCACGCTGGAGGGCAAGCGGTTCGTGCAGGCCGGGCGGTGCGAGGGACGGCTGCGGATCGGCGGCCGTGAGGTCGAGGTGAGCGGCTGGACCGGAACCCGCGACCGCAGCTGGGGCGTACGGCCCGTGCCGGGGGAGGAAGGCGGCCGGCTCGCCGAGGAGCACCCCACCGAGGGCTTCCACTGGATCTGGGCACCGGTCCGCTTCGACGACCGCTTCCTGATGGTCGTCACGCAGGAGGACGCCGACGGCCACCGCACCCTGAACGACGCGACGCTCGTCCGCGAGGGCCACCGCGACCGCCAACTCGGCTGGCCCCGCACCGACATCACGTACCGCCCCGGCACCCGCCACCCGCAGAGCGCCGTCGTCCACCTCACCGACCCGACGGACGGCAAGCCCCTCGACCTGGGCGTGGAGATCCTCGCCTCCTCGCCCCTCGCGGTCGGCGCGGGCTACCCACCGGCCGACGACTGGCAGCACGGAACCTGGCGCGGGCACGGCTGGACCGACCGCCGTGGCTACGACCTCGCCGACCCGGCGGCGCACCCCCTGGCCGCCTACGGCGTGCTCGACCACGCCGCCCGCTTCACCCTCGACGGGCAGGTCGGCCACGGCATCTTCGAGCACGGCAGCTTCGGCCGCCACGACCCGAGCGGCTTCACCGGCTTCGACTCCGTGGCACCCGCGCGCCCCTGATCACCCGGTACGGAACCTGATCATCCGGCACGGAAAGGGAGTCCGTCCATGGCGACAGCGCCGCGCCCCCGCACGTCCACGCGTGAACCCGAGGAGATCGCCCGGCGGCTCACTGCCTGGCTGGGCCGCCGGCTGCCCGGCGCGAAGGCGGTGAACGTCACCGTCCCCGCATCCAACGGCATGTCCAGCGAGACGCTCCTCTTCGACATCGAACACCCCCAACCTCCGGTCAGGTCCTGCGCGTTGCGGCTGGCGGCGGACCCGTCGGCGTACACGATCTTCCCGGTGTACGACATGCCGCGGCAGTACCGCACGATGCGGCTCGCCGCCGAGCGCACCGGTCTGCCGGTGCCGCGCGTGCTGTGGCTGGAGGAGGACGCGGGGCCCCTGGGCGCGCCCTTCTTCGTGATGGAACGCGTCGCAGGACGGGTGCCGCCCGACGTCATGCCGTACACGTACGAGGGGAACTGGCTGCACGCCGCCACGGACGAGGAGCGCGCGAGACTGGAGGACGCGAGCCTACGACTGCTGGCCCGGCTGCACGACGGGGTGCCCGCGGCAGCGGCGGACTTCCTGGCGCTGCCGGGTGAGGGCAGCCCGCTGCGTCGGCACGTCGAGGCCCAACACGCCTACTACGCCTGGGTGGTGGACGGGCTCCCGCGCTCGCCCCTCATCGAGAGCGCCTTCGACCGGCTGGCGTCGCTGTGGCCGGGCGACGAGGGCGACCCCGTCCTGAACTGGGGCGACGCCCGCATCGGCAACATCATCTACGACGGCTTCGCACCGGCGGCGGTGCTCGACTGGGAGATGGCGGCGCTCGCCCCGCGCGAGGTGGACCTCGGCTGGACGGTCTATCTGCACCGCTTCTTCCAGGACCTGACAGAGAGCTTCGGCCAGCACGGCCTGCCCGGCTTCCTGCGCCGCGACCGGGTCGAGGCGCGCTACGCCGAACTCACCGGCCACACACCGCGCGACATGGACTTCTACACCTTGTACGCGGCGTTGCGACATGCCGTCGTGATGCTCCGCGTCGCCTACCGCCAGGTCCACTTCGGCGAGGCCGCCGTGCCCGCGGATCCGGACATGCTGATCCTGCACCACGACAGCCTGCGTGCCATGGTGCAGGGCAGTTACTGGGACCGTCTGGGATATCCGGGGTAGGTCAGGCGGCCTTGCGGACCGCCTGGAGCGGGACCCGCAGGGGGCGCGAAGCGGGGCCGCCCACGTGCGAGAAGGGCTGCGTGCGCCAGTCGAGGCCCTGAGGCAGCGTCAACAGCAGGGACGTGTCCTGCTCCTGAGTGCCCGTCAGTTCGTCGGCGGGCGGCGCCTCCGCGGCCGCGCGGCCGGTGCCCGCACAGACCGTGAGCCCGAACGGATTCCACGGCGAGGCGCACAGCGCGTGCTCGGGCAGGACGTCCTCGTCCGCCAGGAGCGCGATGGGCTGCGCACAGTCCGGGCAGAGCACCCGGTACATCTCGAACGTGTCGTACGCGTCGTATCCGTCGGCGGCACCCCCGTCGGGGTCGTCGGGGTTGTCGGGTTCGACGCCCTCCGGCTGGGGCTCGACGACCGTCTGCTGGCGATTGCGCGTGGCAGGGCGTCCGGGACGCTTCACACTCTGCATGGGAATCTCCCCCTCGGGTGGGCCGACCAGGAGCCGCGGCCCGACCACAGCAAGCACTTCCCGCCCCGTGCGCGAGGTAACCGCTTCATGCGCGAGGACACGGCCCGATGGGTGTGGCGTTCGTCACATGCCGATTGCAGGTGCCGGTGGAGAGGTAGACGAAACAGCCGCCCCTGGCCGCTCGGGCGTCGCTCAGGTATCCGGGGCGATCACGGGCCCTGTAGGTTCAGCCGCATGGAGGAGCTCGACCGACAGATCGTGCAGCTGCTCGTCAAGGACGGGCGGATGAGCTACACCGACCTGGGCAAGGCCACGGGCCTGTCCACGTCGGCCGTGCACCAGCGGGTGCGCCGCCTCGAACAGCGCGGCGTGATCCGCGGCTATGCCGCGGTCGTCGACTCCGAGGCGGTGGGGCTGCCGCTGACCGCGTTCATCTCGGTCAAGCCGTTCGACCCGAGCGCCCCCGACGACATCGCGGAGCGCCTCGCGGGCGTACCGGAGATCGAGGCGTGCCACAGCGTGGCCGGCGAGGAGAACTACATCCTGAAGGTGCGGGTGGAGACCCCGCACGAACTGGAGAACCTGCTGGCGCGGGTGCGATCCCTGGCCGGCGTCTCGACACGCACCACAGTGGTCCTGTCGACGCCCTACGAGGCGCGTCCCCCGCGTATCTGACGCGCATCTGACGCCTATCTGACGCCTCTCTGGGGGAGCCCCGACAAAAGGGACCCCGGCGCCCGCGCGGAGTACCCGGCGCGGGAGACTGTCCCCCATGAGCACGCCCCCCAGCACCCGCACCGTTCTCCTGCGACGCGGCGAGGTCCACAGCCCCGCCGACCCGTTCGCCACCGCCATGGTCGTGGAGGCAGGACACGTCGCCTGGGTCGGTTCGGAAGGCGCGGCCGACGCGTTCGCGGACGGCGTGGACGAGGTCGTCGACCTCGACGGCGCCCTGGTCACCCCGGCGTTCACCGACGCCCACGTGCACACCACCTCGACCGGCCTCGCCCTCACCGGGCTCGACCTGACGGCCGCCCGCTCCCGCGCCGAAGCCCTCGCCCTCGTACGGGAACACGCCGCCGCACACCCTGCCGACCGGGTCCTGCTCGGCCACGGCTGGGACGCGGCCCGCTGGCCCGACGGCCGCCCGCCCTCCCGCGCCGAACTCGACGAGGCCACCGGCGGCCGCCCTCTCTACCTCTCCCGCATCGACGTGCACTCCGCGGTCGTGAGCACCGCCCTGCTCGACCTCGTCCCCGGCGTCACCGACCGGGCCGGATACACCCCGGACGAGCCGCTGACGCGCGACGCCCACCACGCGGTACGCGCAGCCGCCCTCGGCGCGGTGGGACCGCAGCAGCGCACCGAGGCCCAGCGCGCCGCCCTGCGGCACGCCGCGTCCCTCGGCATCGGCTCGATCCACGAGTGCGGTGGCCCGGACATCTCCTCCGAGGACGACTTCACCGGGCTGCTCGACCTCGCCCGCTCCGAGCCGGGTCCGCGCGTCGCCGGTTACTGGGCCGACCGCGACATCGAGCGCGTCCGTGCCCTCGGCGCGCTCGGCGCCGCCGGCGACCTCTTCGTGGACGGCGCCCTCGGCTCCCACACCGCCTGCGTGCACGCGCCCTACACAGACGCGGCCCACACCGGCACCGCCTTCCTGACCGCCGAGGACATCGCCGCGCACGTCGTCGCCTGCACCGAGGCCGGACTCCAGGCCGGTTTCCACGCGATCGGCGACGGCGCGGTCACCGCGGTCGTCGACGGGCTGCGCGGCGCCGCCGAGAAACTCGGCCTCGCGCGCGTGCGCGCCGCCCGGCACCGCGTCGAACACGCCGAGATGCTGAGCCCCGAAACCATCGCCGCCTTCGCCGAGTTCGGGCTCACCGCTTCCGTACAGCCCGCCTTCGACGCACTGTGGGGCGGCGAGGACGGCATGTACGCCGACCGTCTCGGGGCCGAACGGGCGCGCACGCTCAACCCGTTCGCGGCCCTGCTGCGGGCCGGAGTTCCGCTCGCCTTCGGCTCCGACAGCCCGGTCACCCCGCTCGACCCGTGGGGCACCATCCGCGCGGCAGCCTTCCACCGCACGCCCGAACACCGTGTCTCCGTACGCGCTGCCTTCACCGCCCACACGCGCGGGGGCTGGCGTGCCGTCGGCCGCGACGACGCCGGGGTCCTGGTGCCCGGAGCGCCCGCGGACTATGCCGTGTGGCGCACCGACGAGCTGGTCGTGCAGGCCCCGGACGACCGCGTGGCCCGCTGGTCCACCGACCCGCGCTCCGGGACGCCCGGTCTGCCGGATCTCTCGCCCGGCGCCCAACTCCCGGTCTGCCTGCGGACGGTGGTGTTCGGACAGACGGTCTTCGTACGGCCGGACGAGTGAGATACCGGGGCGGCGCGCACCGGATCCGGGCCCCGTACCGTCCCGTACGACCTGCGTATCCTCGGCCCTGACCAGGCGTCTTCGTGAAGAGGCCCAGGTCAAACGGCTGTTGACAGACCGCAGCGGTCGGCGGGTAGGTTCGGCCGGGTCCACCACCTTTCGTACGACCGGGCAGCTCCAGGCAGTCGTAGAACGCAGCCCGGCGCCCGCGCCACGGGGTGCCGGAACGTTCCGGCCGGTCGGCGAGGTGCGACCCGGGTGGGGCCCGGACGTTCAGTAGACAACGGCTTTCGGTCGACCCGCAGCCAGCGGGCCCCAGGTCGGCCCGAAGGACGTCCGGCCCCGATCCGCAGTGTCAGCATGATCACCGCCGCTCGATATGGTGGTCCCCTGTGCACGGAAGTTCTAAGGGGAAGCTGTGAGCGACGGCGGCGGGCGCACGTTCGGCCCTCTGGGTACGGCCTTGGTGATCATTCCGACCTATGACGAGGCGGAGAACATCACGGCCATCGTCGGCCGGGTGCGCGCGGCGGTGCCCGCGGCGCACGTCCTGGTCGCCGACGACAACAGCCCCGACGGCACCGGCAAGCTCGCCGACGAGCTGGCCGCGGACGACGAGCAGGTGCACGTCCTGCACCGCACCGGCAAGGAAGGCCTGGGCGCCGCGTACCTCGCGGGCTTCGCCTGGGGCATGGAGCACGGCTACGGCGTCCTGATCGAGATGGACGCCGACGGGTCCCACCAGCCGGAGGAGCTGCCGCGGCTGCTCACCGCGCTCAAGGGCGCCGACCTCGTGCTCGGCTCGCGCTGGGTGCCCGGCGGGCGCGTCGTGAACTGGCCCAAGTCCCGCGAGTTCCTCTCCCGGGGCGGCTCCACGTATTCGCGTCTCCTGCTGGACGTCCCGATCCGCGACGTGACCGGCGGCTTCCGTGCCTTCCGCCGCGAGACCCTCGAAGGCCTCGGCCTGCGCGAGGTCTCCTCGCAGGGCTACTGCTTCCAGGTCGACCTCGCGCGCCGGGCCGTGAAGGCCGGCTACCACGTGGTCGAGGTCCCCATCACCTTCGTCGAGCGCGAGCTGGGCGACTCCAAGATGAGCAAGGACATCGTCGTGGAGGCCCTCTGGCGGGTCACCACGTGGGGCGTGGGGGAGCGGGTGGGCAAGATCCTCGGCCGCACGCCCGACAGACCCTGAGAGCGCGCCCTGCGGCTCCGGGGCGTGCCCCGGAGCCCGGCGGCGACGATCTTGAACTCTCGCTTACGCCACTCGGACGGCTCCCCAGGCACACTGGAGACATGACCACTGGCAATCCGCCCCGTAACCAGCCCGAAGGAGCCCGGCGCTCCCGGGTCCGTACATTCCTGCCGCTCGGCGTCGCCGCCTGGGTGGTCCTGGAGATCTGGCTGCTCACGGTCGTGGCGGGGGCGGTCGGCGGTTTCACGCTCTTCCTGCTCCTGGCGGCTTCCTTCGTGCTCGGCGCCGTGGTGATCAAGGCAGCCGGGCGCCGCGCCTTCCAGAATCTCAGCGAGACGCTGCAGCGACAGCAGCAGCCGGACGCCGTCGAAGCGGGCGAGCGCCGCTCGCAGGGCAATGGGCTGCTGATGCTCGCAGGCCTGCTCCTGATGATCCCCGGCCTCGTCACGGACGCCTTCGGCCTGCTGCTGCTCGTCCCGCCGGTCCGCGCGGCCCTGAGCCGCTACACCGAGCGCGCCATCGAGCGGAAGATGAGTACGGCCGGCCAGGGCACGTTCGGCGGCGCGTTCCAGCAGGCCCGCATGAAGCAGTCGGGCAGCACCGTGATCCAGGGCGAGGTCGTCAGGGAGGACGAGAACCCGGGGAGCCACCGGGACGACTCGGACCCGCGCCCGCCGATCATGCCTTCCTGAGCACATGAGCGCGTGAGCGCAGCATGAGAGAACGGCTGTGGGGGGGGCCCAACGAATTTGTTGGGGCCCCCAACCCGTGAGAAAGAATGCCCGCAACCGCGGGGCAGGCCCCGTGTGGGTGGTGCACCGGGGGGGGGCCGTG
>NZ_JBIWKA010000004.1:0-21992 GCF_044765445.1 Streptomyces sp. NPDC102467 | reverse complement strand
CACCCCCCCCCGCGAATCTTGCGGTCCTTCGAACTCGTCGGTGTGCGCGAAGATTTCTTCACGGGGGGGGGGCGCCACACCGTTTTGGGGCCCCCCCCACAGCCGTTCTCTCATGCTGCCGAGCTCCGAGGGTCAGGCCGACTTGCGGCTGTCCCTCGGGTGGACCGCGATGTTCATCGCGCCCGAACGCAGGACGGCCAAGCGCTCCTCGAGGACCTCTTCGAGCTCCTCGCGGGTGCGCCGCTCCATCAGCATGTCCCAGTGCGTACGGGCCGGCTTCGCCTTCTTCTCCTCAGGGCCGTCACCGTCCACGAGGAGTGCCTGGGCCCCGCAGACCTTGCACTCCCACTCCGGCGGAATTTCGGCCTCCACCGAGAAGGGCATCTCAAAGCGATGTCCCTTCTCGCATGCGTACTCCACGGCCTGGCGCGGAGCCAAGTCGATACCGCGGTCCGTCTCATAGCTCGTCACTACGAGGCGTGTGCCGCGAAGAGCTCGCTCACTCATGAATCGTGCCTCCCGGGCTTGTCGCCCACAGGACAGGTGTCGCTGTCGTCGTCATCCGGTCAACGTCCGGTCGGCGGTAAAGATTCCCGTTCCGGGCCATGCGTCGCCGTCGTAGCCGCCCCTTGTTGTACCCACCGGCGCCCGGTTTGTCACATCTGACGCCAGATGTCACCTAGCGTTTTGTATTCTTGACGTGCAGTAACGGTACGCCTGAGCAGGCCAACCGCGTACACTACCGGCCTTTGCCTTCAGGTGCTAAATCCGGGTCGGTACGGGGTTCCCCGCGTCGCGCACCGCCTGCCGCACCGGAACCCGGGCGAGCAGGACAAAACCGATCAGGAAGAACACCACCAGGGACACGATCGCGTCCCGGTAGCTCCCGGTCAGCTGGTACGCGAGCCCGAACACCAGGGGCCCCAACCAGCTCATGCCCCGGTCGCTCATCTCGTACGCGGAGAAATACTCCGCCTCCTTCCCGGCCGGCACGAGATGCGAGAACAGTGACCGTGACAGCGCCTGGGTACCCCCGAGGACGAGGCCGATGCCGACCGCAAGAGCGAAGAACCAATTCGGTGAGCCCGTCGGCAGGAAGAAGCCGGCCCCGATCGTCACCGCCCAGGCCACGAGGGAACCCAGGATCGTGCGCTTGGCGCCGTAGGCGCGGGCCAGCCGGCCCATGGCGAGGGCTCCGACCACGGCCAGGATCTGCACGAGCAGCACCGCCATGATGAGCGCCGACTGGTCCAGGCGCAGTTCCTCGGAGCCGTAGACGGACGCTTGCGAGATCACCGTCTGCACGCCGTCGTTGTAGACGAGGTAGGCGAGAAGGAAGGAGAGCGTCAGCGGATAGCGGCGCATGTCCTTCACGGTGGCCACGAAGTGGCGCAGGCCCGGCGCCGCGGCGCCCGGTGTGTGCGTCGAGCGCCGGTCGCGCAGACGGCGTAGGGGCACCACGGTGAACGCACCCCACCACACGCCCGCCGACGCCAGACAGATCCGCACCGCTGTCGACTCCGAGACACCGAAGGTGTCGTGGGATGTGTACAGCCACAGGTTCGCCAGGAGTACGAGGGCCCCCGACGCGTAACCGAAGGCCCAGCCGCGCGAGGAGACCGCGTCGCGCTCCTCCACAGGGGCGATCTGCGGCAAGTAGGAGTTGTAGAGCACCATCGAGACGGCCAGCGAGGAATTCGCGACTACAAGAAGCGCGCCGCCGAGCAGATAGCGCTCGCCGTCCAGGAAGAACATGCCTGCCGTCGCAGCGGCGCCCACATAAGCGGCCATCGCGAGCAGCGGCTTCTTGCGGCCCGTGCGGTCGGCGGCCGCTCCCGCGAGCGGCATCACGAAGAGCGAAAGAATCACCGACAGCGAGACCGTGTACGCGAAGAAGGAACCCGCGCGGACCGGTATGCCGAGGGGGTGCACGAAGCCGTCCGCGTCGGCCGCCGCCTTCGCGACCGAGGTGAGGTAGGGGCCGAGGAAGACCGTCAGGACACTCGTCGAATAGACCGAACAAGCCCAGTCGTAGAAGTACCAGCCGCGCTGCTCGCGCTTGCGGTCGGCGAGGGCGGTCGCCCCGGTCGCCGTCTCCGGCGCGGTGTCGGTGCTCACCCGTGTCCCCTTGTGTTCCCCGTGATGCGGCGCTGCGAGTCGGCCCTCAGGCCCAGGCGCCCCTGTCCTTGAGGACGTCGCGCAGCGTCTCGATGTGATCGGAAACTATGCCATCGACCCCGAGGTCGAGAAGTCGTCGCATCTCGGCCTCGTCATTGACCGTCCAGACGTGGACCTGCACTCCGCGCGCGTGGGCGGCCCGGACGAAGCGGCGGTCGACGACCCGGATCCCGGACCGTGCCACGGGGACCTGGGCGCACACGGCGGAGCGGCGCAGCGCGGCCGGCACCCCGTACGACCTGAGGCGCAGCCCGAGTACGCCCTTGGTGCCGTACGACGTGGCGAGGCGCGGGCCCGCGAGTGCCTGGGCCCGGGCGACGCGCGCTTCCGAGAACGAGCCGACGCAGACGCGGTCCCACGCGCGCGTGCGGCGGATCAGATCGAGGAGGGGGAGCAGCGCGGGCTCCGCCTTGACGTCCACGTTCCAGCGCACGTCGGGAAAGGCCTCCAGCAACTCCTCGAAGAGCGGCACCGGTTCACTGCCCGCCACGCGCGCGCGGCGTACGTCGTCCCAGGGGAGAGCGGCGATGAGTCCGCTGCCGTCCGTGATCCGGTCGAGCGTCGCGTCATGGAACGCGACGAGCTTCCCGTCGGCCGTGGCGTGCACGTCCGTCTCGATGTAGCGGTAGCCGAGGTCGACCGCGCGGCGGAACGCGGCGACGGTGTTCTCCAGGCCGCTCGCCGCCCCGCCCCTATGGGCGAGGGCGATCGGCCCCGGATGGTCGAGATACGGGTGGCGTACGTGCTCGGTCACCGACGCAGTATCGCCCGCCGCGGTGACGCACCGGCGACCGCGGTCGAGCCGGCGGGCGGCGCGGGGACGGCAAAGACGCGCAGGAAGAACTGGGCGAGCGGCCCGATGGCGAGGGCGTACAGGACCGTGCCCGCGCCGATCGTGCCGCCCAGCAGGAATCCGGTGGCCACGACCGCGATCTCGATGGCCGTGCGCATCAGGCGCAGGGAGCGGCCGGTGCGTCGGTGCAGGCCGGTCATGAGGCCGTCGCGCGGGCCGGGGCCGAACCTCGCCGCGATGTAGAGGCCCGTCGCGATCCCGTTGAGCAGGATCGCGGCGGCCATCAACGGAATGCGCGCCCCGTAGGCGTGCACGTCCGGGACGACGGCCAGGGTGCCGTCCATGGCGAGCCCGACGACGAAGACGTTCGAGACCGTGCCGAGGCCGGGCCGCTGGCGCAGCGGGATCCACAGGAGGAGCACGATCGCGCCCACGATGATCGACACGACGCCGATGGAGATGCCCGTGAGCTCGGCGAGCCCCTGGTGCAGCACGCCCCACGGTTCCAGGCCGAGCCCGGCCTCCACGAGAAGCGCCGAACTGGCGCCGTACAGGGCGAGGCCCACGTAGAGCTGGACGAGCCGGCGGAGAGTGGAGTCGCCGGACGGGGTGGACGTGGACGTGGACGGCGACGCGGACAACGGGTGCCCCCAAGGTGGAGTGGTAGGTGCAGTTGGTAGGTGTGGTGGTGGAGGGAGAGCGGGCGGAGAGTGAGCGGAGTGGCGGGTGGAGTGGTGGAGGTGGACTGCCACATGACACTCTGTGGCTCGGAAACAAGCGCCAACCATGGCCAATTCCGGGAAGGTGGACTGGTCTGCATGGCCCAGTGGACTTCGGCGATCGGTTCGACCCAGCTCGCCCGGCTGCTCACCTCGCAGCAAGCACGACCCGCAGGGGCCGGCACCCGCCGCCCGCCCGCCTACCGCGCCCTCGCCGACGGCATCCGGCTGCTCGTCCTGGAAGGCCGCGTCCCGGTCGCCACCAGACTTCCCGCCGAACGCGAACTGGCGCAGGCACTCTCGGTGAGCCGCACCACGGTCGCCGCGGCCTACGAGGCCCTGCGCGGCGAAGGTTTCCTCGAGTCCCGCCGGGGGGCGGGCAGTTGGACCGCGGTCCCCGCGGGCAACCCGCTCCCGGCGCGTGGCCTCGAACCCCTGCCGCCCGAAGCGCTCGGCTCGATGATCGACCTCGGCACGGCGGCCCTGCCCGCCCCCGAACCCTGGCTGACCCGCGCCGTCCAGGGCGCCCTCGAGGAGCTTCCGCCGTACGCCCACACGCACGGCGACTACCCGGCGGGCCTGCCCGCACTGCGAGCGATGATCGCCGAGCGCTACACCGCGCACGGGATCCCCACCATGCCCGAGCAGATCATGGTCACGACCGGCGCGATGGGCGCCATCGACGCGATCTGCCACCTCTTTGCGGGCCGCGGCGAACGCGTCGCCGTCGAGTCGCCCAGCTATGCCAACATCCTCCAGCTGATGCGCGAGGCGGGGCTGCGGCTCGTCCCCGTCGCCATGGCCGACGGCTTGGCCGGCTGGGACCTCGACCGCTGGCGGCAGGTCCTGCGTGACGCCGCGCCCCGGCTCGCGTACGTCGTCGCCGACTTCCACAATCCGACCGGCGCCCTCGCCGACGAGGAGCAGCGCCGTTCGCTGGTCGACGCCGCGCGCTCGGCCGGCACCGTGCTGGTCGTCGACGAGACCATGACCGAGCTGCACTTCGACCCGGACCACGCGATGCCGCGCCGGGTCTGCGCGTTCGACCCCGCGGGCTCCACCGTGGTCACCGTCGGCTCGGCGAGCAAGGCGTTCTGGGCGGGGATGCGGATCGGCTGGGTGCGGGCCGCTCCGGATGTGATCCGCAGTCTGGTCGCCGCGCGCGCCTACGCGGATCTGGGCACGCCGGTCCTTGAACAGCTGGCCGTGAACTGGCTGCTGAGCACCGGCGGCTGGGAGGAGGCCGTGCAGCTGCGCAGGGAGCAGGCCCTGGAGAACCGGGACGCGCTGGTCGCGGCGGTGCGCCGCGAGCTGCCCGACTGGGAGTTCGCCGTGCCCGACGGCGGCCTGACCCTGTGGGTGAAGGCGGGCGGCCTGTCGGGCTCACGGCTGGCCGAGATCGGCGAGCGGGTGGGGGTGCGGGTGCCGTCGGGTCCGCGCTTCGGCGTCGACGGCGCCTTCGAGGGCTATGTGCGGCTGCCGTTCACCGTGGGCGGCGCGGTGGCCGACGAGGCGGCGGCGCGGCTCGCAGCGGCGGCCCGGCTCGTGGGCACGAGGCAGGGTGCGGGCGGGGACGGGCCGCGCACCCTGATCGCCTGACGGCCACCACCGTTACCGCTGTCGTTGCGCCTGTCGCCTGTCGTTGCCCCTGTCGCCTGTCGCCTGTCGCCTGTCGCCTGTCGCGGTCGACGGCTGCCGCCGCCTACCGTTCGGCCAGCGCCTCGGCCTCGTCCGGGATCGCCTCGACGGCCGGAGCGTCAGAACCATCAGGGACCTCAGGTACATCAGGTACCTCAGCGGTGTCGGCGGCGCCGGCGACATCGGTGATGCCAGGTGTGTCGGTGGCGTCGGCGGGCGTGGCGCGGTCCGGCAACAGGGCGACGACCGCCTGCCGATGCGCCTCGCTCGTCGCGTCGTCGTGCGGGTCGGGCGTCGCCGGTACCTGGAGGCGGTGGACCCGCCCGGTGCCCAGCCGGGCGTAGCCGCGGCCCGGCGGGACCTCGGAGGTGGGCGTCGTCGGGGGCAGGATGCCGAGGACGTCCTGCAATTCCCCGGGCGTGGCCGGACCGAGCACCACGCGCGCGCGGGTGTGCTGGCGGACCGGCTCGATGAGGGCGTCGAGGCTGTCGAACTGTTCCGCCACGACGACCGTCACGCCCGCCGCGCGCCCGTGCCGCAGCGGGACCTGCAGCAGGGTCTGCGGGTCGGTGCGGCCGTCGGCCGCCGCGAGGTGCCCCAGGGTGCTCGGCCGGTCGAGCAGCACCCACAGGGGCCGCTTGATGTCGTCCGGCGTCGGGTGCCCGGCCTGCCGCGCCCGGTTCGCCGAGATCAGCCGCCGCTCGGTCTCGTGCGCGGCCCATTCGAGACTGGCCAGGGCCCCGGCGAGCCCGCACTCCACGGCGAGGACCCCGGCCCGCCCGACCAGGCACGCGTAGTCGCCGGTCCCGCTGCCCTCGACGACGAGGACATCGCCGTGCTGCAGGGCCTGGAGCGCGATCGAGCGCATCAGGGAGGTCGTGCCGCTGCCGGGCTGGCCGACGATCAGCAGATGCGGCTCGGTGGAACGGATGCCGGTGCGCCACACCACGGGCGGCACGTCCCGCCGCTCCTCGCCGTCCATCACCGGCAGTGTGCGCTGCACGCCGGTCTCGTCGGTGAAGCCGAGCACCGTCTCGCCGGGGGACGTGACGAAACGCTGGGCCGCGATGTCGGTGGGCAGCGGGTCGAGGACCGTCACGGTCAGGTGGTTGTCCTCCTCGTCCCACCCGAAGTGGTATTCGCGGCCCCGGCCGAGCTTGGCGTTGAGCAGCTGCTCGATGCGGGCGCGGGACTCGGCCTCCCCGTCGGTGAAGTAGGCGGGGTAGCGGATCGAGAGCCGCTCGAAACGGCCGTCGCCGTCGAAGTCGTAGGTCTCGAACGCCTTGTCCCATTCGCCGCCGTGGGCATACAGGGGACTGGGGTCCTCGGCGACGGAGAAGTACGGGACGAGCGCTTCGTAGAGCGAGGACAGCCGCTGGACCTGCGACTCGTCGGGGCCGGTCGGCGCCGCCTGCTTGGGGTCGCGCCCCTTCCATGCGGCCGCCGCCATCAGGGAGATGAGCGCCAGCAGCGGCCCGTACGGAAGGAACGCCATGACCAGGATCACGGCGGCCACCAGGAAGAGGAGCGGTCCGCGCCGGTCCTTCGGGGTGTCCACGAACTTGCGCCGTCCGGCGGCTGCCAGCCGGTGCAGGCCACGGGTGATCGTGATCAGGGGGTGGAGAACGTCGGTGGCGCCGTCGGCGGCCGTCCGTGCCATTTCCCGGCTCCGGGCGATCGAGGCGCTGCCGTTGCTCAGAATGCGGGGGAGAGGGCGCCTGGCCACGTCGGTCTCCTGAGGGTTATGTGCGGGTGGGTGAGCCGTCAGAACTTGATCCCGCCGAGCAGGCTGGCGAGGCTCGCGCCGCCCGCCTTGATGCTCGGGGCGATGGCCGTGCCCGCCAGGTAGAAGCCGAAGAGGGCGCATACCAGCGCGTGCGAGGCCTTCAGGCCGTCCTTGCGGAAGAACAAGAAGACGATGATGCCGAGCAGCACGACGCCCGAGATGGACAGGATCATGAGGGTTCTCCTGGGTGAGGGGACAGTCACCATGAGTTCTTCCAGGCTCACAGCATGTATCTATACGACAAAAGGTGCAAATGGGTGGAATGCTATTGATTTCACCCGTTCGGCAGGCGGCCCACGAGCTGTCGGGCAGGCCGCCGGGTGACCGTCCGCACTGTTGGTGATCTTTGCCTCGGCGGGGTCGGGTCATGTACCCCGGTGGGCAGTACTCTGTCGATTCACTCGTACGGCCGCACGGCCGTACCAGCACGTATGCGAAAGGCGGTCCGGCCGATGAGCGAAGCCCCCGACCCGGAGGTCGTGGAGCTGGCCACCAAGATCTTCGACCTCGCCCGCCGGGGCGAGAGCGAGGCGCTCGTGGGGTATGTGGACGCGGGTGTTCCGGCCAACCTCACGAACGACCGTGGCGACACGCTTGTCATGTTGGCCGCGTACCACGGGCGCGCGGACGCGGTGCGCGGGCTGCTGGCGCGCGGGGCCGACGCCAACCGCGCCAACGACAAGGGGCAGACGCCGCTCGCGGGTGCTGTCTTCAAGGGCGAGGAAGGCGTGATCCGTGCGCTGCTCGACGGGGGCGCCGATCCGGCCGCGGGGACGCCGTCGGCTGTCGACACGGCCCGGATGTTCGGCAAGACGGAGCTCGTAGAGCTCTTCGGAGCTTCTTGACGCACCGGTTCTGACCAGGCAAAACGGGGGTACTGGAAATGTGGTCGCGGCGGGCAGAACCGCTGGGTCATGATGACGGCGTGCTTTACGGACGCGACGGTGGGGCAGCTGGTGCCCACGTGCCGCGCGGGCCGTGAACGGCCCGTTTCGGGCCTTGGACGAGAGGCAGAGAGATGGTCTACAGCAAGCAAGAGACGGCGGGCGCTCCGACGTGTTGTCGCGTGGCCAGGTAGTCACAGGTTCCCGGTTGCGTCGACGCTTGATGTGAGGCTGTTTCCCATGTTCGAACCGGTCATAGCGCCCAGCGGTACGCTGCTCGGCCTGCTGCAGCGAGGCCGCGGCGACGGCACGCTGCACGCGCTGACGGCTCCGCGGGACGAGGCGCTCGCGGCTCTCAATCACTGTGTGCTGAGCGACCCCCGCCACGACTGGCAGGTGGAGAACCGCTCGCTCTACTACGCCCGCCTCTATCTCGACCTCCACGGCGAGCTCGGGGAGATCGAGCACCACCTCTTCGACCCCGACGATCTCGTCGATACCGAGGAGTCCCGTACCGGGCTCGCGCTCGCGGTCCTCGGCCACCTCGCCTCGTACGGCAGGCGGGACGCCCTCGAGCTGCTGCGCAGGTACGCGGCCTTCGGCGGCAACTGGGCCTGGGCCCTGGACGAGCTGGCCCTGCGCGACGACGACGCGGGCCTGCGCGCCCTCGCCGAGCCGGTCCTCGCCCGATTCCCCGCCCAGGACGAGGCCGATCTCGCCGCGGCGGTCCGTGACGCCTTCGAGCCGCGGCCCTGGCGGCTGTGGGCCGAGGACCCGCGTCCCCAGGTGGGGGCACGCGTGCGTGCCGCCCAGGAAGCCGGGTCGTTCGACCGCTGGCAGCGGCAGATGAACCCAGCGGGCCCGCGTCCCGAGTGGAGCGTGCAGGCCGTCTTCAACTGGGCGCAGGAAGGCTTCGAACGCGGAGCCGTCCTGTACGTGCCCGCCGCCCGCTGTCTGACCGCGGTCGCCGGACCCGAGGACCGCGCCCAGATCGTGCGGGCCGCGCAGGACGGCACCGACGGGGCGCGCTGCACCGCGCTGCGCTACCTCGCCGACACCCACGACCCCGACGTGCTGGACCTCGTCGAGGCCGCCGTGGAGTCACCCTCGCGCCTGGTGGTGGACGCCGCACTCGACTCCTTCGAGCGCATGCGCGGCCCCGCCACCGTGGAGCGCGCCCGCCGCTGGGCCCCACGGCCCGACGCGCTCGGCGCAGCCGCCGGCCGTATGCTCGCCTGCCGGGGCGGCGCCCAGGACAGCGAGCTCGTTCTGTGGGCCCTACGCGAAGCGGTGCGCGGTGACGGCCCCGACGCGCCCACCCTGTGGCCGCTCGTCGACGGAACGGGACGGCTCGGCATCGCCTGCGCCGCCCCCGTCCTGCGCCACATCTACCGCGAGACGGCCTCGTCCCACCTGCGCGGGCGCGCCGCCCGCGCCCTCGCCGTCACCGACCCCTCCTTCGCCGCCGGGTTCGCCGTCGAGTGCCTGTGGGACTGCGAGGAATCCACCCGCGAGGTCGCCGCACGGCACGCCGAGACCGGCGACGCCCGCGTCGTCGACCAGCTGCGCCGCCTCGCCGCCGACCCGGCCGAGGAGGCCGAGGTGCAGACCGCCGTCCGCGCCCGGATCGGACCCGACGCGACGGCCCTGTGACCGGCTGATGTACGGGAGGCGGCCCGCCGAGCGCCGGTCGCCTCCCGCCGTTTCCCCCGGTTGCCCGCTGTTTCCCCGGGCGGTTCAACGCTCACGGGACGTTCCTCGCCAGGAAAGATCCACGTTGACGTGGGCACGTCCGGCGTGGCGACAACATCGGTATGCGTGTCGTCATCGTGACCGAGTCCTTCCCGCCCGACATCAACGGTGTGGCGCACTGCGCCCTGCAGACCGCACGGCATCTCGCCGCTCGCGGTCACGAACCCCTCGTCGTCGCCCCGGCCACCGCCGCCGGACCCGAGGCGGACGCGGGCGCACCCTGCCCCGTGATCCGTGTGCCGTCCCTGCCGCTGCCCGGCTACCCGCAGGTCCGGGTCGCGCTGCCCAGCCGCCGCGTCGACCGGGCCGTGGCCGAGCACCGGGCCCACGTCGTCCACCTGGCAGGCCCGTTCGTACTCGGGGTGCGCGGCATGGCGGCCGCGACCCGCCACGGCGTCCCCGCCGTCGCCGTCTACCAGACCGACCTGGCCGGCTACGCCCGTACGTACCTGGGGGCGGGCGAGGCCGCGGCCTGGCGGCGGATCCGCAGCGTGCACACCGCCGCCGACCGGACGCTCGCCCCCTCCAGCGCCGCACAGCTCGATCTTGAGGCGCACGGAGTGCCCAGGGTCCGGCTGTGGCCGCGCGGGGTGGACGGTGACCGCTTCCGTCCCGAGCGGCGCGACGCGCTGCTGCGCGCGCGGCTCGCGCCCGGCGGGGAACTGCTCGTCGGCTACGTGGGGCGGCTCGCACCCGAGAAACACGTCGAGCTGCTGGCACGGGCCTGCGGGCTGCCCGGGGTGCGGGTCGTCGTCGTGGGGGACGGGCCGAGCGAGACGTCGCTGCGCGGCGCGCTGCCCGGCGCCGTGTTCCTCGGCCGGCGTACCGGGGACGAACTCGCCCGGATCTTCGCCTCGTTGGACGTCTTCGTGCACACGGGGCCGTTCGAGACGTTCTGCCAGACCGTGCAGGAGGCCATGGCCGGCGGGGTGCCGGTGATCGCCCCGGCCGTCGGCGGACCGCTCGACCTCGTCGCGCACGGCAGGACCGGGCTGCTCGTGCCGCCCGGCGATCCGGACGCCGTGCGCGACGCCGTGTGGTCACTGGCCGCCGACCCCGCGCTGCGCGCCGCCTACGGGGCCGCGGGCCGCGCGGCCGTGGCAGGGCGTACCTGGGAGGCCGTCGGGGACCAACTCGTCGAGCACTATGCCGAAGTGCTGCGCGCGCGGACGGCGGTGGCGGCCTGATGCCCATCTCGAGCGGCAAGAGCGAGAGCCTGCGGATCGTACGGCTCGCGAACTTCGTGGCGCCCGCGTCCGGCGGACTGCGCACCGCGCTGCGGGAGCTGGGAGCCGGCTACCGGGCGGCTGGGCACGAACCCGTGCTGATCGTGCCCGGCGACCGTTTCTCGGACGTCGACCAGGCGCAAGGCCGCGTCCTTACGTTGCCGGGGGCGCCGCTGCCGGGCACCGGCGGATACCGTGTGCTGACCGAACGCCGTCGGCTGACACGGCTGTTGGAGGAGCTGAGGCCCGACCGCCTGGAGGTCTCCGACCGGACGACCCTGCGCTGGACCGGCGAGTGGGCGCGGCGTGCCCGGGTGCCCGCCGTGATGGTCTCCCACGAGACCGCGCACGGGGTGCTGCGCACCTGGGGCATGCCCGAAGCGGCCGCACGGCGGGCCGCCGACGTGCTCAACTCCCGCACCGCGCACGCCTACGCGCGCGTGGTGTGCACCACGGAGTGGGCCGAGCGCGAGTTCGTGCGCATCGGTGCGCGCAACGTCGTCCGGGCACCCCTCGGTGTCGACCTCGCCCGTTTCAGGCCCGGGGCCGCGCATAGAGGCGTAGGGGAGCGGTACGCGCGCGGGGGTGCAGGGAGCGCAGAGGGTTCTGTCGGTTCGAGGGCAGGCTCTGAGGTACTGCTCGTCATGTGCACGCGGCTGTCCGTGGAGAAACGGCCGGGCACCGGCCTCGACGCCGTGGCGGAACTGCGCCGTCAAGGCGTGCCCGCACGGCTCGTGGTCGCCGGGGGAGGGCCGTTGCGGGGCCGCCTCGAACAGCGCGCGCGGGCCCGCCGGTTGCCGGTCGACTTCCTCGGGCACGTGGCCGACCGGGACGCGCTCGCCGCGCTGCAGGCCGCGGCCGACGTGTGCCTGGCGCCGGGGCCCGCCGAGACGTTCGGGCTCGCCGTGCTGGAGGCGCTGGCCTGCGGCACGCCGGTCGTCGTCAGCGCCTCCTCGGCGCTGCCGGAGGTCGTGGGGGCCGCGGGCGCTGTGGCGGGCGACAGCGGACCGGCGTTCGCAGCCGCCGTGCGGGAGGTGCTGGCGCGGCCCGTGAGGCGGCGCGCGGAGGCCGCACGCGCGCGTGCGGAGTGCTTCGGGTGGGGCGCCGCCGTGGAGGCCTTCCTCGCGGCTCACGACGCGACGGTGCGGACGCCGGTGGGGCTGCGCGAACCGGACGCGGCATCTCAACCGGACGCGGCATGAAAGCGCTCAGGTTCGCCGCGCTCGGCGACTCCCTCACCGAGGGGATCGGTGATCCGGTCGACGGCGGCCTACGGGGCTGGGCCGCGCTGCTCGCCGCCGGGCTCGCGCTCCCCGAAGAGCCGGTCGAGTTCCGCAACTTCGCGGTGAGCGGGGCGCAGACGGCCGACGTGCGCCGACGCCAGCTGCCCGGTGCGCTCGCCTTCGGGCCCGATGTCGTGTCCGTCGTCGTCGGCGTCAACGACACGCTGCGCCGCACGTTCGACATCCACGCCGTGGCCGCGCACCTCGACGCCGTGTACGGGGCGTTCGCCGAGCGGGGCGCGGTCGTGCTCACCGCGTGCCTGCCCGACCCCGGCGCCATGCTGGGCCTGCCCGGGGCCCTGGCCCGTCCGCTGGCGCGGCGGCAGCACGCGGTCAACTCCGTGGTCCACGCCCTGTCGAAACGGCACGGAGCCGTCCATCTGCATGCCGCCGACGGCGACTGGGTGGCCGACCGTGCCATGTGGAGCGTGGACCGGCTGCATCCGGGGGAGCGGGGGCACCGGCTGTTCGCCGCCCGCTTCCATACGTTGCTGGCCGCGTCCGGAATGCCCCGCGGCCCGGCCCCCGACGTCGAGCCGGAGCGGCCCGCGCCGAGCCGCTCGGCCGGCTTCTGGTGGCTGGCCACCGCGGGCACCGGATGGGTGGCCCGGCGCTGCACCGACCTGCTGCCGCAGCTCGTGGCGCTGGCCGCCGACGAGGTACGGCACGGACTGCGCGGCACCAGCGCCCGGCTCGACCTGCGCGCGTCGGCCGGCGTGGCCGCCGCGCTGTCGGCGCTGACGGCCTCCCCAGACGTCTCTCGGGCCACTTCCTAGAGAACCCGGTGCTGTTCGTCGCGGGTACCTGAAAGCCAAGGTAGAGGATCGTTGAACGATCCCTCGATACCCATGTTGTTTCGTTCCTACATCTACGCTTGAATTCGGCCGTGGCCACGGAAGAACTGAACGCACTCGCCGACGACCGCGCGCTGCTGGGGCGAACCAGCACCGCCGAGCGCGTCGCGGACATCCTCAGGAGCCGGATCGCGGAAGGCTTCTTTCCGCCGGGCACGCGTCTTTCGGAGGACAGCATCGGGGGCGCCCTCGGTGTCTCGCGCAACACTCTGCGCGAGGCCTTCCGGCTGCTCACCCATGAGCGGCTGCTCGAGCACCGGCTCAACCGCGGTGTCTTCGTACGCGTCCTGAGCGTCGACGACGTCGAGGACATCTACCGGATCCGGCGCATGATCGAGTGTGCCGTGGTGCGCTCCCTCGGCGAACCCCCGTACGCCCTCGACCGGGTCGCGGCCGCCGTCGCCGACGGGCAGCGCGCCGCCAAGGCTCGCGAGTGGAAGGGCGTCTCGACCGCCAACATCCACTTCCACCGGGAGCTCGTCGCCCTCGCGCGCAGCGAGCGCACCGACGAACTGATGCGCAGCGTCCTCGCCGAACTGCGCCTCGCCTTCCACGTCGTGGACGATCCGCGCGGTCTCCACGAGCCGTACCTCGCCCGCAATCTGCGGATCGTCGAGACGCTCCGGGAGGGGCGCCCCGACGCGGCCGAGACGCTCCTCGCCGAGTACCTCGACGACTCTCGCGACGGGCTCGTCGAGGTGTACGGCCAGCGGGTCCCCACGGACCTGTAGCCGCCCGGTGCCACCGTCGCATCTGCGTCGTTTCGACCGTTGTCAGACCCAGCGCCTAGTCTGTGCTCCGTGACTTCGCCTGCCACCACGGAATCCGTTCCGCCCCAGCTCAGCGCGGGGCCGCGCCCCGCACCGGGGCCGGCCGCCGACGAAGGGCTCGCGCGGCGGCTTCGCGCGCTCGCCTGCACCGCGCCGCTGCACGACCTCGACGTGCGCAAGGCCAACCTCGCGGGCGAGTACTCGACGTACGGCATGGCCGAGGTGGCGCTCTCCGCGATCGACCTCGTCACGCTGAACATGGACTTCGACACGGGCGCCGACCACGAGCAGATAGTGGCCCGTCTGGTGCCGCGGATCGCCGCGCAGGCCCCGCAGCGGCCCACCGCCGAGCACGAGCGCGTCGCCCGCTGGGTCCTGGAGAACCTGATCAACGTCGGCACCGTGGACCGCGGATTTCGCGCCGTGTACGGCACATTCGCGACGGACGGCTCCTATGTGCGGCGCGACTACGACTTCAAGCTGATCGAGGAAGTCCCGGGCTACGGCGGCAGTGTCTATCTCCGCACGACCGACGAAGCCGTCAATGTGCTCGTCGGTGCCCTCGACACCGACGTCACCAGCGCGCAGATCGCCGCCGAGGTGAAGCTCGAGGTACTGATCAGCCGCGGCCGGCTCGCGGACGCCCAGCTCGCCGCCGAGCAGGCCAGGTACCGGACCGTGCAGTACTCGGAGACCCTGCGCAGGGCGCTGGACGCGACACGGCGCAATGTGCGCGCTGTCGACTGGCTGAAGGCCGTGCCCGACATGATCGCCGAGGCGCTCGACCACGTCGCGGACCGCTACCGCCACGAGAACGCGATCCTGACGAACATCCGCAAGGCCCGCGACGAATCCGAGGATCCGGAGCAGAAGCGCCGCGCCGCCGAGCTCGTCGACATCGTCAAGGACTGCATCAGGCGCCACACCCAGCTGCAGTCCCGCCTTCTCGAAGCAGGTCCCCTGTTCCGCGCCGAGCAGGACCGGCAGGCCTTCGCGACGCCTTCCGCGCGGGTGGGCCTCGACCTGTACGGGCAGCTCGTCGCCCCCCTGCTCCCGCTGCCGGTGGAGAGCGCGCGCAAGGTGACCGACGCGTTCTTCGCGCGTGGCACCGGACTGCGTACCCCCGTCTCCGTACGCGTGGGCGACCTCGTCGACATCCTGCTGACCCCGCCGCTGGAGCGGGAACACCTCGGCGCCGAGATGCCCGAGCCCGACCTCATCGCCACCCCGGACGACAGCCGCTTCAGCGAACAGCAACTGGCGAGCGCCAAGGAGTTGCTCGACCTGCCCGCGGACGCCCCGCGCCGGCTCTCCGGGCTGCTCGCCGAAGCGCGTCGGCGCGACACCGAACTGCCGTACCTGGTCGCCCTGTTGGCGGTCCACGCGGCGAGCCCGCCCGTGGGCACCGCCTACCGTCAGGGCGAGGGCAAGCTGCTGTTCGCCGTGGACGACGGCACCGAGCTCGACGACGAGGAGTTCGGCGGCGCCGACCTCATCGTGGGCACGGCGCTGCTCGACACGGTCGGCATGGCGGCCGGCCGGACGGAGGCCGCGTGACGTACGGGAAAATGATCGCCGCATGACCTGCCGAGAAATGACCAAGGAGCACCGCCCGTGACCGAGCACCCCGAAGAGCACGACGAGTGGGGCGAGCCCGAGGCCGCCGGCTCGGGCTCGGGCTCGGTGAGGACCGCGGCGCCGGTCACACCCGCCGACGCCGCCGACGCGGCCCGGCTCGTCGCCTTCGGCCTGCAGCCCAAGCTGGGCCCCTCCCGCGACCAGGAGTACAGCGAACTGCTGCGCCGCTACCGCGAGGACCCGGCGTTCGCGCGGCTCGCCGACGCCGTCGCCACCGGGCTCGGCCTCGTCGTCCTGGAGGTGTCCCCGCGCGCGGGGATGGCCGTGACCGCCGCGGAGGACTCCGTCTTCGCCGTCCGCATGGGCGACTACGCACGCCGCACCGCCGCCGAGTCCACGGACCGGTTCCTGCACGGCCTCGCGCATCTCGCGGTCGCCGCGCTCGCCTTCCCCCGCCCCGAGGACCTCGCCGACGACGGCTACATCGGCCGCGTCAGTGTCAACGGCGTGGACGCCTTCGTCCGCCAGGCCTGCCGCAAGCTGGAGGAGCGGGCCGACGAGCAGGGCGAGAACACCGACCCGGCCACCGACGCCCCGGGGCTCGAGGCGGCCTGGCGGATCTGGTCCCGGCGCAGCTCCACCGGCGCCACCAAGGACGCGCGCCGCCTCGCGGGCTCGACGACCGGCATCATCGCCAAGGCCGTCGCGTTCCTGACGGACTCGGGGTTCCTGCAGAGAACCGGCGACGACGGCGGTGGCACGTACCGCACCACCGCCCGCTACCAGTTGCAGGTCCGCGACATGGCCGGCACCGCGGCCATGGCCGAACTCCTGGACCTCGGCGTGGTGTCCGTGACCGACGGATCCGCGAGCCTGGTGCCGCCGATGGACGAGGACGCGGTCGAACTCGCCGCCGGCGCGGGCCTGCCGTTCCACTCCTGACCGCCTACCGAACGCCGGTCCGTATCTACCACGACCTACTACGACCTACCACGAGAGTCCGCCATGTACGAGCTGTCCCGGGTCCGCCTCTACTCCATCGGACCTGCTGGTGCGCGCTATGCCGACACCGTGCTCGACCTGCGGGGCGTCGGCGCGCCCGTGCCCGATCCCGCGCCCACCCAGGCGGAGTTCTTCGCGGACGAGCCCGTCGGGCCGCCGCGCCGCCCGGCGCCGGCCGGCGTGCTCTTCCTGGAGAACGGCGGCGGCAAGTCGGTCCTGCTCAAGCTGATCTTCTCCGTGATGCTGCCCGGCCACCGCAACACGCTGGGTGGTGCCAGCTCCGGCGTGCTGCGCAAATTCCTCCTCGCCGACGACTGCGGACATGTCGCCCTGGAATGGCAGCACACGCTCACCGGCGAGTGCGTCGTCGTCGGCAAGGCCAGCGAGTGGCGCGGCCGCCAGGTCTCCAACGACCCGCGGAAGTTCGCGGAGGCCTGGTACTCGTTCCGGCCCGGCCCCGGACTCAGCCTCGACTCGCTGCCTGTCGCCGAGTCCACGGCCGTACGGCCCATCGTCGAGGGCGCCTCCAACGCGCAGGGGCGGCGCCGCACCATGAAGGGCTTCCGGGACGCGCTGACCGAGGCGGGCAAGGCGTACCCGCACCTCGAAGTGCACTGGGAAGAGATCCACGACCGATGGATCGAGCACCTCGGTGACCTCGGACTCGACCCCGAACTCTTCCGCTACCAGCGGGAGATGAACGCCGACGAGGGCGAGGCCGCCGGCCTCTTCGCGGTCAAGAAGGACTCCGACTTCACCGATCTGCTGTTGCGCGCCGTCACGGACACCCGCGACACCGACGGCCTCGCCGACCTGGTCAGCGGCTTCGGGAACAAGCTGGGTCGGCGCGCCGAGCTGATCGCCGAGCGCGACTTCACCGCAGGCTCCGTCGACCTGCTCACCCGCATCGTCGAGGCCGCCGACACCCGCTCACGCACGCGTGACGTCCACGCCGCCGCCGAGCGCCGCACCCGGGCGCTCGCCCGGCGGCTCTCCGCCCGCGCCGCCGTCGAGCGCGGCCGCGCCGGAGACCTCGCCCAGCAGGTCACCGCCGCCGCGCACACCGTCACCGAAGCCGAGTCCGCGCGCGAGCGCAGCGCCCTCATCGCGGCCGAACTGGCCTACCGGCACGCCTCGTTGGCTCTCGCCGGCGCCGAGAAGGCCGCCGCCGCGCAGAAACGCGAGCTTGCCGACGCCCGCACCCTGCACTCCGCCTGGCAGGCCGCCGAGGCCGTACTGCGCCACCGCGCCGCGTCCGACCGCTCCGCGCGCGTGGCCGCCGCCATCCGCGAAGCCGAGCGCGACGCCGCCCCCGCGCTCGCCGCCCGCGCCAAGGCCGCATCCGAACTCGTACGGGCCCTGCACGGCGCCGCAGAGAAGGCCGAGAGCCATGCGAACGAGGAGGAGGAGCGCTCCGCCGTCCTCCAAGAGGCGGGCGAGACCGCGCACCACGATGCGACCGTCGCCGCCACCGAGGCGCAGCGCGCCCGTAGCGAGCTCGGCCACCTGCGCCAGCGCCTCAGCGAGGTCGAGCAGGAGACCGCGGAGGCCGTCCGGGCGGGCTGGCTCGACGACAGCGCGCCCGACGCCGACCCGGCCCGCGCGGCGCTCGCCGCCAGCGACGCCGAGAAGACGGCCGTGGCCGCCTGGGACACCGCCCGCGAGGCCGCCCGCCGGGCCGGCGAGCATGCCCGCGAAGCCGCCGCCGTGGAGGCCCGCGCCGAGCTGACCGCGGCCCGCGCCGCCGACGCCGCGAGCGCGGCGGACCACGCCCACCAGGCCGAGGAGCGAGCCGCCGCGTCCCTGGCAGCCGAAGAGCGGCTGGCCGAACTGCTCGGCGTGAACGGCCCGTTGGGCACGAGTGCGCCCGTCGACGGGCCCCGCGCCACCGACGCCCCCCTCACCCCCGAGGATCTCGACCGCGCCGCCGACGACCTCACGACCCTCCTCGACGACTCCGTCGCCTCCGCCGAGCGGCAGCTGTTCGAACTGCGCACGGCCGCCGCCGACGACTCCCGCATCCTCGGCGCGCTCGGCGACGGCGGCCTGCTGCCGCCCGGCCCGGACGTGCTGGCCACCACCGAGTACCTCGGCGAGCACGGCATCCCCGCACTGCCCGGCTGGCGCTACCTCGCCCAGTCCGTCGACCCGGCCGACCACGCACGCGTGCTCGCCGCCCGCCCCGAGCTGGTCGACGGCGTCATCATCACCGACCCGGCCTCCCACGTCCGGGCCCGGGACGTCCTCGCGGGCGCCGCGCTGCTGCCGCGCTCCACCGTCGCCGTCGGTACCGCCGCCGCCCTGCTGGCCCCGACCCCGGCGGAGAACGCGTCGGACGAAAGCGTCTTTCTCGTACCGCCGAACCCGGCCATGCACGACGAGCACGCCGCCGACGAGGAGCGCCAGGCCCTGCGGGCCCGCGCCGCCCAGCGCGACGAGGGCATCCGTACCCTCGCCGGGCGCCTCGCCAAGGACCGCGAACTGGCCGCCCGGCTCAGCTCCTGGCGCTCCGGCTGCCCGGCCGGCCGCCTCGTCGAACTCGCCACGGCCGCACAGGAAGCCCGTACGTTCGCCGAGGAGGCCGAGACCGAACTGGCCGAGGCCCGTACCGTGCGCGCCGAAGCCGACGAGACCGCGGCCGAGGCGACCCGCGTGCGCGACGAGCGGCAGGAAGCGGCCCAGCGCGCCCGGCGCGCCGCCGACGCGCTCGCCGGTCTCGCCTACCGCCTGCGCGAGCGCGCCGCATGGCAGGCCCAGGTGCGCGAACTCGCCGACGAAGCCGTCGAGTCGGAGGCCCGCGCCCAGACCTGCCTGGACCACGCCCGCGCTGCCGACGAGGACCGGCGCGCCGCCCAGCGCTCCGCCGACGACACCCGCCGCACCGCCCGCGCACTGCGCGCCGAGCGCGCCGAGATCGCCGGCGCCCCCGACGACGTACCCGAAGGGGAAGCCCCCAAGGCGTCGCTGCCCGCCCTGCGCGAGGCCTACCGCGCCGCGTCCCAGCTGTACGAGAAGGTCGGCGTCGGCGCCGACCTGCGGGCCGAGCAGGCCCGCGCCGAGAGCGACGAGTCGGCCGCGCTCGCCGACCTGCACCGGCTCAGCAACAAGGTGCGCACCCGCGCCGCCGCCCTTCTCGAATCGCCCGACGGGGCCGACGGCCCGTCCCGGCAGGCCGCGGCCGCCCGCGCCGAGGAACACGTCCAGCTCCTGGAGACCCGCGCCTCCACGGCCAGCGAGCAGCTCGGCCGGCTGCGCGGCGAGGCCGAGCGGCACGCCCCCGAGGAAGGCGGCGTCCACACCGAACTGCCCGCCGACCTCGTCCCGGCCGACACCGAGCAGGCGGGCACCCTGCTGCGTACCGCCACCACCGAACTGGGCGCCCGCAGCGACGCGTTGACCATCGCCCGCGCCGCCCACGGCGAGCTCCTCGACGCCCACCGGACGGCCGAGGACGGCACCGGCGGCTTCGAGGAGACGGCAGCGCTCCTGCGCGACCTGCTGCGCGACCACGCGGACGGCGACGAACAGGAGGAGCGGGAGTCCTACCCGGGCACCCTGGAGGAGGCCCGCACCGCCGCGTCCGAGACCCGGCGCTCGCTGCGCGGCTGCGCCGCCGACCTGTCCGCCGCCGAGGCCGCCGTCCGCGAGGCGAGCGACATCCTCGTACGGCACGCGAACTCCACCCGCTACGAGCAGGTGCGCACCCCCGCGCGACAGCAGATCCGCGAGCTGCCCGCGTCGGCGCTGCCCGAGCACGCGCAGCGCTGGGCGGACGCGTTCGCGCCCCGACTGCGCGTCCTGACCGACGAGTTGGAGCAGCTGGAGCGCAATCGCGACTCGATCGTGGACCGGTTGCGCGGCCTCGTCGAGTCCTCGCTCGCCACGCTCCGCTCCGCTCAGCGCCTCTCCCGCCTCCCTGAAGGGCTCGGCGAGTGGTCGGGCCAGGAGTTCCTGCGGATCCGCTTCGAGGAGCCCGATCAGGCCACGCTCACCGAGCGGCTCGGCGAGGTCATCGACGACGCGACTCGCGCGGCCGTGAAGAAGAACTCCGACATGCGGCGCGACGGCATGACCCTGCTGCTGCGCGGGGTCGGCGCGGCCCTTGAGCCCAAGGGCGTCGCCGTCGAGATCCTCAAGCCGGACGCGGTGCTGCGCGCCGAGCGGGTCCCCGTCGGACAGATGGGCGACGTGTTCTCCGGCGGCCAGCTGCTCACGGCGGCGATCGCCCTGTACTGCACGATGGCCGCGCTGCGCTCGAACGACCGGGGCCGCGACAAGCACCGCCACGCGGGCACGCTCTTCCTCGACAACCCCATCGGCCGCGCCAACGCCACGTACCTCCTGGAACTCCAGCGTGCCGTGTCCGACGCGCTCGGCGTCCAACTCCTGTACACCACCGGCCTGTTCGACACGACGGCGCTCGCCGAGTTCCCGCTCGTGATCCGCCTGCGCAACGACGCGGACCTGCGCGCAGGGCTGAAGTACATCAGCGTGGAGGAGCACCTGCGCCCGGGGCTGCCGCAGCAGGACCCGAGTGGGGAGACGGTGCACGGCGAGATCACGGCGACCCGGATGTTCAAGCGACCCGCGGAGCCTGCCGAGACGGCCGGGCAGGATGCCTGAAGACAGGATCTAGGCGCAATGCTGTTGCTTTACGGGCTGGCGGGTTGGGGTCGTTGGATGCGGACGGCTTGAACGCCGGCGCGGGCGGGCTGGGGCCAGTTCTGGTGTTCAGCCCGTTTGAGCCGGTAGTTGGACATCTTGCGTTTGACCGCGCGGGGCTGGCTGCGCAGGCGTCTGACCGGCAGGAGCCGCTCCAGCAGGTCGTGTTCGAGCAGGACCAGCGCTCTGACCAGGAGGTCAGGGGGAAAATCGGCCCGGCGTGACGGTCACGCTGCGCCGGGCCGAACGCAGGGTCTCGGTGAAGGAGATCCGGTCCGGATCCAGGCCCCGGGTGGCGGCTGTTCTGAACATCAGCTCGCGCAGGGCCCGGTGGACCAGCAGATGGGCCCAGATCTGCTGCAGCACCCCGTCCGGGGTCTTGCTGCTGAGCACGATGCGGGCACCACGCTGGCGGGTCTTGAGCTCCGCGAGGACCGACTCGACCTCCCAGCGCTCCTGGTAGAGCGCGGCCAGCTGCCGGGCCGGGAAGCGACGGGCATCGAGCAGACTGGTCACCAGCCGGTAGCCGGCCACCGATCGGCCGGCGTGGTCGAGCCGGTAGGCCAGAACCCGGACGGTGACCGGATTCTTCTTCGCGGGGTCGGTCCCGGCGTGGATGCGGGACAGCCAGGATCCGTCCCGCAGCACCCGGTCGGCGGGCAGGACGCGGTTGGCGGGCACCCGCCACAACAGATCGGCGCCGGTGGCGGTGAAGGCCCGCCACAGTGGTACTCCGAGGAACTCGCGGTCGGCCAGGACCAGGTGGCCGGGCCCGCAGGAGCGGTGCAGGCGGCCGACCAGGGTGACTTCCCCGGTGCGGCAGCCGGCCAGCTCCGCGTCCAGCACCAGATGCGTGCCGGTCTCCAC